>JASLWR010000044.1 GCA_030740765.1 Thermoplasmatota archaeon
CTAGCCAAGAAAAGATTATGTACGCGCTCGTCAAATGACATTCATGAATCTGGTGTGTCTAAAAGCTGAGTTGTTACATTTCGATATAGAGGCGGTATTTGTTAGATACGCATTTAATTACAGTGATTATAGGAAGATTTCACTCGAATATACAACTGATGACATATGGAACCTGGATATAATCATATCGAATAGTGCATTTATGTTAACATACTCGTATATAATCAGGGATGTCAACGGCAACGAGCTGGACACTTCGATTTCCGGAGGTGAGATAACCGTTGATATCCTGGATGTAATAACACCAACGGCAGCTCCCGGAAATGATCGGAGCATTGAACAATATCAAACCATTATATTGGACGGCGCAAACGGCACCGATAATGTTGGAATTATCGAATATATCTGGAAATTCAATTACGATGGGGCAGAAGAGCTTATCTCCGAAATGACCACTGCATTTTCATTCGAAATTGCCGGAACTTACAATATCTCATTGAAGGTGATCGACGATGATGGAAACTGGGCAATGGATTATTTCATACTTACCGTTAAGGATATCATACTTCCTGTTGCATATATTGATAATATTCGTGATCGAAATGAAGGTAGCTCGGTAACGTTTAAAGGTAGTACTTCCTCAGATAATGTTGGAATAGTAAACTATACCTGGTCCTTTGTTTATAGAGGAATGACAATTCGGCTTTATAACGATACTGCCTTCTATTTTTTTATGTTCCCAGGAGAATATAACGTCTCCTTAACCGTTACAGACGGTGCGGGAAATATGGATTCCAAATCTCTTCTTTTCAATATATTAGATAAATCGGAACCCAGTATAAACATATCGATCTTGGGTAATTACGTACAAAATGAAGATAAAATTGAAATTATGAAAGGTAGAAAGATAATAATGGATAGTAGCAGCAGTTTCGATAATGTAGGGATAACGAACTGGACATGGACCATTAAATCAAAGGATGGGACTGTTGAGCGATACACAGAAACAGAGGAATACATTTTCGAAAAGGAAGGGGTCTATACCATTACCCTTTCAATATATGATGATGCCGACAACTCAGAGGAAATTACTTTCAAAATGGTTGTAAAGGAACCCCCTATTAGTTCAACAGAAGATGGAACTGAAAAAGCATTCTTAACCGCGTGGGTGTACATAGTGATCATCATCGTCATTGTACTGGTAATTATAGCATTGATATTTATCTTTCTGAAAAAA
The DNA here is from genome assembly GCA_030740765.1 of Thermoplasmatota archaeon. Taxonomy (GTDB): domain Archaea; phylum Thermoplasmatota; class Penumbrarchaeia; order JASLWR01; family JASLWR01; genus JASLWR01. The sequence continues at coordinate 1,238 of JASLWR010000044.1, forward strand.
AGAAGGCATAACGAGGACGATAAAGAAGAAGATTATCATGAAGATCGGGTTAGGATGGAAAGCGAGATTCCCCCGGAAAAATATCCAAGCAACGATAGAAAATTTACATCCGAGCCACAAGATCAATCTTCACCTAAGCAGCGAACTCAACCCGTCCCACCGGATTTTTATAGAAGAGATTAGTGCGAAATATTAATTGGGCTATGAGGACATATCTCGGGATACACCCTAGCTTGCATTATCCATCTTCTTGTTCCCACTCAATATGCCAATAATTAATAAAGGTAATTTCTTATAGTTGATACAGGATTTTTATATACAAGATTTTCGTACGCTTTCAATACGGGAGGATACAGAGATGGGCAAAGCTTGCTACAGAAAACTGGGGAAATACAAGTATCAGTTGATGGGTGATTATGTAATTAAAATTGACATCAAACCAAGTCAGAATATTGATTTTGAATTTATCTCATTATCTACTGACGGGGCTTTAACCATCAGAAAGGGGTACGCATGGGATGGCGCCAGTGGACCGGCCATAGATACGAGGGAGATCATGCGTGGATCTCTTGTCCATGACGTCCTGTATCAATTAATGCGGCTGAGTGCGCTCGATCATAAAGTTCACCGAAAACCCGCAGATCAGATCATGAAAGATATCTGCCTTGAGGATAAAATGTGTTCATTCAGAGCGTGGTATGTTTATCAGGGGGTACACCTGTTTGCTGAACACAGCGCTCGCCCCCGGAAAGAACCCGAAGTAGAAATTATCTGTGTACCCTGATTTTTAGAAATCCTCGAAGGTTTTTAGGCACAAATTGTTCCGAAGCCAGCCCAAATAAAAAAAATCAATCAAGGTATTTTGTCCCTAAGAAGAAATTCGATCTAAACCATTCCCACCGTTTCTTTTGCATACTCGATCAAAAAGTTCAACCTGTTAAACACATTGACCTCGGACGAACCCATGTCGCAGTCCAGGTACAAAATGTTCAGGTCCGGGTAGATCTCCTTCATTCTCCTCTCGATGCCCTTGCCTATTACGTGGTTTGCGATACAGCCGAAGGGCTGTACGCATATTATATTTTTAATTCCGTCCTCGTAAAAGGCGGCGATTTCTGCAGGTATCAGCCACCCCTCGCCGAATTGATTTGTAAGGCTTACAATTTTCGACGCTTTCTCCGCCAGTTCATCTATTGTGTGCGACCGCCGGTAATACTTGAATTTCTTTTTGATCTTCTCGAATCGTTTTTGATGATAGTTGATGTACCACTGCATCGGATAGGACGCGAAATACTTAAGATTGTTACGCTCAACATTCGCTTTGTGGTTCTCCCTGAGATTCACAAGACCCTGGGTGAAGAAATCCACCATCGGAGGGATAACCACCTCGATGCCCTTGTCCTTTAACCAATCGCACATCCGGAAATTGGCAAAGGGATTATATTTCACATATATCTCACCCACAAATCCCACAGCGGGATATTTTCCTTCATGGGTCTCTATTGCATTGAACTCATCAACTGCTTCACGCAACAAAGTCATATAATTAATTTTCAACTCTCCCGTGATCATCTTGCTCATCCTATCGAGACAGCGCTCGGTGACTTTCTTTGCACTGCCTTTTTTCTTCTCCCGCACTTCCGTGGCCTGGTGGAACTGCATTATAGAATCGGAAAGCAGCGCACCCAAAAGACCCAGGCGGGCAAGTTTCTTCTTGCTGAGCTGGAATCCTGGCTGAAAGTTCAGTCGTTCATCTGAGAAATGAACCGTCACCGTGGGTATGTCTGAGAAACCCGCGGACAATAAAGCCTTTTTCAGAAGGGATACGTAGCTCGACGCCCTGCACTGACCTCCGGTCTGTGAGATTCCCACTGCCACATCATCGAGGTCGTATTCACCGGATTGCAGTGCCTTGATTAAATCCCCTATCACAATAGTTGCGGGATAGCAAATCTCGTTATTGGTATATTTCTGCCCCACATCTACGCTTTTCCGGTCAGGTGGAGGAAGCGTGTGAAAATTATAGCCCATTGTGTTCAGGGTTTTCTCGAGTGGCCCGGAATGGAACGGTGAAAAGTACGGTATAAGCAGGGTTTTCCCTTTATCGGCATCCGAAAAGGGTTTATTCTTTATATCGGGAAGTTCGCCGCCACTGGTTGCGGAGCGCCTTTGATATAATGATTCCATCATTGATCTAAGCCTGAGCTTTATGGACCCTGGGCTCGAGACCTCATCGATCCTGATGAGCGTGTGGGTTTTCCCCTTTCGTCCAAGTATTGTCTTGGTCTCGTCGCATATAAGGGCATCCGGCCCGCACCCGAAGGAATTGAGTTGTACCACCTCGACACCCTTTTCGATGCCGGCCCACCTTGCAGCAGCATATATCCGGTTCGGATATTGCCACTGGGTAAGGACATCCACACCATCCAATCCGTTACCGCTTTTAAAGGGTATGGAATCCTCACAAATCACGTCTATTCCAAGGTCGGCGATCATCTCGGGTACCTTCTGGTTTATGAACTGATCCAGATGATACGGTCGCCCCAGCAAGAGTACAACCATCCGATCCTCCTTACGGGCCTTCTCAACGATCTCGGAACTGCGTTTTCGCAGCTTTTCCTTGAACTCACGTTTTGCAGCCAGAGCTCCCTTAAAGGCTTTATCGAACCTTTTTTTCCCCACACCAAGTCCCTTGAGATATTTCCAGCATACAGCCTTGAGAAGTTTTATACTGCCGAAGCTGACGGCGGGTGTATCGAAAGGGATGCCGAATTTCATATCGGGCATTATGGCATTCCTTATAACGTCGGGATAACTGGTTACTATCGGACAGTTAAACTGGTTCAGTGAATCGTCGTACTCCTGTTCCTCGTACACCACCATGGGGTAGAATATTCGGTCCACACCCATCTTTGCAAGGGCAAAAATATGCCCGTTCGTCAACTTCGCGGGGAAACAGATGTTCTCGGACATCACCGTTCGGGCGCCCATTTCCAATATATTTTGGTCTGAAGGAGTTGTGAGAACCACCTTGATACCGGATTCTCGCAGGAGAGTACACCAGAATGGATAGTTCTCGAACATGTTCAACACCCGGGGAATACCCACTGTTACCAGAGGCTTTCCGTCCGGTTCATTATCCAAGCCGAACAAAAGCTCCAATTTGTACCCCAGGAGATTCTCACCACGCCTGTGATCCGCCCCTCTGTTCGAAAAGAATCTCTCGCACTTGTTGCCAGTATAGAATAAATGTTTGGGATCGAATTTTAGCATTGTGACAGTGCAGCGGTTCTCGCATCCCTTGCACCTGACGTGCTTATCCTCGCACATTTTGGCACGATCTAGGCCGTCCATCCCTACGAAAGTGGAGGAAAAGCTGGAATCTTCATTCCAACGGTCCCGGGCCTTCAATGCGGCACCGTATGCCCCCATCAGTTCGGGGGCGGAGGAGCACACTACTTCGCGTCCAAGTATCAGCTCCAATGCCCTGTGGACCGCTGGATTACGGAATGTGCCCCCCTGCACAACAATTTTTTCACCGAGAACGGAGGTATCCTTAATTTTCAATACCTTGTAAAGGCAGTTTTTGATCACTGAGAACGCGAGGCCAGCAGAGATGTCATCAATGGTCGCCCCTTCCCTGAAGGACTGCTTCACCTTGGAATTCATGAAAACGGTGCATCTTGTTCCCAGGTCCGACGGTGCACCGGAATAGGCCGCTCTTCTCGCAAACTCCTCTACGTCGTACCCCAGGGACCTTGCGAAGGTCTCTATGAAAGAGCCACAGCCCGATGAACAGGCTTCATTGATCTCGATATCAGTGATAACGCCGTTCTCGATAAATATCGCCTTCATGTCCTGGCCACCTATGTCCAGTATGAATGACACGTCATCTATGAACTCGGATGCTGCCCGGAAATGTCCAAGAGTCTCTACGATCCCCATATCAACGGAGAAGGCTGCCTTGATCAAGTCCTCTCCGTAGCCGGTCACGCATGAATTGACGATGTTAAGCTCGATCCCCCCTTTTTCACAAATCTCAGATAATTTTTCAAGACCCAATATGACAGCACCCACCGGGTCTCCCTTGTTCCCTTCGTAATAACCAAAGGCCAACCGCCCCCCCTCATCAATGATCACTATCTTGGTGGTCGTACTACCCGAATCAATACCCAGAAAACAGTTCTTCCCATGGAGCGTCGAAATGTCGGTATTCTCCCCGATCTCCACCATCCGCGCAGCGTTCCAATCAATGAATTCGGATTCCCCGCTGAAAAGGGGGTCAAGACGCCCCTCCACTCTTTTGTTGATATCGGAAGCTGCTTTAACAATGGCATCCAGCTCTGACAACTTGATATCGAGGTGGGGGGCCTCACTGAAGAGAGCGGTCCCTATAGCCGGAATGAACAATGGACTTTCAGGGATTAGTTCGTCCTCTTCAGTAAAGTCGAGAAAATCGAGGAAGGCTTTCTTTAGCATTGGAAGGAATGTTAGAGGACCCCCACAGAACATCACTTTTGGTTCCGGGTCGTAACCCCTTGCAAGAGTGGAGACGGCTTGGACGGCAACGGCATGAAAAATGGACGCCGATATGTCCTCTTTGGATATCCTTCGGGAAAGCAGGTTCTGCACGTCGGTCTTTGCGAAAACTCCGCACCTCGAAGCGATGGTCTGGACAGTTTTGGATCTTTGGGCCAGATCGTTCATATCGCCGATCTCTACATTTAGAAGCGAGGCCATCTGGTCAATGAAAGAACCTGTTCCACCTGCACAATTGCCGTTCATGCGCATGTCGGGCCTTCCCTCGTTATCGAACAGTATTATCTTGGAATCCTCACCACCAATATCTATAAGAGTTCTGACTTCGGGATGATATTTCCTTATGTAGCTCGCTGTTGCCACGACCTCTTGAACGAATGGAAACCCCATACGCTCGGCTAAACCCATTCCCGCGGAGCCAGTCACTGCAAGTGAGATCTCCACATCTCCGAGTTCCAGACTCGCTTTTTTTATAATATCGACAAGCGTCTTTGGTAAATCACCCAAATGTCTTCTGTAATCGCTGAATAGGACCCGGCCATGGGACGATAGGATTGTAATCTTTGCTGTAGTGGAGCCGGCGTCTATGCCGACCAGTAATTTAGGGGGCTCCGTTGCAAGTGCTTTGGTCATTGTTTACCACATCTATACGAATATTATATCATTGCTGAAAATGGAAGTTAATTCGATGAACTCGGGGTGAAATCCGTTTAAATTATAGAAATATTGTTCCTTAAATCTCGGATAATCATAATTTCATGTCATCAGTTCAGAAAATAAGATTATATTATATCGGCTCCGCTTAATGTAAGAAAGTATCCAAGATAAAGTATTGGATAAATCTCAACTATTAAAAAAAATTGCACAAAAAGATCAATTCCACTCTTTTTTATTATAAAAAAAGCGTGCAACAACCTTTTAATATGAAATTTATTGTTCTTGGGAAAAACTTGCAGGTGATAGCATGGGAATATGGCAAGGGCGATCAAGAAGGAAGCCTACAGGCGGTCGGTTCCGTAGTTTACGGAAGAAACGTAAAACTGAGATTGGCAGGGAAATACTGCATACCTTTGTACGTAACGAGAGAAAAAAGAGGATAAGGACAACGGGAGGCGGTGAAAAACTCCGTCTGCTGGGAGCTCATTGGGCCAATGTTGTCGATCAGAAGGCAAACCGGTCCGAGAAATTAAGGATCATCGGAGTTGTGGAAAACACGGCCAACCCTCACTACGTTAGAAGGAATATCATCACCAAAGGGGCGGTAATAGAGGTGGAAGGTGAAAAACTTGCAAAAGTTACCTCACGACCTGGACAGCACGGCATCGTAAACGCCATATACGCCGGTCAGCGAGACAAAACCAAGAAAAGAGGGAAGAAAAAGTAACTTTCTAAAACAAATGGGTGATAATCACGGTCTCAAAAAGGGACGGCTACCTTGTTATATGGCCCCAGTATTTCGATGCAAGCAGATCCCGAAAGGATGGGAGAAGGGTTTCGAAGGTCAATTCAGTTCCGTCCCCATCAGCTGCGGAGGTCGCCCTGATAAGCCGGTACGTCAAACTGTCTCCTCGCCTGGACGAGAAAGCCGCTCACCCGTCACTGCCGTGGGAAAAATGCAGCAGGATTCTTCTGAGAAGACCGACCATAAAGGGAAAGAGGATATCCAAGCAGCGGTTACTTAGGATACTGGGCAAGCGTCTTGTACTGTGGTACGGAAAGACAACGCCAAAGACCCGGACGGCCGAAACCAAAAAACTGCTCGAAAGGATAGAACGGTCCGAATAATATTATCCGATAAAACTTGCAGTGATTCTCTACCCCCGCACCTTTGCTCGCGGGTCCACATCCGTTCGACCCCCAAAGCGAGGGAGAAAAAGCGGGCCAAAACTACTAATATACTCTGCGCAATGTCGAATCGACATTGTTTGAACTACGAGGAACTAAAATTGAGGGATATATCTGCCAAAACCGAGAACCGATGTGCGACCGGAATACATCCGGGTAAAACTGCCGAACAGAAAGAAGAGCGAGATTTTTGCAGTAGCGGAGCAGTTGTTGGGCGGTTCAAGGCTCATTGCCATGTGCGAGGATGGAAAATCCAGGATGGCAAGGATCCCAGGCAGGATGAAAAGACGCATGTGGATACGTGTAGGTGACCTCCTCATCATAAAACCCTGGGAATTCCAGGACGAAAAGGCTGACGTTGCATACCGGTATACGAAAACCCAGGCGTATTATTTGTCCAAGAAAAGAAAGCTTCCCGAGATCATAGATGTATTCTAAACTTGGTCCGCTATCCATCACGAATACGGTGGAATGAATGTCTTCTCAAGAAATGTACGACATCCTTGAAGAAAGGATCGACGGTTATACCAAATCTGATACGAGGAGAAGGGATGCCGATCAACGGAAGACCTACGACGAGGTATTCGACCACATGGCCCTCCTTCGCATCTACAAGCTTATTACGAGCCAGGTGATCGAAACCCTTGACCACCCAATCTCCACAGGCAAGGAGGGGAATGTATATCGTGCAACAAGCCCCGACGGGACACTTCTCGCTGTAAAGATATACCGCACCTCCACTGCCACATTTAGAAATATAATGAAATACATAGACGGTAATCCACGTTATAGAAACATCCCCCACAAAAGGCGCCAACTGATCTCAGTTTGGGCAAAGAAGGAATATAACAATCTTTCGAGATTGATCAAATTCAAAGTGAGCGTCCCACAGCCAGTCCACGTTTCAGGGAACATCCTGGTAATGGAGTATATCGGTAATGAATTCGGGGCCGCACCCATGCTGAAGGACGTCCCCATGGAATATCCGGAAGAACTTTACATGAATATTATAGAAGAATACTTCAAGATATACAACACCGCCTGTCTGGTTCACGCCGATCTCAGCGAATATAATATCCTGTTAACAGAGGAAGGACGATTGGTATTGATCGATATAGGTCAATGTGTGGTCAGAGAACATCCCGAAGCCGAAAACTGGCTTTTGCGGGATTTAAAGAACATTTCCCGGTTCTTCGTAAGAAGAGGGGTCGCCGCCGACTGGAAAAATGCTTTGAAGTACATAAAAGCTGATAACGATAAAAATAAATTTTCCATTTGATTTATTATATTACTCAGGCGATGAAAATGCTGTATCTAAAAATTCCTCATGAACGTATACCCATACTAGTCGGTACCAACGGAGAGGTGAAAAGAGAGATCGAGATAAAGACGGGAATCAGGGTGCTCATCGATTCCGAAGAAGGAACCGTGGACCTCGATGAAACGTTTGCCAAGGACCCCCTTTTCGCTCTAAAGGTGAGAGATGTCGTGAAGGCCATCGCAAGGGGATTCAGTCCTGAGAAAGCTATGGATATAATTGAACTGGACCTGTATTTTGCGCTTGTAGACATTAGAGAATACACGGGAAAGAAACCAAAACGCATAAGGGAGATGAAGGGGCGCATGATTGGAAAGGAGGGTAAGACCAAGCGTATAATCGAGCAACTCGGTGATTGTAAGTTGTCGATTTACGGTCATACGGTGGCCATAATAGGGGACTATGTGGGTATTGACATATCCCGAACAGCCGTGGACATGGTACTGTCCGGGTCCAAGCATGCTTCGGTATACGGATACCTTGAAAGAAAACGGAGAGAGGCCAGGACCAGCAAGATCGAAAACATTTACGAGATGGATGATGACAAGCTGTGACAAGCGGTACCATCTATCAATAACTTAGAATACCATTCTAAATAAATCAATAAATTATTTAAACTTCCATAAAATCAATAGGTTTAATTCATACGACGCTCGGAGTGAACCCATGAAGAAAATTATTACAATCGTATTCATGTTAGTGCTGGTGTTATCCGTCCTGGTTCCTCCGGCGGCTGGAAAGGGCGGAAGCAGCGGTGGAAGCACTACCGGCACAGGAAGTGGTGTTTATTACAGATCTAGCAATAGTGAGGACGATGAAGAGGAAGACGGTTTTTGGGATTCGGATTGGATCGAGCTCATCTGCCTTGGCCTGTTCATTCCGATCTTTATTATAGGTTGGATCGTAAAAAAAAGCAGGGGTAAAAAAAGTTAGGACCGGTAGCATTATTATTTCAATCTATCTGAGGCGTTTTTTACACTGGGGGCACATCAACCATCCCTCCTGGACATCCGCCTCGCAGTTCGGGCAGGCGGGGGAGGCCGGACGAGAGGCCTCATTTGGTGAAATTTCGGCGAATATCTCAGGTATTTCAGGTTTTTCTACTGAAGCAAAATGAGAAGGGGGTCGCGACGGGTCAACATCTGCATAGGGTGGTGGGGGGAAATGCATGGAAAAGGGTGCCGGAGGACCTCCCTGAAAACCCGGTATCCCCGGCATCATTCCCATTGGAGGCATCAGAGCGGGAAAGGGACGTTGTGGCAACATTCCCCTGGGGGGTTGAACACCTTCGGGCCCTGAGGGTAATGCTAGTTGATGAGGTGGCGGAAACATCATTCCGCGACCCGGCCCCCGGTCTCCGGTCGGCATTGGCCCAAACGGAGGAGGCATGTACATTGACGGTGGAGCCATTGCACCCGGGATAGGTGGGGCCGTGGGATGTGGCAAACCGCCCGGGCCTATGGAATAACCTTCCACAGGACCCTGGCCTTCCAGTCCAACACTGGTCTGAACCGGTCCGTCCTCGTATTCCTCCTCTTTGCCCCTGTATCGGATCACAATGAAAACGATTATCGCAACTACCAGGAACAGGACCAGGAAACCAAGTATGATCCATATCCAATTATCAACGATACCCCCCTTGGAGCCAGTTTCCTCATTGGCTCCCGAACCCTTGATAATGGGGGACCAGGAGTTCTTTGTATAGTTCAGTTCACCTCTGGCCTCGGACAGGGGAAGGCCGAAACTGTTGTTCCCGTTGATCTTCACCTCCAGCTTCACGATATCGGTCCGGATCAGGTACTCGGGTATATCCACCGGGTACGACATGTTCCTCGCTATGGATACGCCGGTATGCACCGGAATAGTGGCCTCTCTTACGCCGTTGTTGGTGAGGCTTATGGTAAGGCTGTTGGCCACATCGGTGCCGCTATTAGTTATCATAATGGTTATGGGTCCCACCCTGTCACCCTTCTTGAAGGGCCCCGCCAAGTCCCCCTTGAATACAGGGGTGAGAATCGGCTTGGGGGGCTCCTCTACCCAGATCAAAACAGTGGCGTTGCTGATTGCGCCTTGCTGGTCGGTGACCTGCAGCGTTATGAGATGCTGACCCGGCTTTTCGAGTTTCCTCTTCAGAGAATCACCCTTGCCCAGTTGCCCCGAGATGTTGGATGTCCACAGGTATTCCACGATAGGATCGTTGTCCGGTTCGGTGGTGCCGGTACCGTCGAAGCTTATCTCCTCTATGGTATAGAATGCACCATCGAGATACATGGGACCGCCGTCTATCTTATAGGGATTTGTGATCCTTGCCACCGGGGGTTCATTCCCGATGACAATCTCCATTTCAGCATCTTCGCCGTCTATGAATCCGTCAGTGGGAGTGACCACCACCTTCCATGTATCGAAATGATTCGTTTCTTTTTTATCAACATCCGCATAGTCAATCCCCTTGCCGGAAAGTTTATCCTGGAATTTATCGTTCTTGTACCATTTATAGGTGTACAGGACCTTATCTCCATCGCTGTCTACCGATGAGGTCTCATCCCCGATATGGCAGAATATGGAGTCGCTGCTGGTGGGAGCTGCCGGCTCAATCTCTATGACCGGTTCATCCGGAGGATGGTTGATCACCTTAAATTCCTCTTTTGTCTTTTCTGATTTCTTGTACCCGTCAGAGGCGGATATCTCAAAGTAGTATGTGTTTGACATTATGTTGGAATAGCTGTCCAGAGTCCCGTAGGAAAGAACGGACGGCACGGAGTATTCCGGCACGTTGACCAGTTCCTCGTCTGCAATGGATTTCTCGTAAGTTAGTTGGGCACTGATACTTATGATATAGACCACGGAGTCCTCGGGGTCCGGGTCGGTGGAAGCCCTCCATTTGATCCTCGGTGAAAGCTTGTGCGTCGTTAGTTCACCGTCGTCGCTCATTGAATCCCCGTCCACTTCAAGAGCAGTGGGTTTGCTGGGTGGAGTGTTAACCGTGATCTCGAGATTTCGTTTGCACTGGGACGTGACCTCCGACCAGAGTTCGTTGGAGTCCTGAACCTGGAAGGTGATCTGGTGTACACCGGGAATCAACGGATCTTTGAGATCCAGACTGGAAAAGCTCTTTTCCGAGCTTAGCTCTCCGTTGAGATTGGAATCCCACTTGTATGCGGTGATGTCGTCATTATCGATATTATCGGCGCCCTCCCCGACGAAAAGGACTTCCTGGCCTTCCCTGGCCTGGGATGGGGTGATGGAGGTGATGGATGCCACCGGAAGAGCGTTGGTGGAGAACTTCCAGTTTGAATAGGGACTCCAACCATCCTCGTCCTGGCACTTCACAGCCCAGTAATAGGTGGTACCCATTTTCACCGCTGAGCCGGATATTTCATATTGCGTCGATGGTCCAAGCGCTCCATTGAACACATTGGCCGTGGCGCCATCACTGTTGCATGGGCCTTGAGTCGATATCTTCAACCAGTTGTCCGTTATAGCCTTATGATCGCCGCGGTACTGGAGAGTGGGTGTCCAGGATAGAGAGATGGTGTTACCTGTTATCCCTTTCTCATCGTTTGCCGGTATGGGGTTCGAGGGTTTACCGGGAGGATGCACGGTTCGCGTGCCCGGCTCCGCAGGTAATGGAGAAAATACGGCAAGTATCCCTATGGCCGATAGTACCAACGTTGCAACTATTATCAAGATTTTAATACCATCGATGTTTAGAGTCTTTCTATTTGGTTTTGGGGATCCTACAGCCATATGAACACCGTTATTGAGTAAGAGTAATTGAATATTGTCAATGGTGAAAAACTCGACAGAAAGTCGAGGTTTTCAGCTTGACGATGTGCGCGGAATCGCGGTCCCGTAGGGCCGATTCCACTTCATAAATTCAACAGATTACTCATTCCATATACAATCTCATAATACTAAAATATTGTTATATATATGCTGTGTCGGAAAAGAGAAAATTCATATTCGGCCGAGGGAATGGGAGTTATGCCGATGGTTTGTTATATGATTAAAATAATATCTCGCGAAATTTTCATTTCCTCATCTCTAGCATGATAGTCTCCACTGTACAAAAAAATATGTCAATGGATATTGGTGAGAAAATTGTTGTTTAGCATAGTGAATTAACGGTTGGAAAACTATGAACCGGAAACGAAATTACCCCTCGGCCATGACCATAGCAGGCTCCGACCCCAGCGGTGGAGCCGGCATCCAGGCTGACGTTTTAACCATAGAATCCACAGGAGTACACGCGACGTCCGCAGTTACGGCCCTTACGGTCCAGAATACCTTTGGCGTGCGAGAAGTGGTGAGAACGGAGCCTCGAATAGTGGCGGGTCAGATCGAATCCATAATGGAAGATATCGGGGCCGATGGCGTCAAGACCGGAATGCTGGTAGACGGAGAGATCGTAAGAGCAGTTGCGGATTCACTGAGGGATTATGACATACCGCTGGTAATTGATCCGGTAATACGGTCCAGCACGGGTCATACTTTGCTGGACGATACAGGTGTGAACGAGCTTAAAAAATCGTTACTGCCAAGGGCGATTCTCGTTACTCCGAACGTCAGGGAGGCGGAACTGTTGTGCGGCATTTCAATTGGAAATGAGAACGAAGCCTTAAAAGCCGCATCGGAGATAATAGAAATGGGAGCCCACGCGGTGCTGGTCACCGGTTGTCATTTTGAAGAGGACCGGATAATGGATTTACTAGTGGATGAGAACGGGGTGCGGGAATACGAACGAAAATTTATTCCGGGACGTGATCCACATGGAACCGGCTGCATGTTGTCCGCAGCTATCTCAGCATATCTGGCAAAAGGAAATGACCTATTTGATGCCGTGGAATTCGGCACTTCCGTGGTTAACCGATCCATCCGCTTTCCCTTAGAAACAAAAGGCGGGTCAATGGTGGCCCCGCTGAACCATCTGATGAACGAGGCTGCACGATACCCGGTAATGAAAGAGGTTCGTGAATGCGTTCGCGAGCTGGAGACGAAAAATATATACGAGCTTATTCCGGAAGTGGCCTCCAACTTCGTAACGACCTTACCCTATGCTACGGGTATTGAAGAAGCCGCTGGTATCGAAGGACGGATAGTCCGTTTGAAGGATCGTGTGCACGCCCATATTCCATGGTACGGAGTGTCGGATCACGTTGCCCGTTTCCTTCTGAATATTCAAATGTACGATAGATCGGTAAGAAGCTCCATGAACATCAAACTCACCAGAGATATCCGGAAAATATGCGAGGAGCTTGATCTTGACATAGCCTTCGCTCCGAGAATGGAGGAACCCATCTCGTCCGCAGAGGAGGAACACCGGACCATGGATTGGGCCGCAGCCTATGTGATGGAAGGAAGGGATAAGGCACCGGACATTGTGATAGACGAGGGAGGAGTGGGCAAGGAACCCATGATAAGGGTGCTGGCGGATTCGTCACGAGGACTACTTGAAAAAGTTCTGAGTATCTGGCGCGAATTATGACCATTATGTCGATCTTCGGGCAAGTATTATTCTGATAAACTTACACCTTAGGGTTTTTCTTCGAGGCCGGGCGCAATAAAGCTAGACCGGCCTCGTTTACGACTCAAAATTAAGAATCTCAAAATCATTTAAGGTCGGCTGCCGACCACAGGGGCAAATGCCCCCTGAAAACGTAATTTGAGGTAAAATTATATATGAAAAGAGAGTTCTATCTTATTTGAAGGATTTGAAATGAATATTTATCTCTTTGCGCTGTTTGTAATTGGGTTCCCAGTAATAGGTGTTATCATAGATATGATCATTATTCGTAAAGCTCTGGTTTCATCCTGGAAAGAGATAGGATATAGTATTAAGCCCTGGAAACAAATGGAATCGGCGATGAAATCTAGAATTATATATATTAGCTCATTACCCTTCATTGGTTTATTTATAGGGATAATAATTCTTATATTTTCGGTAGTAGTAGAATCTAATTTAAATCCAGAAGTAGAAAATAAAATTCTCTGGGCTTCGAGTTTAGCTGTTGGTCTTCCAAATTTATTTATTTGTATTGGATTAGCATTTCAATATAGGGAAGCAATACCAAGTATTTTAAAGAATGAGAAATTATTTTTCAATCATTTTTGTCTACTATTACCGCCTATGACAGGTGCTGTTTATTGTTTTGTTCTATCATTACTTCAATATAGAATTCTTGAAAGTACCAATAATATTATTCCAAATAGAGAAGCAAACTATTTATTTTATTCTTATATTTTCTTTATCTTATTAAGTACATTGTTAATTCTTAAAGGGTATTTACCAACCTGTGTTAAGGGTCATATGGTCCCAGGAACTAACAATGCAAATAAATCGAAAATAATAAGAAATGAAATCCCTTATTATAAACAAAATCCCGTATTTGCAAAGAAATTAGTCATTGGTCTATTACTAGATATTCCATTGATTATTGGTTTTTTTAATATTGCTATCAAAATGGTTTATTTAGGCTTAATATAACTTAATTTTGTCATTTACACACTATAATAAAGTAGCCCAAGTTAGATATTTGTGCGTTTTTTCTCAGGATATTTTCAGCGGAAATCCCAAAAATGGAACTTACCGGTCGGTCACCGACAAAGGGGGCGATGCCCCTATTTTTTGTTTTTATTTTGAATCGAGAATCGGGCATACCCGATAAAAGATAGAATGACGATACTGGAGTGAAGACCGGGGCCTCATGGGTCGGTGTCAGCCGACTCTTTTGCAGGATAAAGGAAAAGCTCAATCTCTGCGTGTATGTCCTGGGAGAAGAGGGATGTGAACGAGGAAAAGTTCAATGCAGCAGATTTCGAAGTGAGAATGGCGGCCAGGGTGTTTGTTAGTATGATGGGGAAGGTTGCAAACAAGATAATCTCATGACTTGATATAATATCATGTGATTCGATATTGGGTATATGTTATAGGAACGTAGTGTTTTTGATATAGATTTCGATAAGTTGGAAGTATCAACAACGTACTATCGACATTTTTTTCAATTTGTCTCTCAGTGTCATTCGGAAATAGAAAAATTGACTAAAGATGCGGAAGAAATTATTTCTTCAGAATTAGAGAATGACTTGGATCGAATTAATGTATTAAGTCATATTGATATGAGAATATCCCAATTTAGTATGACTGCAATTTTATTTGGAATTATGACCGTTGAATCCTTTATCAATCAATACGCATCAAGAAAATTATCATCAAGTTTTTTTAAAAAATATCTTGATAATTTGGACTTGAAGAGTAAGTGGATTATTATACCGAAGTTGATAAATGGTAATACAATAGATACTCATAAACAAGCTTTTCAACATTTGAAAGAATTAATAAAAAGAATAAATATATTGGTACATGATAAATTGAAAATAACCAAGCTTCGAGATTGGAAAAATAGACCATTTGGAATAGAGGACTCGATACAAGCAAAGAATACCGTCGTGGAATTGATTAATGAATTACATGATGTAGATTCATCAATTAATATATCGTGGCTTAGTTATTGCGATATATTAGCGAAGATTTCTGCATAGTAAAGAGTTACCCACGTCATGACTTGACGAGTTTGCCTCTATTGAATTCTCCGATTCACAGATTCTACGGGATCGGTCCCTTCCGGGCTGCTCCACCGCTAACGTCATCAAGCTGCGAATCCCGATTAAATTTCGTGCTTCACACCGTTGACAACATACACATATCGTAGGTTTCAATCTTGGTTTTATTGGGTGCCATTCGAAGATGTTTTCGAATGGACTCGTATACATCCCAATATCCGGTCCGTTAGTCGGATTGGGAATAAGATTCACGTGTTATCCTCACCTAAAAATACCACATTCTCCTTGCCGCTAAAATGCGGGTCGCCCGTTACTATCATGGCGCCAACCTTCTCAGCTGCGGCGGCAAGGAATGCATCTGCGAGCCCGAAATCCTTCTGGACTTTCCTCTCCTTCGCGTGAATGATGCTCGCTCTCTTTGCTATCCCGAGGTCCACATTGACGATCCGCGGTATCCGTTCCAGTGCCCGGAGTGCATTCTCGTAAATATCCATACGGTTCGCTCGCAGGGCCTTGGAGAGAACCTCCGCCACCATGACTGAGCACGTGTGGATCTCGTTATCCGGGTCCTCGATCAACTCCCGTACTGCTTCTCCCTGCGACGTCCCTTCCAGATACTCTATCCACGCATAGGAATCCAGGATATATTCAGTCATGGTAGTCCATCCTGTCGTTCTCCGTGAACTTCCCGATACCCCTGCATTTCCCGAAGAAGTTCGGCCTGGTCTTGCTCACGGTTATCTCTATGGTCTCTTTTGGATGGATATCACCCAGTTCTACGATCTCCTTGGGCAGCGTTACCACCAGTGACCCCCCGACCTTTCTCGTTGTTACATATGCAGTCATATCCAATCATACCACCAATCATATATTGAAATATGCGTATATAATCCTTTCGAATGAAATCCCGAATTTCCCTAGTCTCCTATATTATCCCTCATGTTTTTTCCGGAATACATTGCACCCCCGCAGATGAGTTTTTTCGAGGGCGAGCGAAATCTATCAAACGCTCGCCCTCGTTAGAGTGCCATAAAAAGATGCGGGATTGTAATGGTCGGCGTCCCACCGACCGTGAGGGGAGCCCCTCACTACCTATGCGTTATCTCCCCACCTTTATTTTGCTATCGGGCTCGTATGCGCCAACACCACCCTTATTCCCTCCCCCGGCTACCGAGCCCTCTATCATTTATCCACCCCCCGACAAAGAGTCCTCTATACATGGCGGGCAGAAAAAAAGGAGAGATGTTAAATATCTTTGGACAATACACGATAATATCTCTCACTTCACCAATCCCAGTTCCCGTATCCCCCATTCGGCCAGCTTGAACTTCTGTATCTTGCCCGTTACCGTCATGGGATATTCATCCACAACCAGCCAGTACCGGGGGATCTTGAAATGTGCTATATTTCCTCTGCACATTGCGCGGAATTCTTCCGCTTTAGGCGCCTCCACACCTTTCCGAAGCTTCACGCAGGCCAGCAATTCTTCGCCCATTCTCTCGTCCGGAATACCCACCACGTAGACGTCGTATATCAAATCAAGTGTTCTAAGGAACTCCTCGATCTCCTTGGGAAACAGATTTTCGCCGCCTCGGATGACCATCTCTTTCAAGCGCCCAGTGATCTTTACAAAACCATCCTGCTCCATTACACCAAGGTCGCCCGAATGAAGCCAATCATCTTCGTCCACCGCCTCCTCCGTGGCCTCGGGCATGTTATCATATCCCCTCATGACGTTGTACCCGCGAAAACAAATCTCACCTTTCGCACCCCGGGGAAGCGTCCAGCCGGTCTCCGGATCAACTACTTTCAGCTCCACATGGGGCGCAACCTTGCCCACCGTACTAATACGTTTTTCAAGCGGGTCGTCCGGCCGGGTAAGTGTGGCTATAGGCGAGCACTCGGTCTGCCCGTACCCGATCAATATCTCTTTCATGTTCATGCGGTTATGTACCTTTTTCATCACGTCGATGGGACACGGCGCCCCGGCCATTATACCGGTACGAAGGCTCGTAAGGTCATACTTTTCAAAATTCGGATGCTCCAGTTCGGCTATGAACATGGTGGGTACTCCATGGAGAGCCGTGCATCGCTCCTGGTGAACCGCCCTAAGGGTTTCCTCAACATCGAAAACCGGGCCGGGGATTACGAGAGCGGCGCCCACAGTAACGCAAGAAAGGCTGCTCAGCACCATGCCGAAGCAGTGATAGAGCGGCACCGGCATGCATAACTTATCCTCATGCGTCAGACCCATTTCGAGAGCCGTGAGATAAGCGTTATTTATAATATTGTGGTTGGTGAGCACAACGCCCTTTGGATACCCGGTGGTACCGGATGTGTACTGTATATTGATAGCATCGTCGATCTCGAGTCCATGGGCAACGCGTTCCAGCTCCGTATCCGACATGGTGGGTCCCATTTCGGCGAACTCCCGGCGGGTGAACATCCCCGGATGCTGCTTTGTCCCTATGAAAATGACCGATTTGAGATGTGGGAAACGCCATGAATCTATATGACCGGGTACCGATTCTTTGATCTCGTGACATACCTTGTACAACATATCCACGTAATTGGAGGTCTTGAATGACTCGATAAGGAGAAGGGCCTTTGCATTTGATTTCTTGAGAACATACTCCAACTCGTGGGTACGGTAGGCGGGATTGATGGTAACGAGAATTGCTCCGATCCGGGCCGTGGCAAATTGGGTGACCCACCACTCGTAGTTGTTCGTTGACCAAATGGCCACCCGGTCGCCCCTTCCGATGCCAAGAGCGAGAAATGCCTTGGCCGCGTTATCCACGATCTTCTTTATCTCCCGGTAGGTGAAGCGGCGATCCTGGTGGATCGATATAAGTGCCTCACGGTCAGGGAAACGGTCTGCGACGCGAAACAGACAGTGCTGGACGCTCTCACCAAGAAGCGGTACATGGTATGCGCCGTGCTCGTACGATATTATAGGGGTATAAATATTTCTCGGATCAGTTGATTCGCAATTTTCCGACATGGAAGAACCTCGCTCAATTCTATATTCCGATTAATTGATCATTATTGCCGCGGCTGAATCACATTTGTGTTATTTTACGTTTTGGAATCGAAAACGCCCGGATCAATGTCCGTATCAAGTAATTGCGAGATATCGCCTGCAAATATAAGTTTCGGTTTAATATTCAGGTCTATGGAAGCTTGTAAAATAGATAGATAAAACCTTTATAATAATCCATTATTTCTCGTCAATCGAGTGGTCAAATGGCAAGGGTCTACTTTAAAGCCATCGATTCTTATACGAAGACGAAGGAGATAAGTGCGGCAGGCAGGGAACTTCTGAAGCGTTTGGTGGAGAAAGAAAAAGTGAAGTTGTCAAGAAAAATTCCGTTAAAGGTCCATTTTGGAGAGAAAGGTAACATCACCTACATATCAGCGGATAATTATGACGGGATCATCGATTATCTCGAAGAACAAACGATAACTACCTTCTATACTGACACAAACGTGCTGTATGCCGGGGAGCGTATGACCCGGGACAAGCATAGAAAACTGGCAAAGGATCATGGCTTCACAAGGGTACCGGTGGAGATCGCAGATGGGGACCACGGGAATGATTTTAAGGAAGTTTTCATCGATAAAAAACATTTTAAAAGCTGCAAGGTGGGAAAGCTAGTTGGCGAGTATGACCAGCTGCTGATCATCGCTCATTTCAAGGGGCACATGCTTTCAGGGTTCGGCGGAGCGGTAAAACAGCTGGGCATGGGATGTGCGGCCCGTGGCGGAAAGTTGACCATGCATCATTCCTCGAAACCCAAGATCATCCGTAGAAAATGCAACAACTGCGGAAGCTGCGCCGAAAATTGTCCCGCGGATGCAATATATGTGAAGGGAAAGGCGCACAAGATAGACCTTGATAAATGCGTAGGCTGCGCTTCCTGTATAGCAGTTTGTCGCTACAAAGCTGCAAAGGTGCGTTGGACCTCAATCAACCTTTTCAAGGCCTTCGGTGAGAAGCTTGCGGAATATGCATTTGCCGCCCAGAAGGACAAGAGTAATATTTATATGACATTTGCTTTCAACATAACCAGAGGCTGTGACTGCATGGGGAAAAAAATGAAGGTTATAATGCCGGACCTGGGAATGCTAGCCTCCACTGACCCGGTTGCCATAGACAAGGCGTGTCTCGACCTTATAGATGAAAGGGCCAGGAAGAAGAAATTCGAGGGGCGGCACATGCTGGAGTACGCCGAGGGGATAGGGTTGGGGTCAAGGAAATACGAGCTTGTGAAGCTGTGAGTCCTTCGAGACATGGGGGGGGGAGAGGAGTCAGCCGCGGAAAATGTTGCATGAACATCCGAAGGGACTTTGGAAGCTGTACGACAAGTCCCGATGATATTGTGCATTATCCTCATGGGTGATTTAAAATATCCTTTTATAAAATAATACGAAAAGTATATTTAGTATCAAATACAAAGTATTATTATGACAACACCTTTGCAGAGAGATAGAAGAACAAGCAGAAAAAGAAAAGGTAGAAGTAATAAAGAATCCATTTCAATATTTTGCCTGCTGCTTCTTTCGTCTCTATTATTTACATTTTTATCTGGATGCGTAGATAGTGGACATGATTTTGAATTGGATACCGAGAGCATCAATATCGTTGCGGATGAAAACAATGATCTTCATGTAATATGAGCAATGGAAGAGACAGTTGAATCCGAAAACGATGATGAAAGAGAAAAGATAATCTCAATTTATTATTCGAAATTGAACAAGTTCGGAGACACGCTCATAGATGACGTGAAAATTTATTCAGGCAGACCTGGGAATATGAGAGGATCCCCCCCGATCAAGGATCCGGACCTTATGATTGATTCAGATGATAATGTTCATCTGGTTTTCGAAGTTAATAGCTCTATTTATTATTCTAAGCTGGACGACAATGGCCAAACCATAGTATCTCCAAAGCCAATTAACAACATCCGCATGAAGTCAACAGACACCGACATAGCCATCGATAATAAAGATAACATTCACATTGTTTGGACGACCAATAATCGAAACGGTTCTACGATCCAACATATAAAGTTGGATAACAATGGAGATACTCTTTTACCGGAAATGTCCATAAGCTCTCAAGCATCAGATCACAACTCCTATGACCCCTCCATTCATTTCGGCCCGGGAAAAAATGTCTTCATATCCTGGTATAAAGAATACCACGGAGTTTCCCCAAGACGCAGGTACATATGCATAGTGAAAATGAACCTTGATGGGAGGATGCAGGGCTCCGAATTATTAGAGGTCACGGAAGAATCGACGGGGCAATTTTCCATAGAGATGGTAGTTGATCCTGATGAAAAGGTTGATATTATTTGGACAAAAGACAATCAATTGAAACTCTTACCAATTTCAAGTATTCCCTCCATTCAAACCGGGAACGAACCTGAAGAGGAAATAGAAGTGAATATCGAAAAGGAGGAGGAGAATAAGGAGGAAGAGGAGGGAGAAAACGACGAATCAACTTTGATTAATTACGAACCTATCTCCATGGAGTTTATTAAAGAAGATGACAACCTTTTTTCATTAAATTTCGACGACTACAGAATTGAGCATGACTATTTTATTGAACTCACTATTACGAAATCTGATTTAGGACGAGTGTCAGGTGAATTGCTGATCAATAAAGACGGAAGTGATTTTGAACCATTTGGCGAGTGGGATCTGGCTTTTCGAAGATATTCAACCGATCAAACCAAAAATTATGATGTTACCCATTTTATAGAATCAACTGGTGAATATCGAATAAAAAATGAAATTAACTCGGGATTTGCAGAAGTTCAGATCGAAGGTATCCGCTTGTATTCAGATCCCCCCGATAGACCGCCGTTCAAGCCTGATACTGATGAAGATACCGATGATGAATGGATTAAGGACGAATATAAATTGGAGAAGAGTCATACCCTTTTTACAGGGCCTGTCTATGAGCCAGCAGTTAGCATGGATCTTAACAACGATCTCCACATCGTCTGGTACAACGAGTCCGATGATTCCAGCGAACTCTTCTATCTTCAATGTGATTATTCAGGGAATAATATCCAGAAACCAATACAGTTGACCCATGAGGAGGGGAAGTCGTACGACCCGGCCATCTGCACTGATGACAGCGGTGCTCACCATATAGTTTGGTTGGACGAAAGGTCCGAGGAAGTGGAGGTATATTACATGAAGCTGGATAACAATGGTAATATCCTCATCGAAGATCGGAAGATATCAGGTATTGAAGCTGGTTTTTTTAGAAAAAACATTTTACCGATATCTATTGGGTTGGCAGTTGTAGGCATTCTGGTTCCGGTCTCCTTAAAGGTCCACTCAATTAGAAAAAAATAATTTTCCCTTCACAAAAGCTTGGATTTCTTGATCGAGAATATTCTTCCCAACAGGATCATATCAGCCAGGGGAGCATAAAGTACGAGCGAGGCGGGGGCCCCCCACCGGATTAACAAAGCGACCCGGATATTCCTCCCCATTTTGCGTTCTCGCTCAAAAAGAAAGGCCCGACCTTCCCACCTCCCAATTGAAAGGAAGGAGAAGGTTTAACTATGGAAAATTTGATACGATGATGAACATGAATCAGGCGTGTCTCGACCTCATCGACAAACGGGCGGGAAAGAAGAAATTCGGGGGACGGCATATGTTGGAATACGCCGAGAATATTGGGCTCGGTACCAGAAAATATGAGCTTGTAAAAGTTGATTAATTACCGTCGGTGTGAAAATGAATCTCATAGATATTCTCGCTAAGCTGAAGGGGCTTGGGACCGCAAAAGCTATTGAAGGAATGGCAAGGTTTGGAATAACACCCGACAGGACATTTGGAGTATCCATGCCCAATCTGAGAAAGATCGGCAAGGAGATCGGGGTTGACCACGATCTTGCACGACAACTGTGGGAAGCCGGTTATCGCGAAACCCGTATACTGGCAAGTATCATTGACGATCCCTTGCTTGTAACAGAGGGCCAGGCTGATGCTTGGATAAAAGATTTCGATTACTGGGAGATTTGCGATCAATGCTGCATGAACCTCTTCTGGCGCCTTCCCTTTGCAGATAAGAAGGCAATAGAGTGGAGTAAAAGGGAAAATGAATTCGAAAAAAGGGCCGGTTTCGCACTCATGGCCTGTTTCGGATGGAAAGACAAGACGGCCGATAACGAACGATTTAAAAAGTTCTATCCGGCGATGATAAGGGAATCCAACGATGAGAGAACTTTGGTAAAAAAGGCCATAAGTTGGGCCCTTAGAAATATAGGAAAGAAGAACCCGGAACTGAACCGGGAGGCTATCGAGATTGGGGAAGAGGTACAAAAATTGGATTCATCGGCAGCAAAATGGATCGCATCCGACGTTCTCCGGGAGTTGACTAGCGAGAAGATCCAAGAGAGGCTCAAAAAAAAGTTATAGGAGGCGGTATAATTAGTAATTGCGAGACAAAATATTTCGAGAACGGATTGGAAAAAAGCTCGACGGGTAGGATAATTGTCGATAATTTAATGATGATACTGTGGATAGGTCTCGGTACCTGGGCCTGCAGGTTCCTGTATCCATTGGCTGCATGGGCATATCTCATCTTTGCGGTCTTGATGGTTTACGTCATTCTTCGAAAACTCATCTGCACTAAGTGTTATTATTACGACAAATGGTGTCATTCGGGGTGGGGCAAACTTTCAGCATTATTTTTTAAGAAAGGTAACATAGAGAATTTCAGCACCAGTGTCGTAAAAATTCTGCCTCCACTAACCTATGGCCTGCTCCTGGTTCTCCCGCTCGTATCGATAATTATCTCAATGATCCGGAGTTTTTCTTTGATTAAAATTATCGTGTTGGTCCTCCTTTTGTCTGTTTCGTCATACAGCGGTGCCATCGGAAGAAAGAAGAGTTGTGAGCAATGCAAGATGAGATATATTTGTCCAGGGAGCGCGGCAAAATGAAAGACTGGAAATCCTATTTGAAATCGGACCCAACGGAATGGCTGCTGGAGGAAGAAAATCCGTCTGTAAGATACTTCGCATTGAAAGAGCTACTCGGTAAAAAGGAAAAAAATTCCGATGTAATAGAAGCCCGAATGAAAATAATGGAGTCCGCACCGGTGACAAAGATACTGGGGAAGCAGGAAGCCGGTGGCCACTGGGGCCCACTGAATGACTTCTACGTCCGGGCAAAATACAAGGGTACCGTCTGGTCTTTTCTACTTCTTGCTGAACTCGGTGCGGATGGAGAGGATGAGAGAATAAGAAAGGCTGCCGAGTTCATATTCACATGGTCGCAGGACAGGCAGAGCGGCGGTTTTTCATATATGGGAACGGATAAGAACGGCGGTCGGCACAGCGGCGTTCTGCCATGCCTTACCGGGAACATGGTTTTCAGCATGCTCCGTTTTGGGTACCGGGACGATCCCCGGGTAATAGACGCTCTCGATCATATTGCAAAGTGCCAGCGATTTGACGACGGCAAAAAACCTCCCGACGAATGGCCGTACAACAAATACGATGACTGTTACGGCAAGCACACATGTCATATGGGTGCTGCGAAGGCATTAAAAGCTCTGGCAGAAGTACCCGAGGATAAAAGAACGAAGGAAATGAAAGACACTCTCAACGAGGGTGTCGAGTACTTCCTCATTCATCACATATACAAGCGGAGCCACGACCTTAAGAGGGTAAGTAAACCCGGATGGCTGAGGTTCGGATTCCCTCTCATGTACCAGACAGATGTTCTTGAGCTGCTGGATATCCTCACCGGTCTTGGGTACCGGGATCCGAGGATGCAGGACGCCTTAAACCTGGTGGTCGAAAAACAGGACAAACATGGTAAATGGCTTATGCAGAACTCCATGAACGGCCGCATGGCAGCGAGTATCGAGAGAAAAGGTAAACCCAGCAAGTGGATCACCCTGCGAGCTCTCAAAGTACTCCGGAGATTTTACGGATGAGAAATGGGCTTATTAAAATTTCCATTCATCATCAGGCTCATCCTCATCATCAAAGTTCTTTTCCATCAGGCTGTACATAGGTGACAGGCCGGGTACTCTTTCATCGTTGGCGATCAATCGGTGTTCTTTTTTTCCGATCCTAATTACATTTACGATCAGTAAAAGAACTATCACCGCCCCTGCGATGACGGCGACGAACCATAGTGCTACCGTGGATCTCTCTGCGGCATTAGCTAGAGGTGTCGGTATGAATGAGGAGGATTCGATGCTAATGACGTGCTCCGAGAAATGCGGTATGTAGATCAATACCCGTAGACCGTCATTCCCCATGGTAAGGCAGTATATCGGTTCATCACCATCCTCAGCTAGTACTACATTTACATTGGAATAGTCCATCTCCACACCGTCGAATTTAACCGTAATATCCTCGAAGTTCGTAATATCCAGCATGGTTTCGTCGATATTCAGTATTATTACTTTCCCGGTGGAAAAATCACCCCGCACGGTAATATCTATACGCCCATCTGAAACCACACCCATCTCCATCTCCATACCCGTTAAATATATATTGAAATTCGATGCCATCTTTCCCTGGTCTTTCGAAATGGTCATCTCGCCGCCTACGGTACCGTTCTCTATGCCCGCTTGAATGGGTTCGACATATATATCCTCCCAGCTCTCGTCGAGTTTGCTGAATCTCTCGTCATGATTGGGCCTTTCATCGTTTGCCTGTCGAACCATATAATGTTCCGTAGAAACCGTGGAAAAGGTCTCTTCGTCAGCAGCTCTAGCGGAAATTACGTGCCGCCCGTCCTGCACGGTGGTGGTATCCCAAACATAGTTCCACAATGTAAACTACCAGCCCCTAAAGGAGCTGGCGTTTTGCGCGTAGTGCCGTTAATTCTAAGCAAAGTCTGTCAACGA
>JASLWR010000045.1:0-12327 GCA_030740765.1 Thermoplasmatota archaeon
CCAATGAGACCGTGTATGGAAACGGGCTTATCTCCAGCGGCCATATATCCATTGCGCTGGATTCAAATGATCGGCCGCATATGTGCTGGTACGACCAATCGGGGGCCAATCTGAGGTATGCATACCACGATGGAAATCAATGGAACAATGAAATAGCGGTAAGTGTGGATAAAGTCGGACAGTTTTCCTCCATCGATATAGATTCGAATGACCGGCCCCATATCAGTTATTATGATGCCACAGATGACGATCTGCAATATTCCTACAAGAATCAATCTGGGTGGCAAACTCAAACTGTCGATTCCGCTGGGAATAAGGGTGCGTATACTTCATTAGAATTAGACTCAAACGATGAGCCACATATCAGCTATTACGACTGGACGGACGATGATCTGAAATACGCTTATTATGACGGAAATCAATGGCATAATGAAACCGTGGATTCTCAGGGAGACGTAGGCCGGTATTCATCATTGGACCTGGATACTTCCGAACGTCCGCATATCAGCTATTATGACCTTACGAATACCAACCCAAAATATGCTTACTATGATGGAAACCAATGGCATAATGAAACCATTGATAATAATGGCGGTTCGGGCGTGTGGAATTCTCTGGCATTGACCTCGAATGATGTACCTCATATAAGTTATCGGGGTCCATCTTCCCCACTCATCATGAAATACGCCGTTCTGGATAATAATACACCTAATTCAACTGTAAATACTCTGAAGGGTTACTGGAAGCACGATTCCATCAATATCACGGTCAACGCGACAGACAACGGGCAAAGCGGAGTGGATTCCGTGGAACTCTTCTATCGATACAGGAAGAACAACGCCTCAAACTGGGAGGGTTGGAACTCATCGGGCGTGGTCAATATGGAGCCCTGGTCCTGGTTATTCAATTTCCCCCAAGGAGAGGGACATTACGAGTTCTACTCCAACGCCACCGATCACGCGGGATATGTGGAATCATCTCCGGGATCGAAGGATACGAAATGCGGATACAGACCAAATAAATGGTCCATAGTGACGCTGGATGGGGTGGGGTCCATTGGCTTGTATACATCGCTAGTGCTGGATAATAATGACCGTCCCCATATAAGCTACTATGATAACACCAATCATGACCTGAAATACGCCCATTTCAACGGGATACAATGGCTCATTCAGACAGCAGACTCCCAGGGATGGATTGGCTTGTATACATCGCTAGTGCTGGATAATAATGACCGTCCCCATATAAGCTACTATGATAACATCAATCATGACCTGAAATACGCCTATTATGACGGGAATCAGTGGCATAATGAGACTGTGGACTCGCAAGGAATTGTCGGCAAGTGTACATCGATCGCACTGGACAATAATGATCGCCCGCATATCAGTTATTATGATGAAACCAATTCCGACCTGAAATATTCCTACAAGAATCAAAATGGTTGGCAAACTCAAACTGTCGATTCCGCTGGGCAAGTGGGTACGTATACTTCATTAGAATTAGACTCGAACGATAACCCGCATATCAGTTACAGAGGCAACGCGGATCTGAAATACGCTTATTATGACGGAAATCAAAATTCCTGGCGGAAAGAAACCGTGGATTCCGAGGGTGATGTTGGCGCCTGGAGTTCTATTGCATTAGACTCAAACGATGAGCCACATATCAGCTATTACGACTCGACGAACGATGATCTGAAATATGCGCATCACGATGGGAACCAGTGGACGGTCAAAGTGATAGATTCAACTGGAAATACTGGGTATCATACCTCCATTGCGCTGGATGGCATCGGAAGACCTCAGATCAGTTATTACAGTATAACCGATACGGATCTGAAATACGCCTACTTCGATGAGAACGAATGGCACCTGGAAACGATTGACTCGGACGGATCCGTTGGACAGTTTATGTCAAATGCAATTGACAGTTACGGCCGCACCCATATCAGTTATTGCTCTTCCACCGGCTCGAAACTGAAATACACTGTCATCGATAATAAAGCCCCCATATCGAGGGTGGATCATATTTCACCGTACTGGGGCAAAACGTCACCGTTAACTGTTACGGTAAGCTCATCGGATATCTACGACGACTTCGGAGAGGGCTGGGGAAGCTGGCGGAATATGGAAGGCGATGATATGGATTGGTCCCGAAATACCGGCTCGACGCCAAGTCAGAATACCGGACCTTCGTCGGGAGCCGATGGAAGTGGCTGGTACATTTACACTGAAGCATCAGTGAATTATTACAAGGAAGCCATCATCCAGAGCCCTCCAATCGATTTCAACCTGAGCGGAAACGAAAAGATGACGTTCTTCTACCACATGTACGGTAGCCAAATGGGAAATCTCACACTCGAAGAGAATACTACCGGTTCCTGGAAAATGCTGTGGGAAAGAAAAGGACCACAGGGTAATCAGTGGAATTTTACTTCCGTGGACCTGTCTTCGTTATCGGGGATCGGAAAATTGAGATTCAAAGGTGTCACCGGATCCACTTATAGAAGCGATATAAGCATCGACCAGATTTCAATTTATGCGGGAGGAGCGCTTAACACCGTCGAGAATGTCACTCTAAAGTATCGGTATTCAACCGATAATAATTCCTGGTCCGGCTGGACCTACTTTGGAAAGGATTCGGCATCGCCGTGGTCCTTCACTTTCAATACTCCGAACGGAAGCGGTTATTATGAATTCTACTCCATCGCAAACGATACTGTGGGGAACCGGGAAAGGCTTCCGGCTTCACGGGATACATTATATGCTTACGATCCCGACGCTCCCGTATTGGTTTCTCCGATGATTTCCAATGGGAACTCTTACGGTGTTTATTTCAAAGGAGTAATCAGTATTTCTGCGAATGTGTCTGATGCAGGGGTCGGCTTGAACGTGAGTTCACGTTTGGTTTCGATTAACGGGGGGGCATATACTGATGTTGGAGTGAGTTATTCAGGTGGAAAAATTTATTACAATAATTATAATCCCGGAGCTTCTTTTACATTACGGTTCAGGATTTCGGATGGACTTTCCAACCAGGCGACCAGCGCACAGATAACGTTCACGCATGACAATACCGCCCCAAGCTTTGGAAACCCGGAAATTTATAACAGTACTACAAGTGGTGTTTATTATAAAGGTCCTATAAATATTAGAATCACTGCCTCTGATGCAGGGGTCGGTTTGGACATCGGAACCCCACAGTATTCCCTTGATAATGGTGCTAGTTGGCAAAATACGAGTTGGGACGGGACCTATTTTTACAAGGAGAATTTGAACCCGCAAGGAAATATAGAGATCAAATTCAGTATGAAGGATCAACTGGGAACACTGGGTAACAGCAATATGCTGAACATGAAATACGATGCCAACAAACCGGTCTCGTCAGCAAGTCAAATAACACCTTACTGGAAAACCACGTCCCCCATCACGATCTCCAATACCGTTACCGACAACGGTGAAAGCGGGGTGAAGGACCTTGCGTTATGGTATAAATTCAGTGTGGACAATATTAGCTGGACACAGTGGAAATCCTTTGGGATCATAAATGCGGCACCCTGGAATTTCGACTTCACAGCACCCGAAGGTGACGGATATTATCGTTTCTATACTATCGCCAACGATACTGTGGGAAACAAGGAAAATTCACCGACCGGAGGTGGCGAAGATTCCAAATGCGGTTATGATTCCAAAGCACCGACAATAGATCAGGATAACAGCCCGGGGCAGGGTACAACCGGTGATGGGTACACAATTGAGATCAAAGCTTTGGATAATATCAAAGTCAACGCAGTCACCGCCACTTGGGGGCATGGAGGTTTGGGTGGTAGTGATGTACCCATGACTGATACCGGCAATGATATATGGATTCTGAATATCACACTGGATCAAAGTATAGATATGTTGAATTTCACCTTGAAATTGATGGATCCCGCTGGGAATACTTTGGGATCGGCGCAGAAATCGGTCGGTGTAAATGACAATGATATACCGGTTATTGTGGATGATGGCACGAAGCAAACGGGTTACACTGGAGACAACTTCGAATTTACGGTGGATGCAACCGATAATATCGGATTCGGGATCGTACAGGTAAACTGGACTCAGGGGCAGAATTCCGATGTTCTTGTGCTCCAATATCCCAACGGAAATGGGAACTGGATCGGCACCTTAAATATCGCTCCGAATAGTGTTGAAGACCTTGTCTACACGATATTTTTACAAGATGACGCGGGGAATGTCAACAAGAGCGATCCGAAGAGCATCCTGGTTAAAGATAATGACAACCCTGTTCTGGAAGGCGATAGTAGTGGGAATAAAGGCACAACGGGAGATCAATTCAATTTTACTATAATTGCTTCGGATAACATCGGTATCAGAAAGGTTACGGTGAACTGGGAACACGGAGGGATCTCGAATGTTACCTTCCTTGAAACTGATGGGCAGGGAATAGTTTGGCGAGGAAACATTACTACCAATCGCTTTTCAATTGAATCACTCAATTATACAATTATCGTAGAAGATGGGTCTGGAAATTCAAATACAAGTGCTCTCAGACATATTGAGATTCTGGACAACGATCCTCCATGGTTCGACGGACAGCTCGACCAGGGGATTCCGAAAACCGGCGAGACATTAAATGTCTCGGTCAAGGTGATGGACAATATCATGGTCAAGGATGTATTTTTTGTATTCACCTTCGGGGGCGGTCGAGAGGAATTTACCGAACGCATGGAGTATGATACTGAAAATATTTGGCGGATATCCGGCGAGATACCTCATGATGCCACCGTGATAAATTATTTCTTCATAGCCAATGATAACAGCAATAATCACCTGAATAGCCGTGATATGCACGGTGTAATGAAAAGGGATGTTGAGGATATAATCCCGCCCAAGGCTGTAGCCGGTGATGTTCGCGATATCGAGCAACATGTGATGGTGGAATTCGATGGTAGGGGGTCTCACGATAATACGGATATCGTGAATTATACATGGAGTTTCATATACGGTGACGAGGAGATCCACTTGTATGGAGATCTTGTAGAATTTCTATTCGACCTCCCTGGAAAATTCGATATATCATTGAAGGTCATGGATCGTGACAACAATACTCACGTGAATTTTACTTTTGTAAATGTCAAGGATATCACACCGCCGCAAGCCGATGGGGGAGAAGATGTGGTGGAAATAGACCAGGAGCAAGAAGTCGTTTTCAATGCCGAACAAAGCACGGACAACGTGGGAATCGTAGATTATATCTGGAAATTCTCCTATGAAGGGGAAGATAGGGAATTCCGTGAAATGGAGTTCAAATTCACTTTCGATGTTCCCGGAGAGTACAACGTAACATTGACCGTAATCGATGGGGATACAAATTTGGATCGAGATTTTGTAACGGTCACTGTAAGAGATATCTATAATCCGGAAATCCATATATCCATCAATGGTGATGAAATAAATAATGGTGATAGTTATAATGTTATCAGAGAAGATCAGATCGAGCTGAGTGCCCGCGGCAGCAATGATAATGTGGGTATTGTGGAATTCTCCTGGAAAATCCAATGGCTTGACACAGAAGAGGTATTGAATGGCGACCTCATCAATTATAATTTCGATCAATCCGATATGTATTCTGTAACCCTAACAGTTATCGACGCTGCCGGAAACACTGCAGAGATGGGGTTCGAACTACACGCAAAGGCTGGGGATAATGAAGACCCGGTGGCAAAGATAACCATCGATGGAAAATATGTAAAGAGGGGTAATTTAAGGGAAACTATGATCGGAACCAGTCTTCATTTCAACGCTGATGAAAGCGAAGACAATCTCGGGATCGTAGCTCATGACTGGTTTGTGGAAGGTCCCGGTGGTAAGGAAAATTTCACCGGTACCGACCTGAATTATCCATTCGGTGAACAGGGCATGTACACTGTTACTCTCACCGTCTATGATGAGGTCGGGAATTCCCACAGCATGAGTTTGGACTTCGAGGCTATAAAAGAAGAGCCGGCAAAGGCCAGTGTAGGGCCTTTGCTGGATGAAGATGGGACTCCCGTGATCGATGCCGAGGTAACCATTGTATACGAGGGAGAACCATACACTGCAAGGACAGATAAGGACGGGATCGCACATTTCGATATTCCCGTGGCGGAAATACCAGATGACACAACTATCAAAGCCGTAAAGGACGGGGAAGAAATTGAGTGGACGCAGGGAGATAATCCGCCTACTTTCAAATCGCAGGGGGAGGACGAAGGGCCTTCGATGGTATTGATCGCCGGGGGTATTGCAGGTTTGATACTGTTGATACTTGTCATTCTGATAGTTGTCAGGAGACGCAAGAAGGATGATGGGGGAGAGAAGAAGGAAGAGGTCGAAGAGGAAATTGAAGAAATTGAGGAAGAAGAAAAGGAAAAAGCTGAGGAAAAGATGGGAGAAACAAAAGCTGGGAAGAAGAAACCACAGGAAAAGAAATCAAAAGCTCCGGCAGTGGAAGCGATCAAGGGAAAGGGCAGAAAAGAAAAGCCCAAGAAAAAAGAAAAGGCCAAAGCCAAGAGGAAGGAGAAAATCGCGGAAACCATTCAGGAATACGAAGAAGAGCTCGAGGAGGAAGAGGAAATAGAGGAAGAAGAGGATGTGGTGGACGAGGAGGACGTGGTGGAGGATACGGAGGCAATGGACGAATGGGACAGCGGACCCGAAGAATATGAAGATGAGGATGAGGAAGATGACCTTCCCCTGCCCCCGCCTCCGGAGGAGCTGAAGGACCATCTCGCCGCCCTGTCATTGGAAAAGGTTTCGCCTACCATTAGGAATATCATTCCGGGGTACATCATCACCGACAAGCTTGGCGCCGGGGGTTTTGCCACCGTTTACAAGGGAATCAACAGGGATGGGGACGCCGTTGCCCTTAAGCTTCCAAAGTTCCTGGACGAGACCGTGGACAGTTCGGTTTTGAAGAAATTCCAGGCCGAAGCGGACATCTGGAGGAAGCTGAAGCACAAGAATGTCGTCACCTTCCTCGATAGCGACGTGAGGCCCCTTCCGTACATGGCCATCGAGTTGATGGAGGGTGGAAACCTTTCGGGTCTCCTGAAGGACCACCGGCTTTCAATCAAGGAAGCGAAACCCTTGATACTCCAGATCCTGGACGGCCTGTCCTATGCCCATAGGATGGCCTGCGTACACCGTGACATCAAACCCGAAAATATTCTTTTTACCAAGGACGGCGTTCCAAAGATCGCGGATTGGGGTATCGGTAAATTCATGGCCTCTGAGAGCGTATCCCAGAGCATCGGAACCAAGGGAACCTTCGCTTATGCTGCCCCCGAGCAGTTCGATCGGGAGACATACGGGCAGGTGGACTGGTCCACTGACCTGTTCCAGGTCGGTATTGTATTCTACCAGATGCTCACCGGCGTGAATCCGTTCATGGCCGACGAGCTAGCGAGGGTAATGGGATTGATCCTTACAAAAACACCCAAGCTACCCAGTACATACAATCCAGAGATAACACCGGAGCTGGACGAGATCGTCATGAAGTGCCTTGAGAAGAAGAAGGAGGACAGGTGGAGGAGCACCGACGTGATGTACAGCCAGCTCAAGGACATGGAGAAAAAGAAGTTTGTGGGCCTGAAAAAATATCGCAGATCCCTGGAGCGGGCCTTGAAAGATGGGGTAATTTCCGAAGACGAGGACATCATGCTCTCAGAACTGAGAGAACATATGAGTATATCTGAGGTGGAGCACTCGGCGCTCGTGGATGAAATTATGAAATAGACCTTGATCCTGATTATTGTTGGGAAATCACCAGAGATCTGATCGGTCCGTAAGGACTTTTCCATCGTTGGAAGGGAGATGTAATTCTTTTTAGAAAATGCTTAAGCATAGTTAAGTTAGTAGAGAGTTTTATAAACTAATACATGCATAACGGAACGTTTATTAGATTGCTTCCAGTACTCTATTACAAGGAAGGTGAAAGAAATGAAACGAACAATAGCAATTGTTGGAGTTTTGGTTCTTTCCATTCTTTTATTATTGGTCGGAAATGAGAATTTTTTTATCAATGAGGAAAGATCGAGAACCAGTAACAATGTTTTATCCATAGAACAGGCTGAAAAGAATGAGAACTTTGAAAGCCAAAGCAGGGGTAATAATTGGTACCGAAAAACCATAGACAGCCTTGGTGATTGCGGAAAATACTCGTCTATTGCAGTGGATGCAAACGGATTTCCCATAATCAGTTACGTGGACAGTACAAATAATTGGCTGAAATATCTCAAGTGGAATGGCACTGCCTGGGAAGGCGGTATGATAGATAATGGTAATAACATAGCATATACTTCTATTACTCTCGACCTTCAATCGCAGTCACCGCATATCAGTTATTTCTCCAACGGCAATTTAATGCACGCAAGGATGCTCCAAGGAAATGCATGGTTCATAGATACGGTTGACAATTCTGCCCAAGTTGGTAATTACTCATCCATCAAGGTAGAACCCAATGGTGATGTTCATATAAGTTATTATGATGGTTCGAACTCCCCGAAACTAAAGTACGCCAAGATGGTGGACGGCAACTGGAATATTACGACACTGGATGATAACGGAGCATCGGGTCGTTACACATCTCTCGCTCTCGATCAACAGTACAAAGCCCATATCAGCTATTATTCCGACAGTACTTCGAACCTTATTTACATGCCAAATCAATCACCCGGAGGCGGATGGGATCGGCAAACTCCGGACCCTAACGGTCAATTAATTGGCGAATATTCGTCTATTGCGCTGAATATTGTCGATGAACCCCGAATAAGCTATTACGATAGCGGTAACCAAGACCTATTATTTACCTACAAGGATGTACAGGCTGGGATATGGCATAATGACCAAGTTGACCAGGGTGGAGATGTTGGGAAGTATACATCATTGGCTTACATCGACACAAACGCTGGCGAGCGCCACCACATTAGTTATTATGATGTGACCAACGGTAATCTGAAAATTGCATCCAACCTTAATAACGGTCAATGGGTTACTGAAACCGTGGACAGCCAGAATGACGTGGGGCTTTTCACATCCATTGCCCTCGATGATCTGAGTCATCCCCACATCAGTTACTATGACAAGACCAATGGAGATCTGAGATATGCAACTATTGATAATGAAAAACCGAGCATAGTTGATAATACCGGCGGGCAGGTTGGTACCGGGAATCCATTCGGATTTAACATAAGCGCGTCGGATAACAGGGAGGTGGCATCGGTGCATGTTAACTGGGTCCATGGTAATAAAAACAACAATATGTCCTTGCAGAGAATGGGGGAATATTGGGGTGCAACGATCACGACCGATCACGACGTTCGCGATTTAACCTACACTGTTTATGTAAGAGACGCAGCAAATAATTTAGCCATTAGTGGGGTGAAGAATGTACCAGTTAAAGATGATGATCCTCCGCAATTTGAAAGCGATACCAGTCCCAGGGAGGGATATACCGGCGATAATTTCACCTTCGAGATCAAAGCCCATGACAATATAGGTGTGGAAAAGGTACTGGTGGACTGGTCTTTTTCAGATGATAATGAGTCGATTGATCTTTCAACTGGTAATAGAAGTGATATCTGGCGGGGTAAGATCACCCTCGACATCAAGCATGTTGGACCCCTAAGATATACATTTCAAATACAGGATCGAGCTGGAAATGCCTGGAACAGCACCCAGATTTCAATTCCCGTTAAGGACAATAAATATCCACAATTCCTTGAAGATTTAACTCCCGGACTTCCAAAGACCGGGGACGAGTTCAACATTTCTGCAAGGATAATGGACAATATAGGAATTTCAAAGGTCGAACTGGATTATTCGTTCAACGGGGTCGACATTAACAATGAAAGTATGGACTCTACTGCCCAAGAAGGTTGGGAAACATCCATCATGATTCCGCGAGATGCAACTGATTTAGAATATTTGTTCAATATTTTCGATGTATCCGGTCTTAATATTTCGACAAACTTAACTCATCTTCAGGTGAAGGATACCATAAAACCAGACGCCGATGCCGGGGAAGACTTAATGATTCTTGAGAATGAACCAATCACTCTCAATGGCAGTAACAGCCAGGACAATATTGGAATAACTCACTATTCATGGACATTCGAGTATGACGGGGGAGCGAAAGAACTCGATGGGGAATTTGTCGATTTTACTTTTGCAATTCAAGGGACATATTTAATTACCTTGACCGTGACCGATGGTTCCGATAATAAGAACACCGACGAGGTCACCGTTACAGTATTGGAGGTAATTCCCTTTAAGGCTGTGCCACGTGTAAATGGAAAACCAATTGAACGAGGCGGAAATTTGACCATTTCTCTGGGTACCGAAGTTGTTTTCGATGCTCTAAACAGCACCGGTGATATTACCGAGTACATCTGGATCGGGGAAAATGAAGCCGGAGCTGGTAAATTAGAATACCAAGGGGGGGTACTTACCCATGTTTTCGATATTCCGGGCATTTTCACCATAACCCTAACTGTTACAAATCCTTTAAGCGGGGAAACCGACAGTTTTTCCTTTATTATTATCGTTGAGAAGGCAGCCGTGGAAGATCAGGAAGATCCCAAAGTATTGGTATCCATAAATGGTGAACCCCTGGGCTCGGCTGGAGAATATACTGTACAACGAGGGGATCGCTTAATTCTGGACGGGAGAAACAGCACTGACGACACCGGTATCGAAAAATATGAATGGTCGACCGATCTTCTGGATAACCCACTGAAGCTTGAAGGTGGATTGGTCACACATAAATTCTTGAAACTCGGCTCCTATAACGTTACATTGACCGTCACGGATAAAGCGGGAAAATCAGCCCGTCTGACGTTCACGATAATTGTGGAGGAAGAAGATATCGCAGAGCAGTTCTTCCAAATAGGACCCATAGTAGATGCTGAGAACAATCCGGTGGAAGGCGTATCCATTAAATTCACATTGGAGACAAGACGATCCTATGAGGCATTAACAGATGTATTTGGATTTGCCATATTTGCATTAGCACCCGGTGCGGTTCCCGACGGAACGGTGATCACTGCCACAAAAGGCCAGTTGACGTTTACCTGGAGCCTTGGAGAAAATATTCCTGTCTTCGATGCGCAGGACGAAGGGGTTCAACCAATGGCCATTGCCCTGGCGATCATAATCCCCGTTTTCTTCATTATCCTACTGCTTATCCTAATCGTCAAGAAGAGGAAGAGAAAGAGTGAGATAGAGGGGAGGATGGCCGAGGTAAAGCATGAGATCGAGAGAGAAGAAGAGCTCGAGAGGATCGGGCTTACGGTCCAGGCTGAGATAAGTAAAGGGGCTAAGACGAAGGAGAAACCCACCGAAAAGAAGAAGGAAGCACCTGCGCCTGATCAGAAACCTCGGAAATCGAAGAAAAGAGAACCCGCTGTGAAAGCCCTTGGAGAAATCGTGGCGGCAAAGGTTACTATTGAAGAATCAGTAAAGGAAGACGAAGCTGAAGTGTGGGGCGATGAGGATCATATGGACGACGAACTGCCACTTCCACCGCCACCTGAAGACCTGAAGGAACATCTCGGTATAACCTCCTTGGAGAAGGTTCCTTCGCATATGAAGAACATACTTCCGGGATACATCATCACCGATAAGCTCGGCAGCGGCGGATTCGCAACCGTGTACAAGGCCATAAACAACGAGGGAGTTGGTGTGGCTATCAAACTTCCGAAATTCCTGGACGAGACCATCGACAGCTCGGTTCTGAAGAAATTCCAGGCCGAAGCTGACATCTGGAGGAAACTGAAGCACAAGAATATCGTCACTTTCCTTGACAGCAACATCCGCCCTGTTCCCTATATGACCATCGAATTGATGGAAGGCGGGAACCTTGATGGGCTGCTGAAGGACCACCGGCTTTCTGTAAAGGAAGCAAAGCCCCTGATACTCCAGATATTGGATGGTCTGTCCTACGCCCACAGGATGGCTTGCGTGCACCGGGACATCAAACCCGAGAACATTCTCTTTACGAAGGACGGCATACCGAAGATCGCCGACTGGGGTATCGGGAAGTTCATGGCTGACGAGAGCGTTTCCCAGAGTATCGGTACCAAGGGAACATTCTCCTATGCCGCGCCCGAGCAGTTCGACCGGGAGACCTACGGGGACGTTGACTGGTCAACTGACCTGTTCCAGGTCGGTATTGTATTCTACCAGATGCTCACCGGCGTGAACCCGTTCATGGCCAACGAGCTTGCAAGGGTGATGGGTCTGATCATGAATAAAACACCGGACCTGCCGAGCTCGCTCA
>JASLWR010000045.1:12337-25300 GCA_030740765.1 Thermoplasmatota archaeon
GGAACTGGATGAATTAGTGATGAAATGCCTTGCAAAGAAGAAGGAAGACCGGTGGAGGAGCACAGACGTCCTCTACAGCAAGCTCAAGGAGATGGAAATAAAAAAGCATAGCAACCTCAAGAAATACCGTCGTTCTCTTGAGAGGGCATTGAAGGACGGTGTTATCTCAGAGGATGAGGACGTCATGCTTTCGGAACTGAGAGAACACATGAGCATTTCCGAAGTCGATCATTCCGCACTTGTTGAAGAAATAATGAATAGTTGATTAAGAGATTCACTAGTCGTCATCAAGCTCCAAGTCGACTAGTTTTCTTTCCTTTAGCTCCATTATAACTGGCGAGCCAATAGCATAGAATAGAGCGACTCCAAGTGCCAGCACTGCACTAAGATTCAATCCGAATATTTCCATGTTTGTAAGATCCTTCCAGACTTTGATATTGAATACTTTCAGGGTCAGTGATATAATAAAAAGAAAAACAAGGCCGCTGAATATGGTGCGTACTTTTCCATATATTTTTGGATATTTATAATCGCTTACCATCAAAAAGGCCAAGAGAATTGCGATACTGCAGATTATTATTTTCATGGTCCAGTAATTTTCCTCGGTGGACGGATTCGGGTGGAATAGAAAACAAAGTACGCATATGATAAACGCATTCGGCGGTGTAGGCAATCCTATAAACATGTCCAGTTTATGAGCCGAGGAAACAAATTTCGCCAGGCGAAGCATGCCAAACAGAGCAACGATCAGCGAGGTGATGATAACTACAATGTTGATAATTATATCACCACTGGAGGCAGTATCCCAGGGAATTGCATATACACTGTAAATAAGATATGCAGGAGCGAGGCAAAATGTTATGGTATCGGCGATTGAGTCCAGGTAATGACCGATCCTGTTTTTTACGCCGAATTTTTTCAGCTCCCACCTGGCTACTTCCCCGTCCACCCCGTCGAGGATCATTCCAAAAACGATCAATATTATACCAGGTAGAAAAAAAAGTTCTTTTTCCCCGATATATTCACCCCATCTACCCCGGAAAGAGAGCATGGCAAGGAAACCGCACATACAGTTTCCCATGGTAACAAAATCCGCTATCTTTATCTTTTTGAATATTTTCAGTCGGTGGCGTGTTCCCTTAATTTTTTTGCGGATTCTTTTGGACGCGACATTACCACCTGCCTTTCCTGAATTTCTTGATATCAATAATGGGATTCCGGTTCCGATCCGGCAAATCATACCTTATGATTCTTTTTAAAATGCTTGTTGATCATCGACTTCGGGTCCACATTTCTTTGTCGATATTTTCGTATATCGCAAATTTATCGCCCTCTTTGGAGTCTTTAGTATCTTGGGTCTTGCCTAATTCCTTTATCTTTTGTTTGTTCAATTTCCAGTAATGAATCCTCCAGATCTGGCCTCGCTTAATTGTTACCTCTTCCCTCTCGGTCTTCAGTAGACCGATTTCTTCAAGCATATAGAAAACGTCGCGATCGTTGGGATTCAAACGGTTGTCGATGGCATAATCCTCGAAACCAAAAAAATTTATGAGATATTCCGCGAGAGACCTTATGTCATCTTCACCCATGCCTTTCTTACCCAGGGTGTTTCTCAAAGCCTTCACAAGGTCGTTGATGGTCACTATTTCCAAATTGTCCACCTCACGGGATAACACTCCTTTTCGAGACATGGAGGTTCTTTTTCCCAATGAGTCTTATTTTTCGTAAGATTACTGGATTCAGCAGAATCGGTCTCTTAGAGCTCCCGTTGCACTCCGGTCAATCGGAGATTGCCCTGAGCCTTCGATTTCCTCCAGAAATCTACAGGCTGCGATTCTGCGAACATTATCAAAAGGGCAAACTTCGACTTTATATCAAAATTTGCCCATTTGACAATATGAAGCTGTAGTCCTAATATTATTATCCTAAATTATATTTTCGGTTTTTTGATTGACACCGAGTACTATCGGTAAATCCATATTATTTTTAGCAACCCTTTTTTAAGAATGTTGAGTTCAGGTTAGTAATTGATGAAGAAGAATCGTTCCTAACTCTTTGGGATGTGACCCCTTATCGCGAATGAGGATTCAAGATGACAAAACACAGTTCATTATATACTCTAGCCGCACTGGTTTGGCTTGCAGGAGCAGTTTCATTATTATCGAAGGGACTTATTATATTAGTTCAGGCTGAAGATATCGAGGGAGGACTCCTCTGGCCATGGATTGCGTTTGCCACAGGTGTTTTAATTGGGGCAATTAAAGCCCGTTTATTCCTGTTTAAAAGTTGTCAAAAGAATCTCGATCGGATTGCCAGTCTATCAAACCCTAGGTGGTGGCAATTTTACCGGATCCGATTTTTTATATTCCTCGCTGTAGTGATTACACTTGCTGTTCTAATATCACGTCTTTTAGGGAAGAACTATACTGGTTTATGCATTATCGGTGCGGTTGATCTCTCAGTTGGAATGGGTTTGTTTCTTTCCAGCTATGCTTTTCTAAGGGCGCACCGAAAATTTGGGATTTTTAAAAATAAAACCTCTAGATGACAATGGGCTTGCCATGTTCTACAAGGTCCTAGGTTTGGCTATCGTAAGGTAAAATTGTTGAAAAAAAAAGTGGTCCAAGCCGGTCCCGAGCTAAATCTTTTTGCTATCTTGACTGCGCTGGAGTTTATTTCTTTTAGAATTTCCTGTGCTGGCCAGGGCTCTAAAAGAAAAAATTCAGAAAAAGAAAACTCGCCCTGTCCTGCTCGGAAATTAAAGGTTTCATATAATCTAAAAAGCCCGCCCTTCCCCGCTCGCCAAGCTCCTCGCTTCGCTCAGAGTATAGTAATAAAGTAAAAAGAAATGGGCCAAGCCGGATTCGAACCGGCGGTCATCGCCATGTCAAGGCGACATCATAACCACCTAGACCATTGGCCCAATACCGGAATTACTCCTGGTTATTATTATCCACGATAAAAAACTTTCGCTGAAAAGGGAAAAAAACATTATGAGCCGATCCAGTTTCAATTTTGGATACATTTTACTTTATTGATCAAGCGGTATCCCCTGCATTATATCGTCGCTCATCTCCACCACATCCGCGTTTTCGGTGTTTTCGGTATTTTCATCCTTTTCTCCAGCTTCGATCTCCTTACCCTTCCCATTCTCCCTTGCAACTTTTTTTATTACAATTTTCTTCTTTTTGGCGATTTTCTTTATTGGTTCTGTTTTAGCAGGCGATTCAGTTCCATTCACTTTCTGTCTTATAAAACTTGGATTTACCCAGATGACTATGAGTAGTATCAGGAGAAACACGAAAGCGGCTACTGCGTAATAATTGATCCTCATCTTGGAGGTCGACGAAATGGTAACGTAAAGTATCCTTGTATCGTTTGCCCCATCATCATCGGTGACCGTTAGAATAACGGTGTAATTTCCGTCTTCTTTAAAATGATGAACGACTGTAACGCCGGAGCCAACGCTCCCGTCGCCAAAATTCCAGTGATACTGCAGTGTGTCATAATCTGAAGGGGTATCCGTTGAATTGATCGCGGAAAATGTTATCGTGGCTCCGTTCGTGTGGATATCGGTGGCATTAGCTACCGGGGGCCGATTGTCAATTCTGATCTGTTCCACGGCGAAGGCAGTCAGAGGGTCTTCCAGGTCCAGGTCAGTAATATAAAGAGTGATATTGTAGATCCCCGCTTTTCTGTATATATGATTTGCCGATAAGGAATGGTCTTTTCCGGTTCCGTCTCCGAAATCCCATCGCACATTCTTGTAGAAGACATCTGAAGGGTCGTTAGGATCATGGGATTTGATTGCGCTCATGTAGATCGTATCATCCTCTTTCCCGCTTCGCTGAACCTCTATTACCACAACCGGTGGTGCATTGGATATGTTGAACAAGGCAGTTGTGGAACGTTCTATCATCAGATTGTCCCAAACGCTTAGAGTTACCAGGAACTTCCCTTTCTTATCATAGGCGTGGACCACCGTTGATTCATTTTCCACAGGCTTTGAACCATCACCGAAATCCCATCTTTCATTGGCAATAATACCGTCTATGTCGACAGATAACGATTTGAAATGGATACTCTCCCCTCCTGGGACGTTTACACCGGAATCAATTATTTCCAGAGGACCCGAAAGGTTCAATGTCGCCTCCATACGGGGTTCGGGTGGAAGGTTTGCCACGTATCTCACACTTGCATGAGACCATGTATCCTCGAAGTCCTTAACGTGAAGATTGAGATCATAGTTACCTGATTCCGTGAATGTATGTGTTATGAGCTTGTCATAGCCTATGTTCTTCCCGTTGATCTCCCAAGTATAATTTGCTATGGGTCCGTCTAGGTCGTATGAACCAAGCCCGGAGAATGTATAGGGAGTATTTATCTTGATGATATTTGGTAGTTCAGGGGTTTCTACGATATTGATCACGGGTACTGGCTTTCTGTTATCCAATAGCAGGTGAAGCAAGCTTCGAGCAAATTCAAAATTATCATAGGGCGAATATTCTCCTTCCTTTGAGATATTTCCGTCGGAAAGAATACCATCGCTTATCACGGCGAGCCGACCCTTTCCAATATTGGAGTAGACACTTAGATTTTCGTCATTTTCTGATTTCAAAATGGTGTGATTGCCTCCTTCCAGAACCCTATTGTGCCTGTCATAGTAGATAGTCTCAACGTAATCAAACTTTTCTAATGATCGATTGATATGAGAGGTGTTTCCCTTTCCCGGAGCATTGCTGTCGGTCCATGAGATACCTCCCATGGATGTAATGGGTAATGTAATGTCATTTTCTCCACCACCCAATACGAAAACACTGGCGCCTTTCAGAAGAAAATCCTCTAGGGCCGAGAGTTCAGTGGTGGTGAAGGTTTCCGTGGGGCCGGTTGTGACGTATATGTCATATCCATCAAGTTCTTCTTCATTTGCACGTTTATTCAGGGTTTCAAGTTCGAAATTCTCAGCCAAAAATTCCTCAGTGATGGTGGTATAGTCCTTATCGTTGCCATGTGCCAGGTCTATCAGTAATTTTTTCTTTGATTGCACAAAGGTGGATAGGTAATAATCATCAACGGGATCACGTGCACTGTTCCCGGCCATGGAAATGTCCTTGGTCTCGAACCAGTAATAGACTTTGGTGTAACATGGAAATGGTGGGATATCCCCCTGAAATATGGTATTGGTAACCTGTTCCAGAAGTATCTTGGTAACGGGTGTCCCGGGCGCAGAAGAGTTCACCATGTAATTCAAAAAGGTGCTATTGATATCGATACCCATGTTATCTGTGATGGTCGCAATCATTGTGTAGGAATTTTCGGTCTCTGTGATGTATACGACTGGGAAATGAATTATTCTTGGCGCAGTAAGATCAAGGCCCACCCAGAAACTGTATAGCGTTCCGGGAATGCTTGGTTCGGCATTGACCGGTTCGGTGTAAGTCGAATTGTCACTAAGGAACAGCTCGATATAATAGTAAAGGGTTGCATCATTTACAGTAATATCAAGTATTGCGCGGTATATATCTTCGAGTCGCAGGAATTCCACAGGGATGAAGTTTTTTTCATCGACAGAATAGTTCAAAACGACTTTGGCAATGCTACCGGTGGGCGCGTGAACGGTGGCATCGAAAATATACGGCCCATTAACATTCTCGGTATCTCCCAGCGGTACATGATCGATTGATATCGGCGTTGGCGAATCGTATTCTTTCAAAAAATCAATCCAGGAGGTTTCGGAAAAATCGAATTTACGCAAATAAGTGTTATAATTAGAGGTGGAAAGTATATTTTCCGGGAACCATATGGCCAGACCCAATGAGTTCGGGTGATCCGAGCCGGTACCATAAGCCACGATGCTATCCTTGAGAGCAATGCTCAATTCCGTGGCTTTCTGTTTCAATGACAGAGGCAGCGTAATATCGTCTTTGATAAGTTTTACGAAACTGTACAGATCAACGTAGCGGGATCGGGGTGTGTCTGAATGTCTCCTTGCGATCTGTATCTCAGAATGATAATGATACGTTGAAGAGATCAATGCCCTTGTGAAGGTCTCTAATGCCGGTATAAGAAATTTTTCCATGGAAGCGATACTAAGTGCCATTTGGGTGATGTAACCCTGTTCGTAATCCTCCAGAAAACGCTCAACGATATTTATGGCCATATCCCGGGATGTCGACAGCGGCTTTTCCGATATGAAAGACAATGCTCTTTGATAATCCCATCCTGCAGCGGGCTCTTCATCTGAGGCACCGATGAAAAATTTTGTATATTTTTTTACCTGGTAGGCCGATTCCAGATAACCGAAATAACAAACGTCCGCGGCTATTATTTCGTATTCGGTTCCATGGCTCTCCTTCAATTCTGAGAGTACCGAGGAAAGTTCCCACATCTTCAAGTCGTCGCTGCCGCTGCTCCAATCCTTGCAGAATCCTCTCGTCTCCTCGTTTCCTGAATCTCCTCGCCGTCTGAAAAGGCCGCTTCCGTGGTCCCACATCACGAGTATATATCTTTTGGCAGGGTAATTATCGACACCCCATTCTAGGAAATCCTTCAGAGTCCCGGGATTTCCCATGTTCAATTCACCCATTGAATCGTTGACTGGTACGGAATTGATTACCACGGGATCAAAATCCTGCTCCACCAAGTACCGTCTCGTATCCGTCCAATCTCCATTGCTTGAATCATGTCCGGATATTCGATCAAATTGTACAACTATATTGAGGTCCGGCCCACTACCTACCATTTCCATCTCATTGAAATCGGCTATTGCCACATCCTCTAGGTTATTGTCGGCGGCCATGTATACTAAAACGGTCCATTCCTTTTCAGCCCGTCCCGCTTCTTTTGATTCCGACTTTCCATTTACATTTTGGAAACCGACCACCGAAGGAACAAATGTTGCCAGGCTTATCATGAGAAGTAACGTCAGCACTGTTGGCCCTCGTCCGAAAATCAGTTTCGTCGGAATTATTCTCCGATTCTTCATCCATATAAGAGAAAACATGTTTCACCTTTGAAATATTGAATTTATTTGCTGGTTGATTTTCTTTTTGTTTTTTCGGAATTGGAAGATGTGTTCAGGCGCGAATTGTTATCTTGGCTATTCTCAGATAATGGGAGATATTTTTTCCCAACTTTTATGAACCATACGGAAAAGAGCAACATAACGAACATTA
This sequence comes from Thermoplasmatota archaeon, assembly GCA_030740765.1. Taxonomy (GTDB): domain Archaea; phylum Thermoplasmatota; class Penumbrarchaeia; order JASLWR01; family JASLWR01; genus JASLWR01. Next base: position 19,513 of record JASLWR010000045.1, read on the forward strand.
ATTGTCCTTGTTTCCACCACCACATATGAACATCGCTCCATGTATCAAAACCGTATGCTTTGGCAATAGGCCAATTCAATACCAATCGAATAATATTTTCAATATATAATATGCCACAAAGTATTCCGGCCCATTTCAACCGTTTTAAAATATTCATCCGTAACCGGAATCCCATGACGATTCCCATGAGAAGAGCGGTAATAAATATCATTTCAAGTATACCTGTGCAATCGGGGATTATGATAAGTGTGTTCAAAGGTTTGGGGTAAGCTAGACCCGTGACCTTATCCAATTCAACCGGGATCGAGAACAATTTAGAAACGTAATAAGTGATGCGGGTTGTAATAAACTGAATGATCAGAAAGGGTTTCCAACTCCAGCCCTGTGCCTCCCCTGTATAATACCATTTATCCCACAGGTGGAGAATATATCGACCACCAAGATATGAGGGAAGAACCCATACAACAAGAAAGATTAAAATCCTGAATACTCTTCGGAAAAAAACACTAAGAGGAATATCATCAACTTCCTCATTCAAGACACCCCTCTTCTCTTTATTAATGTCTTTCTTTTCTATCTTTTTATTATCCGAATTCTTCTTTATACCTGCATTGTCTTTGGAAGCGTTTGCTATTATATTATTATTAGTGGAACCAACATCATCAATAATAGAATCGTTATCGTTATCCTTTTCCCGACCTATTTCAGCCTCATCCATTCCGACAAATATGCGTTTACGATAATTTATAATTATCTATTCCAGTCGCCATGTGAATGTTTCAAAACCTTAGCAACACTAATTGACTCGGTTGGTAATTATTTCATAAGTAAAGGATAAACTAAATAGGGTATATGTGATATTAGGGATTGTGAATTATATCATTACGATCGTATTGATTATATCTCGTTGGATCGGTGACGTTCTATGAAAGTTGTATCGGGATCATCCTCGAAGAAACTGGTGGAAGCACTTGTGCGAGAGATTGGCTGCACGAAGGCAGAGGTCACGTTAAAACGCTTTCCCGACGATGAATGCTACGTTAGGATAGACGAGGACCTCAATGGTGAAGAGATTTTATTGGTTTCCAACTCCTATCCCGACCGAAATATCATCGAACTTTTCTTATTACAGGATGCTCTCCGGAATTTCGAAATAAAGAGTTTGACTACCTTGATCCCGTATTTCGGTTATGCTCGACAAGACAAGATATTCGAGCACGGGGAAGTGGTTTCGGCTATGAGCATGGCGGGGCGTATCGGAACGGGTTCCGATAAGATCATTCTCGTGGATGTGCATGAACCGAAAATTACGCAATGGTTCGATCGGCCTGCGATTTCCGTTTCAGCAATGACGGATATCGGAAAATATCTCGCCGGAAAGGGGGTTGATATTATTATCTCTCCGGACCTTGGTGCCCTTGAGATGGCGAAGACGGCTGCCCGGGCGGCAAATGCGGAGTTCGATTATATTGTAAAGCACAGGATAAATGAGGATACCGTCAGGATGGATTTGAAATCCTTAAATGTCCAGGGAAAATGTATAGGGATCGTTGATGATATGATATCTACCGGGGGGACAATACGGGAATCTGCAAGAAATATATATTTACAGGGAGGACGGAAGGTTTACGCGGTTTGTACCCACGGTCTTTTCTCGAGGAACGCCCTGGAGATGCTCAAAGTCGAGGTGGACGGTGTTTATTCAACAGATACGATCGAGAATCCGTGTTCTGTGATATCAGTTGCCAGTGTCATAAAGGAAGCTCTTTTTAAAAATTAAAATATCACGAACTTACCCGGATTGGTTTCATAACGGTCCTTTTCTTTCCTCCGGATGTGATCCTGGCCAATATCACCGATATGTTGTCCTTTCCGCCCTTTTCGTTTGCACCATCCACGAGTTTCTGGCATATCTGTGCTGGATTATTATTCAATATTATGTCTCTTATCTCGTTATCCCGTAGCATGTCGGTGAGCCCATCGCTGCACATCAGCAGGTTGACATTCTCATTGAGGTTGAATAGATTGTAATCCGCTGTTACTTTCTCTGTGCTCCCCACCGACTTTGTGATCACATGCCGCATCGGGTGTTCCTCGGCTTCTTCTTCGGTAATGGCATTGTTATCGAGAAGCGCGTTTACGTAACTATGGTCTTTGGTAATTTGCTCGATCTCTCCTTTCTTGACCATATATGCCCGGCTGTCGCCAACGTGTGCAAGATACAGGTGATCGTCGTAGATGACCTCGTAGACGAGGGTACACCCCATCTTTCCGCCTTCGCTCAAGTTCCAGATCTCTTCATTCACATTGTTAAGCGTCTCTGCAACGCTCTTTTCGAATCTCTTTCTTATCTCGCTGGGGGTATTGTCTCCCTCGAATATGGCTGGGAGGCCCAGAATGCTGAACTGAGCAAAACCGTCGCAGGCAATCCTGCTGGCTACTTCTCCTTTTGCATACCCCCCCATTCCATCGGCGAGTATTAAGGCATAATGCCTGGACTCACCATCCAAGCCACCACTCATGACCTGGAGGGTCCTGATGGAATCCTCGTTTTGGTCTCTTTTTATCCCTACGTCGGTTTTTGAGAAAATATTGATAATGCTCATAATCACACCTACCAAAAAAAATGTTATTTCATTTATTACTGCTATTATCATCAGGGGGGATTTCTCCGCTCGATCTTTTCAAAGGTATTGGAGTTTCATCGTCATTATCCTGAGATGAATCCTCGGGAGCGTCAGGGTCCTCCCCCTTTTTATCTTTTTCGTCTTCTGTGTTCGTATCTCCCTTTATTTTCTTCTTTATAACGTGATATATAAAATCAACCACTATAGGAAGTGCGATTACCACTGCGAGGGTGACGAACATCATGTAAATACTGGTTGATGGAAACTCATTTTTCTCTTCTCCTGAAAACTTGAGTTTCACGATTCCAAACCAGGGTAATTCACCCCTGGCCTTGCCGATTATCCACTCGGTCTTTACCGGTCGGACCTTTTCTTTTGAGGATGGATTTGTCTCCAGATGTTCCTGATCGACACAGGATCCCGCGTTGCGGGCTGCATTGCGGTCACCAACGGTGATGAATCCATCGTGCATTCCATGGTCACCGAAATTCTTGGTGATTAACATTAAATTAATCTTGAGATGCACTCGAGCGTATCCGTATTCATTAATATGAATCTGATGATTTTCCCCCAAATTGTACCATCTAGCTTTTGTAATCAACGTGTTTTCACTGATCGTTATATACCAATCCATCTCTTTTCCATATTCGAGCTTCTTCAAATTGGGGATGTCGAAAGAATTATTTGTGGTCTCGTTGACATTCAGGTAGAGTACGGGCCGATGGATTACCGGCGTATCTGCCCCTCCGTTCTTGCGATAGATTATTACATCCCCGTATTCACTATATGTTTTATATCCTGTTGCCCTTCCTTTAACATAAGAAACCAGATCTTTATCGCCGTCCAGTTCCTTGACTAGAACCAGGTCCCCTGTATCGATAACTCCCAGCTCACTGTCATCTCCATGCTGCATGGAATCTGACTCTATGACCACCATTGGTGGCCAGTTTCCAGTGTACAAAAAAATTGCCAACAACAATACCCCTATGATTCCGGCGGCGATAGCAATATCTCTTAAAAAACCTAGGATATTTTTCAGTTTCATTAATTTGCCTCACATTCTCAGGTTCGGTCCGGTATTGTTCTTGACCGGATCGAACGCTGGCACAAGAGGAATAGCATTATTGTAATTAAAATTTTTATCAATATTAATAAATCCCAATACTCATTTTCTGAGATTCCAGTTGTCAGAGGCATATTTCTCAGTGGCCAGATTACTTGCGATGTTTTTCTCATCTTTAGTGTATTCTGAAGGTATTAAATCAACCTTGAAAGTGTCTTCGAATCCTTTTACGAAACAGTGAATCAAATCCTCGAACTCGATACGGTGACCCAGTTCTTTAGAGATGCTTGTTGCTTTTTCGTTGAATCTCTCCCGGTAAACTTTTCTGCCTTTTATTGGTATTCCCATAACATCTAACATCTTTTCGGTGTCCCAGTCGATTGGAACCGAACCGTGCTGTAAAATCACTCCCTTATCCCTGGTCTGGGCGGAGCCAATGATCTTTTTGTTACCCGCCATCACCTCGTAGGTAGATGGTGTCTCGAAACAAATCTTGGATCCCATTCTCGCCTGGCTGGGAACTATCTTTGGTGCTATTTCGCACATTATCCCGCAAAGCTGCAAAGATCTTACGAGGGCCTTGGAGATAGTCCGGTATGAATCCACCACTCCGATACCTTCCATCTTCTTGTGGGAAGAGGGAATAATGATCGAATATGTTAACTCGTCATCGTGTAACACGGCCTTTCCACCAGTGAGCCTTCTCACATAATCAATACCAAGTTTACGGCAGATATCAAGGTCCACTTCGTCCCTGATTCTTTGAAGATATCCAACAGACAAAGCTGGAGGTTTCCATCTGTAAAGTCTTATGGACGGTATTGAATCCTTTTTACATTGCTCTTGCAGTAGTGTCTCGTCAAGAGCCATGTTTGTTGCTGCGTCAGAAAAATCATCCAAAAAGAGTCTGAAACTTTCCATTTATTTCCCGCCCTAAGAGATTGAGAATACCCATATCTTTGTTGATCCCACACCATGGGTATCAAGAATTTTCCGGTCGATTTTCTTTTGTTTGCCGACTTTTTCGATCTGGCAACCTGCTGGGGCCAAAGAAAGAAAGTCCTCCACTTCTTTCAATGGAAGGGATAGACCTGGTAAGTTATAGTGCATGGGTACCGCCACACGAGGTTTTATTTCACTGATGACGTTCCATGCTACTTTCGGTCCAATTGTAAATATTCCACCCACCGGGATGAAAATAATGTCAATATTGTGCAATTTGGCCAACTCTCCGGGGATCAGCTTATGCCCGAGATCGCCCATATGTACCAAACGGATTCTATTGATCGAAACCGAAAATAGAATATTCTTACCTCTCTCCTTCCCCCTTGACATGTCGTGAAAGGTTTCTAACCCTTCAGTTTCTACTCCAAGGTAATGGATTCGCCCGGGTTTGTGGATGATCTTAGTTTTTTCGGTTTTAAAAAACCTGGCCTTGTCATGATCGAAATGCCTGTGACTAATGGTGATGAAATCGGCCTGTCCGCCCGGTTTTTTCAATCCTAGGGATTTTCCATCATGGGGATCGGTAACCCAAATTATCGATTTTCGAAAATATGATTTGCCATGGGCTAGGTCTTCCGGATTAATTTGAGACTTTCGGAGGATTGACGATTCTGGAGAGTTTTTTAATTCTACGCTTTCGGGTTCCCGGAGATTATTAAGTGGCGACTTTGCAATTATTTCGAAGCAGGAGTGACCGTGCCATTTTATCAACATACAAAAAAACCCCTTCAACCGGGAAATGAAGAACGAGATATATAATAGATTCGTAATAGTTGAATTTCGCACAAACGTTGCAATTAACGATTGATTTTTGAGTTTAGTCCTTAAGGGTCTATTAGAAAATACCCGAAAGGCTTTTCTTCAGGTCGATTATCCTTGTTATTGGATATTGTCAATGGTGAAAAGTTCGACAGAAAGTCGAGGCCTTTCGAGTAACGCCTCGAAAGGACTAGATGCATCTGATGCATCAAAGGTTTTCAGCTTGACTATGTGCGCAGAATCGTGGGCTTGTAGGTTACCGAAGGAAATCGAAGGCTCAGAAGCGCCAGAAGGGTGCCTTCGGAGTGAAATGGGAGCCTGTAGGTTTGCAAAG
>JASLWR010000046.1 GCA_030740765.1 Thermoplasmatota archaeon
ACCGACGCGTCTCACTTGCCCGTACGTTAACGGGCAAGCCATACCAAGACGGGCCAGTAGCCTCCGTCTTGTCAAGTAAAAGCGACCCATACTGCCTCACTAAACTTTCGACCAAGGCCGGTAGTATCCGGCTTTTCAAGTTTTGATCGACACACTTGGATTATTTGAAACCGATATTATCATTTTATTTATTCTTGGCCAAAGCTATTAAATGGTTGTAAACTTCTAACTCTTCGCTAGTTTACATTGGTGTCATAATGAATTCATTTATATCCGGAATACTGGAGAAAGGTCTTGGCGGAGAGGGAATCACCCGGGAAGAAGCCCTGACCATTACCGACCTTGAAGGTGAAGACCATTGGGACCTGTATTACGCAGCAGGGAAGATTGCAAGAAAGTTCCGGGGAAAGGAGATCAGTCTGTGTACGATCGTGAATGCCCGGTCCGGTCTTTGTTCCGAGGATTGTAAGTTCTGTTCCCAATCTAGTCACTATACGACTGATGTGGACACATATGATATTTTATCAACTGAAAGTATTGTGGAAGCGGCTCGGGCAATGGATAAAACCGGAGCTGATAGATTCGGGATAGTAACCTCCGGCAAGGGTGTCGGTCCCAAGGAGATGGGCGCTATCCTCGAGGCCGTTTCCAGTATCAGGAAGACCACCGGATTGGAGGTATGTGCCTCATTGGGAGTAATGTCATATGAACATCTACTTCGCCTGAAAGATGCAGGGTTGGCAAGCTATCATCATAATATCGAGACCGCCCCATCGTTTTATAGTAAAATTTGTTCAACGCACCCGTATGAAGATAGAGCAAGGACCGTTCGAAACGCAAAAAGAGCTGGATTGTCGGTATGTTGCGGCGGGATCATAGGTATGGGAGAAAGCTGGAGTGACAGGGTGGAAATGGCTTTTACATTGAAAGAACTGGACCCCGATTCGATCCCTATAAATATACTCAATCCGGTAAAGGGAACCCCCTTCGAGAACAGACCTATGACCCCCCCCCTTGAAGTCCTCAAAACCATTTCCTTATTTAGATTTGTTAATCCAACGAAATCCATTAGGTATGCTGGGGGTCGGGAAAGAAATATGAAAGAACTTCAAGCCCTGGGCCTGGTGGCAGGGTTGGATGGGATGCTCACCGGTAATTATCTCACCATAACTGGGAGCAAACCTGATGATGACAAAAGAATGGTTAGGAATCTTGGTCTTTCACTTAAACGGGGGTGACGTGGCTGGATATTTCTAAGGAAATCGAGCGGATAAAGGAAAGGGGTCTTTATCGGAAGATGCGTCCATATGATTCTTCTCAAGGACCAAGGGTGTTCAGCAATGGCAGTAGCATAATTAATCTTTCGTCAAACAATTATCTTGGAATCGCCGGGAGTGTCGAGCTTGCAGAAGTAGCCGGTAATGCAATAAGGGATTGGGGTGTCGGAACCAGCGGTTCACGCCTCATAGGCGGTACTACTCGCATGCATTTCGACCTCGAAGAGGAGATAGCGAGCTTCAAGGGGGAAGAGGCTTCATTGGCATTTAATTGTGGATATATGGCAAACGTCTCCACAATACCGTCGCTGTCCGGTAAGGAAATGACAATTTATTCGGATTCTCTGAACCATGCTAGCATAATCGACGGGTGCAGGCTTTCAAAGGCGAGGGTGGAGATATTTAAGCACGGTGATTTGGACGAACTCGAGAAAAGTATTGAACGATATGGCAATGGGATGATAGTCACCGACGGGGTATTCAGCATGACCGGTGAAGTTGCAAAGCTCCGGAAACTCAGGAAAATTGCCGACGATTACAATTTATTGTTGTACATGGACGATGCTCACGGAACCGGTATTTTAGGAAAAAGTGGACGAGGTACTGCGGATTATTTTAACGTAAAAGTGGATATAAATATGGGTACCCTCAGCAAGGCGGTAGGTGTTCAGGGCGGATTCGTGGCATCTTCGAAAGAGCGGATAGATTTTCTCGCGAATACCGCAAGAGGATTTATCTATTCAACGGCGTTTCCGGCCGCCTGGGCAGCAGCAGCCATCAGGGGATTGGAGTTGTGTAAAGAAGAAAAAAGACGGAAAATGCTCTTTCATAATGTAGAATATATGAGAGAAGGGCTTGAATCCTTGGACCTCGGACAGAATATGAACGGGATCCCGACACCGATAATCCCGGTAGTGTTGGGAGGCAACAATCGGGTTGTGAAGGTTTCCGAGCTAATGTTCAAGAGAGGCGTTTTTTGTCATCCGATCCGCTATCCAACCGTTCCCCCAAATAAGGAAATGCTGAGGATCACATTAATGGCCACCCACAAAGAAGAAGACCTTGATTTTGCCCTCGGAGCGTTGAAGGAAGCGATAAAAGAAGTGGGACTATGAAAGGTTTTTTTATAACTGGAACTGATACAGAAGTCGGAAAGACCCTTGTTACGGCTGGTCTCGTAGGGGCAATTTCGAAAAATGGACTGAAGGTGGGAGTGATGAAACCGGTCCAGAGCGGGGGAATTATTTCGGAAGGAAAACTCATCTCCGAGGATGCCGAAATACTACTTAGGGCCTCAGGACTTGATCTCCCCATGGAGCTGGTCAATCCATATTGTTTCAAACCCGCCATGTCACCCGATCTCGCAGCCGGAAAGACCGATGTGAGCATTGAGCTAATAAAGGAACGATTGAACCGCTTGGCAGCTCGTGTCGATATTGTATTTGTGGAAGGTGCAGGGGGAATCGCCTCGCCTCTTTTAAAAGGTTGGACCAATGGTGATGTGGCTTATGCGTTGTCCCTCCCGGTGATCATCGTAAGCCCACAGAGACTGGGGGTTATCAACCATACTGTACTGACCGTGGAATATTGTAGAAATCGAGGTCTTGAGCTAATTGGTGTGATATTGAACAATCGAAAAGTAACGGAAAAGAATCCCGATAATGAACGAATAAAACTAAGCAATGGAAAACAGATCAGAGTCTACGGGAAAGTACAGGTTCTGGGAGAAATTCCATATGTAAAAAATGCGAAGTCTGATCAAGGTCTGGTAAAATTGATTGAAGCAACCACGGAGAATGTTAATATCGATTACATAATGGAGAAGATATAATGGACCTCAAGGACATTGATAGAAGATACGTTTGGCATCCGTTCACGCAGATGAAGGACTATGAAAACGATGAACCGCTTATAATCGAACGGGGGGAGGGAGTGTATCTTATCGATATTGATGGGAACCGATATATCGACGGTGTATCGTCACTCTGGGTCAACATCCATGGACACGCTCATCCGATAATTAATAAAGCGATCCACGAGCAGGTGAACCGTATTTCACATTCTACCCTTCTAGGTATATCGAATCGTCCCGCCGTGGAGTTGGCAAAGAGGTTGGTAGATGTCGCTCCAGAGGGACTTACGAAAGTTTTTTATTCGGATAACGGCTCCACCTCCGTTGAGATAGGCATAAAAATGGCTTATCAGTTCTGGCAGCAGTTGGGTTTTCCCCGGAAAAAAAAATTCATATCTCTCGCTCAGGGGTATCACGGGGATACAATTGGGTCGGTGAGCCTTGGTGGTATCGACCTTTTTCATAAAATTTACGGTCCCCTTCTTTTCCATGTGGAAAAGGCACCTTCGTATTCCTGCTATCGGTGTCAGCTAGGATTGGAATATCCGGCTTGTGAATTGGCTTGCGCGGCGGAGATGGAACGATTGATCGAAGAGCATAGTGAGGAACTCTGCGCCGTGGTCATGGAGCCACTTGTACAGGGAGCCGGTGGGATGCTCATGGCCAGACCTGGATATCTACGGAAGGTGTCACAAGCTTGTAAGAAAAATGATGTTCTTTTATTGTTGGACGAAGTGGCCGTGGGGCTTGGTCGCACTGGGAAGTTATTTGCGTGTGACCATGAATCGGTAAGCCCCGACATCTTGTGTATCGCAAAGGGAATCACCGGGGGTTATTTGCCCCTTGCAGTAACCATGACCACAGACCGGATATACAATGCTTTCCTTGGCGAATACACCGATTATAAAACTTTCTTTCACGGACATACCTATACAGGAAATCCCGTTTGCTGTGCATCGGCAATCGCCAATCTGGATGTATTTGAAAAAGAGAATACCCTGGAGAACCTGTCAAAAAAGATAAAATTTCTCGAAAATTACTTGGAGAAGTTCCGGGAGCTAGAGCATGTGGGTGATATCCGACAATGTGGTTTTATGGTGGGGATCGAGCTGGTTTTGGATGAAGTCTCAAAAGCAAAATATCCGCCTGGCGATAAAATTGGAATCAAAGTGATAAAAGAAGCGAAAAAGGGCGGTGTAATAATAAGGCCCCTCTCAGATGTCATAGTTATCATGCCCCCGCTTTCAATCACGATGGAAGAGTTGAAAAAGCTCCTTGAAGTAACGTTCGATTCAATAAGAAAAGTGACCGAAGGTGATAAATGTGACTGAATTCCCGGACGACCCATCTAAAATATTATTCGCCGATGCCACCTCAAACCTGGAAGAAGCTGATTACGTCATCCTCGGAGTTTCCTATGAGGGAACGGCCTGTCATCGTAAAGGAACCGCCGAAGCCCCTTATACCGTACGAGAAGAATCCTACAATTTCGAGACGTACCGGTACAGATACGAAGTGGATGTCGAGAACGTAAAAATATATGATATGGGTACTCAGGTACCACGGGATTATCCACAGCTTGTGACCGAATTGCGTAGGTCGTTGGTGGAGATCTTAAATAATGATTCCTTTCCCATAATTATTGGAGGGGAGCACAGCATATCTCCGATCATTGTTGCAGAACTCCATAAGCGTTTTTCTGAAAGGCCAGGCAATGATCTGAAAGTGGTCTCCATCGACGCTCACCTGGATTTTCGTGATTCTTTCTTAGGTGATAGAAATTCCCACGCGTGCTCCACGAGACGTATCGGAGATATTGTCGGCTATTCCTCCACACTTTGCGTTGGGGTTCGTTCCTTCGAGAGAAAAGAGATGGCTGAAGCGAAAGACTTAGGCTTAAAATGGTTGGACAGTTTTTCAGTAAGAGAATCCGGTATCGAAACCTGTATTCGTGAGATCGAACGATTCATCGGAGATTGTCCAGTCTATTTAACCGTGGATATGGACGGTATAGACCCTGCCTTTGCCCCTGGTGTTGGTACCCCCGAACCATTCGGCCTGACTCACTGGGATGTTTTGAGCATTATCGAAGCTCTTTCCCCCTCCCTGGTGGGATTGGATATCGTGGAAATATACCCTCCGTACGATAACGGTAACACTTCGGCCCTGGCTTCCAAACTAATAGGTGATATGATCGCCGTGAGAGAGCGAAATTAATGGGAAAATTCTATATGTTTGGCCATGTAGAAATGAGAGTACAGATTATATATGTTGTAATCCATATCATCGAATAATATCGTATCATTCATATCCTATTTGATCCGTCTCATGGGGGGTATCCGTGGCCAGTAAAAGAAAACAGAAGGATTTGAAGCAGGAAGCACAGTTTCAACTGGAAGAATTCGATGAGAAGGAATATCTCGAAGAACAACTGAGAATCGGGAAAGGAGTCTTCATTTCAATGGCATGGGCCGTGGTGGCGGGAGCTATTACATTTTTCGTCTTCAATATGTTTCAGGATAACTGGCAGTATATTTTCATACCCGGTTTCTTTGGTGTACTGGCTTTGTATATAATCCTGCCGAAGTTCAATGTGGACCTTACGGTGATACCCAAGAAGAGTTGGTTCAATTTTGTCTTCTCATTCGCTTTGACGTGGCTCGCCATCGTGGTGATATCCTTAAATCCGCCTTTCTCGGATTTCTCTGAGCCATCACTTGACGACCTGACGCTTGAGGTTCAAGAGTACAATCGCGCAATGTACGACAACTCAACCCCCACGGTCCGGATCCGAGCGGTGATCAGGGACAACTACGAGGTGTCAGGCGGGAAGGTTTTCATTGAATATCCCGGTGGGAGCGATTCCACAGTCGATCTCCTAAGAGAGGAAGGGACCGGAAACATCTATTATTATAACTTTCCCGAGAATGAAGTAAAAAATATTATGGATCTTGGATTGGAAATAAAATATACAATCACCGCCGAGGACTCACGGGGCAACAAGGACACGATAACATCACACTTTGAAATATTGGGGAGCGACACTCCTAAATTCCATGAAGAAATCAGGAAACAAACCACTCTCAACGTCACCCAGGTAGATGAGGAAAAAGGCATCCAAATAATACTTGGTGACAATGCTACTTTCGCGGAGGTATATTTCACAATAGATGACGACACGGACGAGAAATACTACTTCGAGCGGGGAGACCCTCTGCCTGCCGAAAAAAAGTATTACTACAACTATTTTGCCTCAACTGAATATCTGGAAAAGGGGGAGTATTCTATTACCGTCACTGCGGTGGATGCTGGAAATAATGTTATTTCAAATAATTTCGATTTTTCATTGTCAAAGGATGGTGCCAGACTACATGATGACGAGGGAGGCAGCGGTTTGCTTCCCGGGTTCGGGCTCGTGGAGGTCCTTGGAATACTGTTGACCAGTCTTATAATTATACGGTACTTTAAGAAAAAAGGTTCGGTCTAGGGGCGCAACAAAGGTCTTTTTCAGGTCTGTCGGAGTTTGACTTAATCCACTGTATGGTAAGGGTGATTATCTGGAAGATCAAGAGATATCTCAAGTGGACGACATTCAGGCAAATCATGTCGGATCTGTCAGCGAATTACGAAAAAACTCATCGAAACGAAAGAAATATATTTTCCTTTCGATAGTTATGATCTTAATTCTAGGACTCAGTATAGCGGTAATATTCCTGTATCCGTCCAAACCCGATATTGAGATCAAATCAATTAGTTTGGAAGATGTGGTTTGGGATGACAGTATATTATTAAAACTACCCACTGCCCTGCATATTGAACTTGAAATAACCGTTACAAATGAAAACGCACTTGGTGCTACTGTGGATAGAGTGGAGGGGAAGGCGTATCTGGATGATAATAAAAGTCCTGGTGATAACGATTATATCGGAGATTTTTCCGTTGAGACGCCATTCGACGTACCCGGGAATAGTAAAGTAGATGTCCCGGTTGATTTTTATCTTCGTGACCTGCCATCACCCCGAAAAGCCAGCAATATCCTTACAAGCGGGACTATATTTATCCGGACTGCAGGTAATGTTTATTTATCAGTGTCTTTCATTGACTTCAGCGTTCCCTTCGACGAGACCGAGAAAGTGGAGGTATGATCTCCTGCTTTGATTCTCTTTTATTTCCAAAATGCGCGTAACGTTGAAATCCTAAAATATTGCTATGATACCAAGGGTGTAAATATTGAGAAATCACTCTAGTTATCTGTTTTGTTCTCTCGTGCTTGCTACTCTCGTTCTCTCGCCCATGCCCGTTCGGGCTACCGAGAATTACGACATCCAGCATTACGAATGGAACTTCAAGGAATCCGGTTCCCCCCCTGTCAAGTGGAGTTGGGACCTGAATATCTCCAACGAACGCTTGAATGGATATAAAGAGTTCTCGCAGAATAAGAGGAGAAATTACGGGTATATGATCACCACCAAGGATGGCACTCTGAAGGAAGCGGCCGAGTCATTCAGAAACGCCAGCCAAAAAAAGGGCTATACCGGACAGAGCGAGGTAAGTTTTGTCCTATCATTCGTTCAGAGCTTGGAATACACTTCCGATAAGGTAACCACCGGTTATGATGAGTATCCCAGGTTCCCTCTCGAGACCCTTGCCGATAGGGGGGGAGATTGCGAGGATAGTTCCATATTATTCGCCACGTTGGTTATATTGCTGGGCTATGATGCGGTTCTCTTGGTTATTCCGGGGACATTCGATAATCCGGGTCATATGGGAGTCGGTGTCAGCGGCAATGGGCTTTCAGGTTCTTTCGTGACCTATAAAGAAGTCGACTATTATTACGCCGAAACCACGGGACTCGATTGGAAGATAGGAGTTCTACCGCCCGAATATGAAACTTCCGAAATGAGGGTTGTGGAGTTCACGGGTGAGCAGTATGATCCAACGATGGATGATGATGCGGGGTCTCTGCTGGAAAGATTTATTGACCAGTATCCCGGAAGATTTGTGTTTGTGGTATTCCTTTTTTTAATTTTGATTTTTTTGATCTATCGCCTAATAAGCAGGAATATCGCAGTACATAAGGAGAACGGGTCGAGAGATTTCTTCCCATCGGATGATGAACGAGGATATTCCGAAGAGGACGCGGAGCCATGGGAGAAATCGGATTCGGACCGTTCTAGGGCAATCAGCGATCGTGGACCTTTTTTTTACGACTCCACAGAGGACAGCCAGTTAAGCAAGAAAAAAGAGATTCGACACCCTTCCGCCAGTACACGTTGCCCACGCTGCTCCTCGTACCTATGGTACATTTCGGAGCAAGATGATTGGTGGTGCGACAGGTGTGGATCGGTACCGGGCCGAATCAAGGGCGGACCGCCAAGCAGGCAAAGTGATCCCCGGTATGAGGATTTCGAATATTAGGCTTTTAAAAAACTTCAGAAAAATCAAAATACAATATGCTCTCAATGAGGTTCAGGCAAGAGCTCTGTAGACCGCGGGGTGCCGATAAGCTTCTTGAATAATTATGGAATAATGACAATGTTGGGGGAACTTGATCAATGGGTAGTCCAGTAATAGAGGAGAATATAGACCGGATATTGAACGGCAAGGATATTGATGGACTCCTGACCTTGTTGCAGGATGAGAATCTGATGGTGAGGGAGAAGGCTGTCACTATTATTGGTGATACTGGAAATCCGAGAGTGGTCCGGCCTCTGATCGATCTTCTCCGTTCCGACCGCGAATGGAGGGTGCAAAAGGCCGCGGCAGAGGCTCTGGAAAAATTCGGTGATAAAAGGGCTATCGAACCATTGATAGAGGCTCTCAAGGACAAGGACAAACTCGTTCGCCAGGCAGCCCAGGAAGCCCTGGCACACGAACCGAGAGCGGTTGATCCACTTATACAATTACTCGATGACAAGGATCGAAGTGTCAGGTGGCAGGTCGTTTCACTATTGGAGGTTTTGGGAGATAAAAAGGCGGTTGAACCGCTTATAAGGATGATCAGGGATCCGGACCAGAATGTAAGAAAAACAGCAGTACGGGCGCTTGGAAGATTGACCGACGACAGGGCTGAAGATTCCCTCATCGAAGCCCTTAAAGACAAGAATGAACAGGTAAGAGAAGTTGCTGCCAGTGCTCTGGGAAGATTCAAATCCTCGAAGGTAATAGAACCTTTAATAGGACGACTGGGTAGTGATGAGACGCAGGAAGAAGTCCGCAATGCTGCCAAAGGCGCTCTCAAGGGCTGTCGTGAAAATGCCATAAAACCGCTATTAAATGAAATGATCGAGGTCACCGACGGGATGAAACGGGACAATATAAAGGAGGTCCTAGAGCACTTGTTCGGGCAGTTTCTGCGTTTCGAAGACGCTCTGGCTAAACCGAAAGTAAAAAAGAAGAAAGTGATCCGGGCGATAAAGATATTGCCGGATGACACGGACAATGCAAAGGCCGAAAAAACAGATGATGAGAGTGAATCCTTGGAATCGGACGACAAGGATAAACCGGATAAGAAACCCCTAAAAAGTGAAGATCAACTTTCATCCGGGCCAAAGGATAAATCGGCAGAAGTGCAGGCAACACAATCACAGTCAGCCGGCAAGAAGGCAACGAAGGCGAAGGAAAAAGTGAAGAAAGCACCACCCGAATCGGCAAACAGTGAGAGCCGCCCTGACGATGATGGGGGCGATGTGGTGGGGCGTCTTGAAAAACTCGTCGAAATGAAGGAAAAGGGCTTTATCGACGATGCCGAATTCAAGGAAGGAAAAAAGAAACTGCTGTGGGGCTGAATGAAATAATCTTCTACCCTGTTGATAATATGACCCAAAATTATGATATAATTGTTGTCGGGGGAGGCCTGGGGGGTCTCGCTGCCGCGTCCTTTTCTGCAAAAGCCGGCAAGTCGGTACTTGTTCTTGAAAGACACAAAATTCCCGGTGGCTACTGTACCGATTATCGTCGTGGTAAATATCTTATCGACAGCTCAGTACATTATCTTGGCACTCCAAGTATATTCCGCGAGATATTTTCAGCCCTGGGAGTAGAGGATATGGTGACCGTGGCTCCCATGGACCCGGAAGGATTTGACGTCTATCGGTTCCCCGATCTGGAATTTCACGTTCCAGCGACACCAGATGCGCTAAGGGATCGCCTGTTGGAGCATTTTCCAAAGGAGAAAAAAGGGATCGAGCGCTATATAAAAAATCTGAAGAATTTTGTTACTCTTTCACAACGGATACGATACGGCCGGACAGCAGGTTTTTACTTAGGTTTTCCCTTCAAATATACTCGATTAGTTCCATATATGAAGGCTTCCCTCCAGAATTATCTCGATAAACTTAGTTCCGATATACGGCTCAAGGCGGTCTTGGGAGCCCAGTGGGGGATACACGGAGAGCCGCCGTCCCGGGTTCCGTTATTCGTCAGTCTCGGGGGTACCGCCCACTACCACGAGGGAGGGTGGTATCCCAAGGGGGGTACGGGCACAATATCGAAGGCTTTCGCCGCTGCGCTTGAAAAATATGGTGGGGCAATTCGGACACGCTGCGAGGTTGTGAAGGTTAATACGGAAGCTGGGATAGCAACCGGGGTGGAATTGAAGGGTGGCGAGAAGATTATGGGCCGAACGGTTGTAATGGCCCAGGACCTCTGGGATGGCTTCGATCGGCTCCTTGCCGGAGCTCCTGTGAAAAAAGGGCTCCCTGAGCTCGTGAAAAGGACGGAGCCATCAGCGTCGATGATACATCTCCATGTAGGTCTCAGCTCTGTTCCAGATAGCTGGAAATGGAAGAGCTGCAATATCTGGAGCTATCCCAACTATGATTTCGACGAGATATATCGGGATATGGAACGAGAGATACTGCCGGAAAAATTATCCACATTCACCTCCGTTAGCTACCGCAAGAACCCCGAATGCGATCCTAAAGGTAACGGGAAATTCATGCCTTCTGTGACCATACTCGGAATCGTCCATTACAAACATTTCAAGCCGTATATGTCGATGCGGGGGAAGACAAGGACAGATGAATATAAAAAACTAAAAAAAAGGATCGAAAAACGGTTATTAATGGAAGCCGAGAAGATCTTCCCAGGCATCACCGAGAGGGCGAAATACATCGAGGTGGCCACACCGTTCACCCAGTACCGGTATACTCTGAACAAATTTGGAGGTTCATATGGATTTGCCCGCACTACGGATAACTGGTTCGTGGGGAAACCGCCCTGGTGCCACCCTCTTAAGAACGTGTGGTGGACCGGTGCAAATGCTGGTTTTCACGGGGTGATGGGGGCTATCCAGGCGGGGATCGAGACGGCTAGTGAGGTTACTGGTGTGGGGATACGGAAGCTGTTGCTGACTTCCGAAGTTTAAATGTATTTTGTTGAAATGTATTACTAGGCTATTCAATTTCTATAATCGGTCTATTTCCTCGAACTAATCTGGAATTACAGGAGGTGGAGTCACGGGTTCCCATCCGATATTCAAAAAATGGTTGCAGTTCTCGCAGTAATACTGGTAGTACTTCTCCACAAATACCAAGGGGCCAATATGGTAAGTCTGCCTTGCACAACCATTCAGGTGGAGGAAGCTCCCATGGATGTCACCTGCTAATGTGATCCGGTTCGACGCATCGAGCACAAAGGGCCCAGGGACCGCATCTTCAACGGGAGCGTCCCCACCGGCGGCTGTTTGATAATTTGTCCCTTTGGGCAGATATGTGTTACAATCCCTGCAAAAGAACTGGTGGTATCTTGGGATCTCCACAATATTCGTACCCCCGCAATATGGACATTCATACGTTGTGGTTGCTGCATCGGCATTTGGATTCCCGTAATCTTTGGGCATGTACGCTTCACAATGATCACAGCGGTACTGTTTGAGTTCGGCGATATACAATAAGGGTCCATAACAGTAGCAGCATTTATCCTTTGCCGGGGCAATGGTTTCCGTTCCTGCTGGGTCTGTTCCTGCCGGGTCCGTTCCTGCCGAGTCTCCGGTCGAGTAGTCTCCATTTTCTTCATTTTCCTCATTTTGGTTATTGTTCCTGGGCGGGCCGTATCCTTCGGGCAGATAAAGGTTACATTCATTGCAGAAATACCGGTCGTACCTTTCGATGTACCTCGTATCGTAATCGTGGCAGTACGGACATTCTATCTGCTCCGGTAACCATCCCCGAGGCA
The DNA here is from genome assembly GCA_030740765.1 of Thermoplasmatota archaeon. Taxonomy (GTDB): domain Archaea; phylum Thermoplasmatota; class Penumbrarchaeia; order JASLWR01; family JASLWR01; genus JASLWR01. The sequence goes on from JASLWR010000046.1 coordinate 12,307, forward strand.
TGTAGGAATTACAGTCTGTACAATACCATTGATCGTACACGGCCACGTGCACCGTGTGTTCATGTTCGCAGTCTGACATGATTATTTTCCTCCATTAAATTATATTATCCAAATTGGATGCGATAAGTTGCTTAATAAAATTTGTTCAAGGATAGAGATTATGTTCCTCTTTGAACACATTGAAATTACTTATACCAAAATGTTTCCTAAAAATATTCGGTTTATATATTCACGAGACAGTTTGAACCCAAAATCGGTGATAATTTTCCCAATCCTTCAAGTAGTTCATATTATACACAGTCGAGGCGATATTTATAAAGGATGGTTTCCATTAATACCGGGAGATCAATATCTCTGCATTTTTTGCAGAGGGAATAATTCACTATATATGACATGACTATTGATACCTTTTTCTCTATGTAACGATGGTCGGCTGGTGTGAAAATGCGGCGTTTAATGACGTTATGCATCCTGGTTCTTCTCCTGTTCGAACTATTTATCCTTTTAGTGCCCAATGAGATGCCCCGGTTGGAGGCGGGAGTAATTCTCCGATCGGAAAAAGCGGTTTTTTTAGGTAATGAAGAAGGACAGCGGGGGAACCACATCGAAAGCGACGAATTTGGGGGTTCATGGTTCGACGATTTTGAGATTTCAGGAGGTATCGAATACACTAATAACACTACGAACTCGCTTGGCAGGATGGTCCTCTCGGATTACGAACTCAATTCCGGTTCTAACCTCACCGGCCTGTGGCATTTCAACGAGGGAGAGGGAAACACCGTTTCGGATGCCAGCGGCCTTGCCCACACGGGCGCCATACATGGAGCGAGCTGGACCAACGGGATAAAGAAGAAGTCTCTCACTTTCGACGGCCAGGATGATTATGTCGATATAAAGGATGCCAGCCTCCGAGACAACGGAACGATAGAATTCTGGTTCACACCAGGAAGTGATATTGACGGGGATCAGCCCTTGAGACAATCCCTGATCAGCAGCAACCGGAATTATATTGGTATTGGAAATTTCACGGGTGAGTTAGACGACAGCAGGATGTATTTTCGTATAAGCCCAAATGCTTCGACCTCCTCATGTTTGATCTCCAGAAGAGATAACTGGATATCGGGAGAATGGTACCATATAGCGGTTACCTGGGATAATTCCCTTCAGAAGATGTATGTCAATGGAATACTTGACAATGCGACTTCGAAAACATGCTCCGGAGGCTGGGATTCAAATCTCACAATAGGGGCGGAGAACCTTCAGAATCCCGCAAGATTCTTCACGGGTGACATTGACGAGGTCGCCACTTACAACATTACCCTTACCCCCGATCGGATAAAGGAACACTCTAAACATTATCATGATGTCGGTCGAATAAGATCCGAAACGATAAACCTGCCGGAAAACGCACGCTGGGAATCTATTTATGTGCAGAAATCGGAGGGGCGGAACACTTACGTCAATATATCCATTATCGATGTGTATTATAACGAGCCCATCGACGGGTTTGAGAACCATTCCCAAAGCACCCTCCCACTGCAGAATTTGCCAGTGGATTCGATCAAGTTAGAGGCTTGGATCTCGGGAAACGGAAAGAACACGGCGATCCTGGAATCCTGGGGCGTGGAATGGAACGTAACAAAAACTATGAGAGATAGTTTTCTGGGTGATACAAAAAGCAATGCGGAAGGGGATTATCGGCTTTTCCACTCCAGTATTGGCCTTGCTCCGAACGAATATATTCCGGACGACGATACACTTGCTCTTTGGCATTTCGACGAAGGGATTGACCTTTCCATCGGGGACGGAAGCGGAAATGGAAACGACGGTGTCATCCGAGGAGCGAACTGGACCAAAAGTGTCATGGACTATGCACTGGATTTCGACGGTATTAACGATTTCGTGGAGGTCCCGCACAGCACGGGATTAAATCCCACGGAAGATCTATCCATTTCTGCGTGGGTAAATATATCAGAAACGAGTGGAGGGGAGCAGATCATCGTGGACAAGAGGAGTGGGCCTAAACACGGATATGTCCTGGCGCTGGATGCCGAGGGAAATTGTTTTTTTAAAGTGGGCGATGGGACGGACGAGTGTCGTGTGACCGGCAATTTAGACTTGAGAGACGACGAATGGCACAGTGTCGTTGGTACCTAGGATTCCCAGGGTGGAGTGTGTGTACTGTACGTTGACGGAAAACCCGTGGACACATCTGTGGAACAAGGCATATCGAGTATAGATAACGATAATTCCCTGAGAATGGGAGCTGCAAGCTATACCGACACTAACTATCTGAAAGGATCCATGGATGAGGTCGTGATCCTTGATAGGATTCTATCATCCCGGGAGATACTTGCCATCTCAAATCGTGTGTGCTTCAATGCGACGCTACGATCTGATATCATAACTACTCCGGAAGGTCATGTCTTGGACTTTCTCCTTTTTTCCCGATATGTGCCGGCGAACTGTTATCTTAACATCTCCATTCGTGACGCCGATACGGATGAGATCCTTTTAATGGATGACGGTAAGAAGCCCCAACCATTTAATTGGGCGAATCAAACCGATCCTTTAGCCCATCCGTCGGTATATTTATTTGCGGAATTCCAATCAGACGGCTCGGATGCCCCGGTACTTTATGGGTGGGGAATCAACTGGAGTGATCGGATCACCTACCACATTCCATCCCGCCTAGGAGATATTGCCAACGTCTTGTTTGAGGAGGATACCCTTGGGCTGATAAACCTTGAAGATTATTTTATTGACATAAACACGCCGCCTCTTTCTCTTAATTACACGGTCCGGAATTTCGAAACAGATCCGAAGATCGAAACCGAAATAAACGGCTCATCTCTCCTTTTTCTATCGAATACACCGAACTGGACGGGAGCCGACCGTTTTCAGGTGACGTGCATGAATGAGAGGAACCTGGAGAGAAGCTCTAATATATTCACGGTGAACATTATCGAGGTGGATGACAGACCCATGTGGACTCATTCAATTCCGGACATTGTCATAGAGGAGGATCACAATTCGGCACCAGTAGATCTGTTCGGTTATGTAGTAGATGCAGAGAAAGATGATTTCTTGTTTCGCTACAGCACGGATAACACAAATATTTCGTTGGAAATTGCCGATAAGAAAATGGTAATAAATCCCGCGGAAAACTGGTCGGGTGGGGTTCGTGTCGACCTCACGGTTTACCAGAGGGGGAACGAATCTCTGTATTCGACCTGCTCTTTCAATATTTCGGTTCGTCCAGTAAATGATTTATCATTGACCACTATGGTCTTTCCTGTAAACGGGACAATGCTTGCCGACAACAAAACTACCTTTATCTGGTACTATAAGGATGAAGACGGCCCTGGAGAACCAATCTTCCATGTCTATGTTTCCAGGCTTTTGTCAGAGGTAAAGGATAGAGCCGTTTCTGCCCACCATATCACGAACAGGAGTTTCCTCAAACTTGATCTGAATTACAGTGTCTATTACTGGACAGTGATCGGGAATGACGGAGAAGGAAACGGTACCTGCAGTAATGGGTACTCACAATTTTATATAGATCAGGAATCGTTGTTACCAGACGTGAGATTATACGTACCTGTCGACGGTAGTAAAGTGAATACCACAAATACGACACTGAAGTGGTACAACGACGGAGAATATCCCAATGTCGAATATCTGCTATATTTCGGCTCTTACCCTCTATGGACTTCCATGGATGTAATTCAAATAAATGCATCCAACAAAGAATATGCTGATTATCATATAACAGGCCTAATAAACGAGGAAACATACTATTGGTTCGTAATACCGAGAAAAGGAATTTCCGAAGGTCGATGCATCTCAGGGATTTGGAAATTCACAGTGGACTTTGATTATGAGAGAGTTACCAATATATCGGTAACAACTAACACGTCAGAATTCAAGCTGAATCCGGGCAAGAATTATAACTTTACTTTCACATTGTTGAACAATGGAAATGAAAACGAGTCCATAATGTTAAATTTGGATAAAGGGATCTTCCCCGGCACCCTGGATCTCCAACCGGAGATTTTCGTTTTATCCCCTGGAGAAAAAAATTTATTCCAATTGGAGATATCCATTCCGGAAGATATCAACGTTGGAAATTATACGATAGGGATCATTGCCAAAATTTCGTTCGGGGATATGGATGATTACATCAAACTATATCCGATTGACATTGTCGTTGGGGAACCTGTTGAGATTAATGATCTTCCATCAGAAAAACCAACGTTCGGAGCAAAAATCGGCAACTTGTTTAGGGAGTACTGGGAGCTGAGTATCGCTTTGTTATCGGGTTTCGCGTTCCTGTTTGGCTACCTGAGGTTACGAAAGAAAAAAGGAAAGTTCTTAAGCTTAAGACGACAGATTGACAATATATATAAAAAACTCTCCGATAAACCTGAGGAGGCGATTATCTCTCTTGAGAGTTTCTCTTCCAGCCTAACCAATTATATGGATACGGAACAGATCACCGATAATCAATACATGATACTTGAGAGAAAGATTAATGATTATATTCTGGATTTTCGGGGAAGCGCCAGGCTGATACAATTGCGTAAAACCGTCAAGAACCTTCCTGTAACCGTTCGACAGAAGGTCGTTGAGATATTGGAGGATGGGAGGGTTACCAGGGATGAGTTCGATTCCTTCGAAGGGTTACTTGGAAATCAAGACATTTCCGATGATGACCGCGACATTCTTGGAAAATTCGTGGGGCAGTGGTTAAAAGAGGATACGGGGGTGGATGTTGAGATCGGATTTAGTGAAGAGGAATCGAAGGGCACAATGAAGGAAGATGAGAAATCCCACCAGGAGAAATCAACCTCTGAGGTGTATAATGCAAAAAAGAAGGAAATAAATGTTTACCTCCCAGAAGATATCGCCCACAATTCTCCTGGGTCAGTGGTCCGAATCCCAAAATTGCTAGAGGATAAAGAAAACACATTATTATTCCAGGATAGAAACGATGGTGACATAAACCCTGATAAGGAAGGAACTAACAGTTCGAACAATCTCACGGTAAATGGTGAAATGAACGAAATAGAATGAGTTCCACTATAACGTATCCGTAAGCCTGTTATCGAAGTATATTCTTCTCAATAATTCGTTTCGACTATCCGATTTCTCGACGATGTCACTTAGAGGATCTGCGTACCTGTATTTCTTGTCGCGGGTGGTGCCAATGTCCTTCAAGGCGCCACGTATTATCAGAAGATTCAATCTTGTCCTGAGCCTGTAATCACTTATGTTTTCAAACCATGTTCTTACCAGATTGAGGTTAAACCAGCGGTTGTGCTTCTTTGCCTTTATCAGTATTCGTTTCGATGTCTCATCCAGATCACTACTTAATAGATCCTTTCCCAGGTATCGCCTAACAGCATCCCTGTAACTCGATAGAACCGCCTTGGTGAAATGCACTATCAGGTCCCTATAATCACCGGTATGATCCGTTCGAGCCATCAATTCATAATATTTCTCCGGATCTGATACAATATTTTGTTCTATAAAACAGAGTTTTGAATTCGGGAGCCCGTGACTTTGCAGGTAGATATGGAACAATGTCCTGCCTGCTCTGCCGTTCCCATCCGAAAAGGGATGAATGCTTTCGAATTCATGAAACAGAATGCTGCCCCCGATTGCCGGGTAAAGGCATGGGGCGGTGTTATTTATCCATGTAAGTGCCGAAATAAGTTCTTCTTCGATGTATTGATGGGGTGCAGGTATGAAAAGTTCCTGCCCGGTGGAGGATTCGATCACCGAAGGGTGGTCCCGGAATTTCCCACCTTGAATATTTTCGTTACCTATCATCAACAACCAGTGAATTTGTTTCAGTACATCAATACTCAGAGGATTTCCGAACTTCGGGGCGATATAACACAGAATATGATTGATTATCTCCTGGGAGGGAAACCCGGTGTCCATATCATTTATACCCTTATCGAAAGCTCCTCTGGTAAGCCGTCTCACGTCTTCAAGCGTCAGTGGATTGCCTTCCAGCTCCGTGGATATATGGATGTTCGATGAGAAAGCTCTGATAATGGAATTTACCAGGTCTTTTTCGGTAAGTATGAATCGGTCCAGCTCGGCCTCAAGGTTAATGATCTCCACATTCCAATTCGATACTTCGGGCGGGACTGAGATTCGAGGGTTGAAAGGTACTTTCCGCTTGTGTTTTACCGGATATCCAAATTTATTGAAGTCATTTATCATAATCAATTAATATAATATTTCATAATATATGTACTTTCTTCATATTTTGCTAATTGATTATAATAATAAAAAAGGAGAAATTACGAATATGGAATGTCGCGTAATACCTGATAAGATAGCTTTGATACCTCAAAAACATCGGCGTGCAAAGAAAATATAAATACGCCTGCGGGATTCATGGACCGGCTTTGCTGGAATTTTGCATCCGCAGGAATCCTCTTCGGAACTCGTGAACGGGTACCTTCACTGTTTCCTCGGATTCAGCGGAATCGGTCCCTTCGGGCTCCCATTACATTTCGGTGCATTAAAAATGCACCTGAGCCCTCGGAAACCTATTGTTTCCTACTGGCTGCGATTCCGCGAACATTGTCAAATGCTCAATCCTCGATTTTTATCGAGATTTGCCCATATGACAATATACTATCGTATCCATCGGATAAGCCCCACCGTTTGGTGGGGGCGGAGAAGAGGAAGCAGATTCTGCATTGTCTTGAAGCAAACTTGTTTGCGAGAGACGCAGCGGAGTTAGGTCCGCAAGCGCCGAGGATGAAACCCACAGATTCATCTGTGGGTGATTCATCCACAATCATGCCCAACCAGGAAAAAGTGGTTGAGCCGGAAGAAATTATTAAATTTATTTGAATATTGTCAATGGTGCAAAGTTCGACAAAAAGTCGAAGTTTGCAGCTTGACAATGTGAGCGGAATCGTGGTCCCGGAGGGCCGATTCCGCTTCATTATATCAATCAACGAGAGATCGTATATGAAATTGAAGCGCTTGACACCGGAAGAGGAATCGGTGATGATCCACAAGGGGACCGAGAAACCATTCACGGGAGAATACAACGATCATTTCTTGAAAGGAACTTACCTCTGCAGGCAGTGCGGGACTGCACTATATCTTTCGGAAGACAAGTTAGATTCAAAATGCGGTTGGCCCAGTTTCGACCGAGAGATTGAGGGGGCCGTTGAAAGGATCCCCGATCCCGATGGTATACGTACCGAGATCGTTTGCGCGAGCTGTGGAGGTCATCTTGGACATGTTTTCACAGGTGAAGGTCTCACACCCCGAGATGTTCGTCATTGTGTCAATTCCATATCATTGAAATTCGAATCCGAAAAACCAGGAGAATCCCGTAGAGCAATATTCGCAGGTGGTTGTTTCTGGGGCGTTGAATACTACATGAAAAAACAGCCCGGGGTTCTGAAAACCACCGTGGGATATACCGGTGGACATAAGGAAAACCCGAGTTATACCGAGGTCTGCGCTAAGAACACCGGTCATATTGAAGCAGTGGAAATTCTATATGATCCTTCAAAGGTCTCATTTGAAGACCTTGCCAAACTTTTTTTTGAGATACACGATCCGACGCAGATCGATCGCCAGGGACCCGACGTGGGAGAACAGTACCGATCGATGATATTTTATACCGATGAAGAACAGATGAGAACGTGTGAGCGGCTAATTGAAATGCTCAAGGAGAATGGTTTGTCCGTGGCGACAAAACTAGTAAAGGCTGGAAAATTCTGGAAGGCCGAAGATTATCACCAGGATTATTATCAGAAAAAGGGAATGCATCCTTATTGCCATGGCTATACGGAACGGTTTTGGAAAGGTTAGTAATGTAATAATGGACGTTTTGGCATATCATAAGGGTAAATCATCAAATGAACCGCTGTCGGTATGCTTTCTAGTCGGACAAATGTTACCTACACGGGCCGACAAATGTTACCTACGTGGACCGACAAATGTTCACCGCCACTCTCGACAAATGTCCCCAATCACCAATGACAAATGTTCACCACCCAACCTTTCCTTCAAGCATAGTAACCATAAAGCGTAGCGAGTAGGAGAGGGCGGGTTTTTGGGATTCCTAAAACTTTTTGGCCCGCCCTATCCAGCGCAGCTATGCACTAAAAAGTTTCAGATCGACAAATGTTACCTATTATTACCGAAAAATGTCCCTATAACTATTGATCCCCTCACTCCCCAATATAGACCGGCCGCTTTCTCTTTATCACCGAGTTCAAACCCTCATATGCATCCTTCGTTGCGAATATCTCCGGTAAATGATCCAGTTCCATTTCGAGTCCCTCCTCGATACTGACCCTGCTCCCCTCCTCCATTATTCTGTTCGCCAGGGTGACGGCAATGGGCGCCTTGTAGCCAATGGTCTTGGCGATCCTGCCACCCATTTCATCCAGTCCCTCATCCTTTGTGAGCAGATTTCCAAGTGATTCATCTGTGAAATAGCCCTTTATCTGTTCGAGTTCGGGTGTGAGCTGGATCTCGCCCCGGTTTTCCTTTGTCCTGATCCCTCCACCTTTCACCATCTCGTGTATCTTCCCATCAATCTCGCCAGGTGAGAATATATATTCCACGAGACCCATTTCCATGGCAGTTCTTGCGTCCAGGGTCTTTCCGGTAAGGACTAGGTACTTAGCCAGCTCCTTCCCAATATAGCGTATCGTCCGCTGGGTGCCTCCAAGACCCGGGTATATCCCGATACCTGTCTCCGGGAAACCCACTGTTCCCTTCCCGGTGGCCACTATGGTGTCCGCTGCCAATGCCAGCTCAACGCCTCCTCCGAGAGCAAGGCCGTCCAGTTTCGCTATCACCAGTTTATCCGAATTATCGATTCTCCCCAGTACCTCGTGTCCGTACCTGGTGAATTTGACGATATCGTCGATCCTGCCCTCATCGATCTTTTTTATAAAGTACTGTATGTCCGCCCCGGCTACGAATGCTTTCCCGGCCCCCTCAAGGACTATCGCCTTCACACCGGGCGTGTTCTCGGCCTTTTTGAACTGCTGGTCCAGTTGAGCCACCACCTCCTCATTGATGGCATTCATGGCTTCCGGTCTGTTGATGATTATCCGTGCAATTTCATCCATTATCACAAGGTCAACAAGCCTGAAATTCCAGTCTTCGCCTGTCTTCACCTGCCGGGTCAAAATATCCGGGATGCCAAGTTCGTATTTTTTCACGAACCGTTCCACAATCTTAAATGAGTTATTGAGGCTGTATTTGTTCATCATCTCGAAGGGTCCAGCGCTCCATCGGAGTCCGATCTTTGCTCCCCGGTCGGTGTCCTCGATGGTGGCCACTCCCTCATCCACCAGGTGACCCGCCACGGTAAAAACAGCCCCTAGTAAACGTTCTTCAACCATTTTTTCCTTTGACTCGTCAAGCTCGCCCTCGAGCTTCCAGTCCTCTCCCTTTTCGAACTGTTGCTGCAGGCAATCGCTTGGACCGTAGAAATCCCCCAACTTGCCCGACAGACTGACTGTGGAATGATAAGCAATGTTTACTCCCGTTACGTTCATCAGAAGAAATGGTCCCATCCCTATCTTGAAAACCTTTTTGGCGCTTTCATCGATGGTGGGAATGGAAATTCCTTCGCCATGCAATCTGGTGGCCTCGTTCAGCCAGGGAACGAAAAACCTGTTGACGGCGAACCCCGGCGTGTCAGCCACGTTTATTCCTGTTTTCCCAATAAGGACCGAAAATAAATTTCCCAGTTCTATGGTTTGTTCGCTGGATTTGGTTCCCGGTATGACCTCCAGAAGACGGTTCTTCGCGGGATGGTAGAAGAAATGCAGGCCAAGGAACCTATCCGATCTTTTTAGGGAATTGGCCATTTCGCTTATTGAAAAGGATGAAGTATTGGATGCCAGTACTGTTTTTTCATCACAGATGGAGTCCAACCTTTCGAACAGCTCACGTTTCACGTTGAAGTCCTCGAATATAGCTTCGATTACCAGATCTGCGTCCTTTACTTCATTAAGTTCGGTGGTTCCGGTTAACCGATTTAGTATCTCAGACGTTCGTTCCGGGGAAAAAATTCTCCGCTCCACAGCTTCGGCCAATGTATTCCGGATATTATCAATTCCCTTTTCCACGTAACTTTTATCCGTGTCAACTAAAACGACATTTATCCCTTCCTGTGCGATCTTCTGGGCAATGCCGCTGCCCATGTTCCCGGCTCCGATAACTCCTACTTTTTGTATTTTCATTTGATCTCCTCAATTTCCTTAAAATGAGACCAACTTAAATGTTGCGACAGTGTAGCAACAATTTATCCGTCAGCGTATAATTGTTTGTTTTTATCAATTTACCCCTCCGTTTTTCCCCCATTAATCAACATTTGCCTCCAAAACGACCGCAGCGGCAGTATCTCCCGCAGCACAACCATCGAATAAACCATAGCCACCACCCTTTATTACCAGTTCCTCGATCAATTCGATAATAAGCCGCGCCCCTGTGGGCCCCTGGGGATGACCGTATATAAGTGAACTTCCGAAATTGTTCATATCCTTCCAGTCGATATCCATTTCACGGCAGAAATAAACGTCATTGACCGCGAAAGGGTTGTGTGTCTTAATAGCTGTTAAGTCCACTATGGATATGTCCGCTTCCATAAGTGCCCTTTTGGCTGCTGGCACGATAGCTTTTGCCATATACCCCTTTTCTGCTCTCCCCCCACCGAAGGAAACCACGCGTATCTCGATATCTTCACGAGTACTCAATTCCGCGGCCCTATCTTTCGTGGTGACTATCATTCCGCAGTTTCCATCGGCAGGAAAGGTCTGAGTACCGAAGGAAACCGTCCCGTCGGGCATTACGGGCCTGAGTTTTTTCAGCCCGTCCAACGACGTTGGGAAAATACCTTCGTCTCCTTCAATAGTAGCAAGTATTTTCCTTCCTCGTTTATCTTTTATCTCGATAGGTGAGATCATATATTTTTTTTGGAACTCACGATCGTTCTTGAGGGAATCTCTATACTGTTCGTAACGCATTACCGTAAGCTCGTCCTGTTCTTCCTTGGTAATGCCGGTATCGCTAGCGACGTTCTCAGCGGTCTCGATCATAGCGTTCCTGGCGTATGGGTCGTTTCCGAAATTGTCCAAAACCCAGCTCTCTTTATCTGCCGTACCGCCCGGTGCCTGGGGATTGGGATAGACGAGATGAGGACCGTTGGAGCACCGGTCGGCGCAAATTGTAATAACGTTTTTGTGTACGCCGGTTTCTACCGCCTGGGCGGCAAGTGTCACGCACTTTGCCCCGGTAGCACATGCCTGGCTGATTATCGGCCCGGTCATGTGTCCTGCTCCCATCATCCCCGCCAGCCAGGGTCCGCCGTAGAATGCCGAGAGTTGGGGTACCGTGGTACCCAGGATCAGCTCGTCGAATACCTTGGAGTCAATATTGTTTTCGTTCAGGAATCTTCTTCCGGTTTCAGCTGCGAATTTGATAGCGTGTAGGTTCGAAAAGCTGCCCTGCCATCGACAGAACGGGGTACTCCAGTAGCCACCATATGGTATGTATGAATTATTAAAAGGCATTTTTTCACTTCCTGTTGAGTCGAATGAAACTCTATTCCTCACAAATTGGTGATTAATATTGGTGCATTGTGGAGATATTGGAAGTTATTTTTATCAGTTTTGGCCTTTTTTAACTCTCTAATAGCAGCAATGCTAGCTTGCAAAAAAAAAAATACACTTGCCAAGAAAAAGATGTTCGGTTTCCGCCGGAAGATGGCTTCCCAGGAATATCTTGCACACTGAAAAAAGGCGGGGGGAAAAAATTCCCCCCTTTTTTTTCATAGGAGGTGATCCATCCGCAGGTTCCCCTACGGATACCTTGTTACGACTTAACCCTCCTTGCTGAACCCAAGTTCGAACATCCCATAACGACATGTCCTCACTTAGACCCAACTCAGATGGTTTGACGGGCGGTGTGTGCAAGGAGCAGGGGCATATTCACCGCGGTTTTTTGAAACGCGATTACTACGGATTCCAGCTTCATGAGGACGGGTTACAGTCCTCAATCCGAACTATGACCGGGTTTCGGGATTACCTCCCCCTTTCGGGGTGGGGACCCATTGTCCCGGCCTTTGTAGCGCGCGTGTAGCCCGGGAGATTCGGGGCATACTGACCTACCGTTGCCCCCCCCTTCCTCTGACTTAGCGCCAGCGGTCCCTCTAATGTGCTCAATCTCCTGAGAGAAAGATAGCAATTAGAAGCAGGGATCTCGTTCGTTATC
>JASLWR010000047.1 GCA_030740765.1 Thermoplasmatota archaeon
CCGGTTTAAATCTTCGGCGCCACAATTCATCCAGAGCCTAAAGGCACTGGCGTTCTTGTGGCTATTTTTAAGTAAAGTACGAATTCTAGATAATATTTTAACGGATGGGTGATAAGATGAAAAGAATAATATTATTATTTATGGTTGTGTTCCTTGCCTCGATGCTTACCGGCATCGCAAATGAAAAATTCATATTTAAAGATGAGATTAGTGAGCCTAAGAAAGAGGCGATACTGATTAGTGAGGATGAAGACAATAAATTACTATACGGTTCCACAAGGAGCAACAGATACGATACTCAAGTGCCACCCGATGATGGTCTGGATTCGATCTATTCGAAATTTTCAGATAGTCTTTCTCCCGATGAGAAAAAGAGTTTCAAAGAGCTCTTCCAGGAAGCAAGATACTATCCTACCTGGCACGAGCCCAGTGGCGGATATGTCGCACCCAATCCGGAACATCACATGAGCCTGACATTCGAGAACGGGAACGCTATGGTAGAGCCCAACTCGGACGAGGATTGGTCCTGGCTTCTCGGACCTTCCAACTACGGGTATGAAGGGCACCTTTCCAGTCTAAATATCGAGCCCCGGGCCACCGTGAACGAGAACCGCGTGGAATACGTGTACGATGGGAGCCTCACAGGGTGGTACGTCAACAGCGAAGAAGGACTTGAACACGGTTTTACCATTTCATCTCCTCCGGAACCACGATCCATGACACCACTCATAATGAAAATGGACCTTGACACTAACCTTGTGCCGGAACTCTACAATGACGGTGAGACGATAATATTCAAAAAAACAGGCGGTGAGGCGATCCTTAAATACAGCAAGCTGCTGGTCACCGATACCACCGGCAGCATCATTCCCTCTCATCTTTCATTGTCTTTGGGTAAAAAATACATTATTTTTTCCATCAACGACGAAAACGCGGTGTATCCCATCACCGTTGATCCCCTCATCAGTGAGATCGGCCATCTCACTGCATCTGACGGTGCGGCAGATGACTATTTCGGAAGATCTGTAAGTATCAGCGGGGATACCGTCGTCGTCGGAGCATGGAAGGACGATGTCGGCGGAAACAATGATCAGGGTTCAGCATACATGTTCGAGAGGGACCAAGGAGGTGGTGACAACTGGGGCGAGGTGAAAAAGCTCACAGCATCGGACGGTGCTGCAAATGACTTGTTTGGGTATTCGGTTAGTATCAGCGGAGATACCGTTGTCGTTGGAGCGCCCGATGATGATGTCGGCGGGAACAATAAACAGGGTTCAGCATACGTGTTCGAACGGAACCTGGGAGGTGCAGACAACTGGGGTGAGGTGAAAAATCTCACCGCATCGGACGGTGCGGTAGATGATTGGCTCGGGAATTCTGTTAGTGTCATGGGAGATACAGTCGTCGTTGGAGCACCCGGTGATGATGTCGGTGGAAACGGGGATCAGGGTTCAGCATACGTGTTCGAGCGGAATCTGGGAGGTGCGGACAACTGGGGTGAGGTGAAAAATCTCACCTCATCGGACGGTGCGGCAGATGACTATTTCGGGATATCTGTTTGTATCAGCAGAGATACAGTCATCGTCGGAGCATTCAATGATGATGTTGGTGGGAACAATAAACAGGGTTCAGCGTACGTGTTCGAGCGGAACCTGGGAGGCGCGGACAACTGGGGTGAGGTGAAAAATCTCACTGCATCGGATGGTGCGGCAGATGACTATTTTGGGAATTCTGTTAGTATCAGCGGGGATACCGTTATCGTTGGAGCATATCATGATGATGTCGGCGGAAACGATGATCAGGGTTCAGCATACGTGTTCGAGCGGAACTTGGGAGGCGCGGACAACTGGGGCCAGGTGAAAAATCTCATGGCATTGGACGGTGCTGCATATGACTATTTCGGGATATTTGTTAGTATCAGCGGAGATGCCGTCGTCGTTGGAGCATATTGGGATGATGTCGGCGGAAATGGTTATCAGGGTTCAGCATACGTGTTCGAGCGGAACTTGGGAGGCGCAGACAACTGGGGCCCGATGAAAAATCTCACCTCATCGGACGGTGCGGCATCTGACAATTTTGGGATATCTGTTAGTATCAGCGGGGATACCGTCGTCGTTGGAGCAAACAGTGATGATGTCGGGGGGAACAACGGCCAGGGTTCAGCGTACTTATTTACCATTGATATTGTTCCCCCATCTATAACCGATAACACAGTAGGAACAGCTTATACTGGAGATCCCTTTACCTTCAATGCCACGGTAACTGACAACATGGGAGTATCGGCAGTTTTCGTTGAGTATTGGTATGGTAACGACACCCATACGAACGTATCCATGAACAATGTAGGTGGAAATTATTATGAGAAGATCATCACAGTTTCTCATACTACCGATTTATTGTATTATAATATATCTGCCAACGATACTGTGGTAGATAATTGGAACCGAACGGGCGTTTCGAACGTTGGGAATGTTGTGGATAATGACGAACCGTCTATAGGTGATAATACCGCAGGAACAGCTTATACTGGAGATTCATGTACTTTCAATGTTACAGTGAGTGATAACATCGGGGTATCCGCAGTTTTCGTTGAATACTCGTATGGTAACGGCGTCCATACAAACGTATCCATGAACAACGTTGGTGGAAATTATTACGAGAAGACCGTCACAGTTTCTGATACAAACGATGTACTGTATTATAACATATCGGCGAACGATACTTCTGATAATTGGAATGAAACGGGCGTTTTGAACGTTGGTAACGTTGTTGATAATGACGATCCGTCTATAACCGATAATACGGCAGGAACAGCTTATACTGGCGACCCTTACATATTCAATGCTACAGTGACTGATAATATAGGGGTAAGCAACGTTTCCGTTGAGTACTGGTATGGAAATGGAGGCCACACGAATGTCACAATGCTTAATATCAACGGAGATTCCTACGAGAAAACTATTGTGGTTTCTAATACCACTGATGTACTAAATTATATTATATCCGCCATGGATGCGGTTCTAAACTGGACCGATACAGGTCAATTGAATGTTGGTAATGTGGTAGATAACGATGAACCTAGCCTTGAAATCGATAATAGTCCCAACACGGGTACAACCGGAGATAATTACCAATTGAATGTTAGTGCAACAGATAACATCGATGTTACCTCGGTTCATGTTACTTGGAATCACGGAGATCTAAATGGAAATCTTTCACTTACAGAATCGGAAGGAAATTGGCTCGGAGTGATTATTCTAGACGATAATATTGAAGACCTAGTTTATAATATCTCCATTAAAGATCCAAGCGGTAACACCCATATCAGTATCCAACGAAATGTTTCGGTGATCGACAATGATGCCCCAGTTGCCATGGGAGGGGACGATCGGATTACCAAACAACATGAGAATATTATTTTATATGCCAATGGTAGTGACGATAACATAGGCATCATTAATTATACGTGGAAATTTACTTACAATGGAACCGAACATGAATTATTCGGAAATAAAGTAAATTTCACATTCCATCTATTCGGTAATTACACAATTGAGCTGTCAGTTAAGGATGCCAGCGGCAATTCTGCCACGTATTTAATTAACGTTACAGTCCACCAAATAATTGACGAGGACGATGATACCGACGATGATGACACTAATGGTGATAATGACACCACTGGTGATGATAACACAACAGGTGATGATGATACCACTGGTGATGACGATACCAAAGATAAAAATGAAACCGAGGAGGGGGGATTTGCTGAGTTCCTTTCCTCACCTGGGGGTATTGTCATTATCGCGGTTTTGATCATTATTATAATCATTGCCCTCGTTGGTATCCTTAAGAAAAGAACAAAAAGAGAGAGTCCCGGGATTCCGACCGATGAACAGGAAAAAAATAAGTTGGCAGAAAAAGCTGAAGTAGCGTATGATACGGAATCAGGCATGGAAATGGAAAAAGAAATTATGGACGGTTCCGAGGAGGAACTGGAAGAGTTCGAAGAGGAAGATGAGATCGAACCGGAAATACAAGGGGAATAGGAGGAAGAAATAGGTGATGGAATGGAAATGGTGGAAGGATTCTAGGAGCGATTCGGGATATCTTCGGAAGAGCACAAGAATATCTGGAATAAATTGGAAAGATAAAATAAGAATAAAAAAACACCCCCCACCCCCCAAGTTCTCTCTAACTCAAAAAGTAAAATTTTGTGGTAGTTCCGATTCCGGTGTGCCTGCCGGTACCCACGATATGTCCAGTATAGTATAAGTGGGAGCCTTGGTATTGAATATTGGGAGTAGCTTCATACCAATCTTCGGATTACCCAATGAGAGATATCCCATAAGAATAGTACAGACTCCATCGAACTCGACGTTCACGAACTTTATCGGCACCTCAAGAGTATTAAAAGCTCCCGTCCTTTCTGTTATCATAAACGAGTGAACCGTAGCGGTTCTCTTTGCAAGGTCCGTGATATCCAATACCGTAGCCTTCACAAGACAATCGGGACAGTGGATCCTGAAGGGTTCGTAAATGGACAGATGGCTCTCACACAGCGGATTGTCGCATCGGGTCGCCAACAATTTTCCCTTTGAGAGTGATTCAAAGAAGATCGCTTCGCCGCCGTAGGAGTGGATGTGGGTTATATCCCGAGGGTTCGTCACACCAAGTAGCTTCCCCATTTCGTTGAGGATAGGCGTGTTCGGTGATCCGTAATGGAAATGACCCGAAGGCTTATAGCGGTTATTGATGACCTTTACGGTTCCCCTGTTCTCGTCCTCGCAGCTCATTCAAACATCCCCCCTTCAAGAGTGTGGTTGGGATCCTGCAGGATCGTGCAGGTCACGTGCGAGCCGACTCCGGCATGGCTGATGGCAAGGCCGCGTTTCGCACCTTTGACCTGGAGATCGGTCCAATCGGCTGGTTTCTCCCTTCCGAATCTCTTCCATTTCCCCTCGTCACTGTGCATCTCCGCCCAGCGATTCCAGATGTGCTGACCCACTTCGATGACCTGCATTATACCGGTTGCACCTACTGCGTGCATACACCCGATCAGACCCCCGCAGAGGTTTGCGGGTAATTTACCAGGCGCCCCCGTATTGGGATTTGTATGATAGCAGTCGCCGGATTCCACGTAAGTACGTCCCTCTCCATAGGGTCGAATACCTATGTCTTCGTAGGTCTGTATGTCGCTAATAGTGAAAGCATCATGAAGTTCCACAAGATCAAGGTCTTCTGTAGGATCATGTATTCCAGTCATGCGGTACGCATAATAAGCAGACATACGGGCTGCAAGGAAACCTGTGAAGCCGGGGTAGCGATCACCACCGGGGAACCGCTCACCAAGATCGGCGTACTGTTCCTTGGTTTCGTTGGGTAACAGAGGAATTTCCATGTTCCGCCTGTCCGCGACCCTGAGTGTATGGCTTCCCGCTGCCACATCGATACGCAGTGGATGGTCCGTGAGCTCGAATGCAGTCTTTTCATCGGCGAGGATCCCACAAGCGGCTCCGACACTCATGAGACAGCAGTCCAGTGCAAGAAGAGGGTACGCCACTACCGGAGAATTTATGACGTCTTCAACGGTTATCTTCATTGGACCCTGTGCGTGGGGATTCATCCTCGCATAACCTCTATTCTTTACCGCGATCTCTGCCATGGTCCGTCGGAAGGAATCCTCCTCCTTGCCATATATCTGCCAGTATCTCTGTGCCATTACAGCGTAATAACCTGTATAGATGTGCCCAAGAGGTGTCTCCCAGTCCTTGTCGGCGGCGAAGGATATGTAATTATTCCCCTCGTCAGTGGGAACCTCATCCATTCGCTCCCAACCCATAGCCAATGCACAATCCGAGTAACCGGATGCCACTGTCTTGTAGGCTTCCCACAGGGTCGAACCACCTGTTGCACCGCCGGTCTTTATGCCGACATTACCCAAGGGGTCAAGACCAAGCCTATCGTGCATTGCGGCCTCGCCAAGAAGCTGGTCCCCAAAGTGATCCGCGAAATGACCATAGTAAGCGGTGTGAATATATTTCTTAAGTTCATATGGGGTCATGCCTATAAATTCCGCAGCTTCGGTTAAAGCATCGATACATAACTCCTCCTGCCTTTTATCAGGGAAAGCCCTTGCAAACTTGGACATACCTCCCGTGACCAAATAAACTGGTCGAGCCATTTTTGGTGTTTTTAGCTGTTTATCACTGAAAGTGATCATTTTATCTCCTCCTTGAAAAGTCCTTTAATTTAGGAAATCAAAAGAGAAGTAATGTTTCATTTAATTAACAATTTCGGTGTGAAATATATATTAAAATAAGCTAGGATGAAATGTATAATTTTTCCACGGATTTTGTAAAAAAATCCATCAGAGGTTTCTAGAGATGACCAGGCGCATTACCTCGGAAGTACCCTCATAGACCTCGGTGACCTTGGCATCCCGGAAAAATCTTTCTATAGGATAATCAGAAATGTATCCATACCCCCCGTGAACCTGGATGGCCCTGATGGTGGTTCTTGTTGCCATTTCCGAGGCGTAAAGTTTCGCAATGGCCGCCTCTTTTGATATACGCATGCCGCGATCTTTCATGAAAGCTCCTCGGTAGACAAGTGCTCGGGCAGCATCGATCTCGGCGGCCATGTCAGCAACCATGAAGGATATTGCCTGAAAACGGTTTATGGGACGACCGAATTGTTGCCTTTCACCGGAATATCTGATGGATTCCTCGAGAGCCGCCCTTGCTATGCCCACGGCCTGGGAAGCAACGCCCATTCGCCCGCCATCAAGTGCCGAAAGTGATATTTTCAATCCATCTCCTTCGGCTCCAAGAAGGTTTTCCCTTGGCACTTTCACATCGTTGAAAACCAGTTCCGAGGTAACTGAAGAGTGCATTCCCATCTTGTCCTCATCCACCCCCAGGGTGAATCCGTCCATCCCTTTCTCAACTATGAAAGTACTGAAACCCTTGGTTCCCGCTTCCTTGTCGGTTACCGCTAGTACGATGATAGTTCCAGCCTTACTCCCGTTCGTAATAAATATCTTCGTCCCGTTGAGAATATAATGATCAGCGTCTCTTACTGCAGTGGTTTTGACATTCATCACGTCCGAGCCAGCATCAGGTTCAGTGATAGCAAAGGCACCTATCATCTTTCCCCGGGCAAGGGGTTTCAATAGCCTTTCCTTCTGATCAGCCGAGCCAAAATAATAAATGGGGAGGGTCCCCACGGAAGTATGCACTGTCATTATAAGACTCAGGGAGCCCCAGGCTCTCGCAAGTTCCTCCACGGCGATCATGTAGGAAAGATAATCGGTACCTCCACCGCCGCACTCACTTGGAATCGGCATGCCCATTAGCCCCATTTCACCCATCGTCTTCAGCAGTTCCCCCGGCCACCTGTGCTCCTTGTCCCACTCGGAAGCTACGGGAATAATCTCTTCCTCGGCAAACCGTCTAACTGTCTCTCTTATCTTTCTCTGCTCGTCGTTGAGGTAAACGTCCATTTTTCCACCCTTCCACTTTCATAACAACTGCGGAGGAGAAAGAATCCCATAGACATATCAAGGTTTACATGCTTTCTGCTCTATTAATGGTGAAATTGCCCGGTTACACTATGAATAATTTACAATCATTCGCCGCGGAAATCGGGTTTCCTTTTGTTGACGAAGGCATCCATCCCTTCCTTCTGGTCGTGCGTATCGAAGAGGTCGGAGAACTTTTCGGCCTCGAAATCCAGCCCGTCAGACAGGGTCATATCCAGACCGCCATTGATGGCCTTCTTGGCCAACCTTACCGCCGCCGGTCCCTTTTTCGAGATCGTATCCGCAAGTTTCTTTGCCGCATCCATAAGTTCTTCATGTGGGAGCAATCTGTTAGCCAGACCGATCCGGTAGGCTTCGTCGGCTCCAATGATATTACCCGAGAATATCAATTCCTTGGCAATGTTCCTTCCAACCATACGTGGCAGTCTCTGTGTACCGCCGAATCCGGGTATTACCGCGAGAGCGACCTCGGGTTGTCCGAATTTCGCCTTTTCGGAAGCAAATATAATGTCACAGCTCATTGCCAGTTCGGTCCCACCCCCCAGGGCAAATCCGTTTATCGCTGCAATGACCGGTTTCGGCAGGTGTTCGATCTTGTTGAAGACCGACTGTCCGATACCGGCGAATCGCCTCGCCTCCTCGGGATCCATATTCATCATTTCCTTGATGTCCGCACCTGCCACGAAAGCCCTTCCCGCTCCGGTGATGATGACGACCAGCGAATCGTCGTTACTTATCTCATCCAGGACACAGTCGAGCTCCTTCAACAATTCACTGTTGAGGACGTTCATGGGTGGGTTGTTTATTGTCAATATTACTGTTTTTCCTTCTCTTGAAACGTCTATCATGCGATATACCTCCACGTGGTTGGATCACTTGCTGTAGTCGTAAAATCCACGACCGGTCTTTCTGCCAAGGTAACCGGCATTGACCATTTTTCTAAGCAGGGGACACGGCCTGTATTTCGAATCGGAAAATCCCTCATAGAGCACTTCCATTATGAAAAGGCAAACGTCTAGGCCAATGAGATCCGCGAGAGCAAGGGGGCCCATGGGATGGTTCATCCCCAATTTCATCACAGAATCAATGGCCTCCCTCGTTGCCACACCCTCCATAAGACAGTACACTGCCTCGTTGATCATCGGCAGGAGTATCCTGTTTGCCACGAATCCCGGATAATCGTTCACCTCGATGGGGATCTTTCCCATATCTCCGGCCAATGCCATTATCACTTCGCATGTCTCCCGGGATGTTCTGAGACCGTTAATCACCTCAATTAGCTTCATCAATGGCACGGGATTCATAAAATGCATCCCTATGAACCGGTCCGGGCGCTCTGTGGCCGAAGCCATCTCCGTGATCGGTATGGTAGAAGTATTAGAGGCAAATATGGTTTCCGGGGGACAGAAACCATCCAGTTCGGAAAAAACCTTTTTCTTGAGATCGGCATTCTCGATTATTGCCTCAATAATGAGATCGCAGTCTTGTAGGTCTTCCATGTGCACAGTTGTAGTTATCCTCGCCAGTACAAGAGCCATCTCCTCTTCGGTCATCCTCCCCTTTGCAACACTCCTTTTCAGGAATTTCTCAATATTGGCAAGTCCCTTTTCAATAAACCTTTCTTCGATATCTCTCATTGTGACGGTGTACCCGCTTTTTGCGGATACCAGAGCGATCCCGTGACCCATGACTCCGGCTCCTATCACTCCTATCTTCTTTATAGCCACATATTTCCCTCCTTTAATAAAAAAAATTAAATTTCGATTATCATTGCCACCGCGTTTCCACCGCCGAGACATAGTGTTGCAAGTCCTCTCTTTGCCCCTCTGTCTTTCATGGCATAGATCAGGGTGGTTAGCACCCTTGCACCACTGGCTCCTATGGGGTGACCCAGGGCAACGCCGCCGCCGTGAACGTTGAATTTGTCCTCCGGTATGTCGAATTCCTTCTGTATGGCCAATGATGCGGAAGCAAAGGCTTCATTATGTTCAATGAGGTCAAGGTCCTCGATAGTAAGGTTATTCCTTTCCATTATCTCCCTCATGGTGGGCACCGGTGCCTCCATCACATCTTCCGGGGCACAACCGGAGGTATGATAATCTATTATCTTAGCAAGGATCGGAATTCCCAGCTCAACTGCTTTTTCCCGGCTCGTGACAAGGACCGCCGAGGCTCCGTCTGATATCTGTGAAGCATTACCTGCAGTTACCAGGCCGTCCTTCTTGAAAACCGCCCTCAGCCTCGCTAGTTTTTCCACCGAGGAATCGGCCCGGATCCCCTCGTCACTATCGAAAATAATCGGATCGCCTCTTCTCTGTGGGATCTCAATTTTTATTATTTCTTCCACAAACTTTCCACTTTCTCTCGCCGCCGCCGCCAACCTATGACTTCGCACTGCGAATGCATCCACTTCCTCTCTCGTGAGGTCGTAATGTTCTGCAATGCGCTCCCCGGTTATACCCACGTGGAAATCGTTATACACTTCCCACAATCCGTCGTACACCATTCCGTCCACTATCTTCCCATCCCCCATTCTGTAACCGTCCCTAGCCTTGTGCAGATAATAAGGTGCTTGGGCCATGTTCTCCATACCACCAGCGACGATAATATCGTGCTCTCCCACCTTGATCGAATTGGCCGCGATCATTATGGATTTCAGACCTGACCCGCAGACCTTGTTGATGGTCATTGCACCTTTGTTCTCAGGGATACCGGCACTTAGAGCCGCCTGACGCGCCGGGTTCTGCCCAATTCCGGCCTGCAGAACCATTCCCATGATCACCTCATCTACATCCTCTTTCGCAATACCCGCACGCTTCACGCATTCCTCTATTACCAGGCTGCCCAGTTTTGTCGCAGGCATGTTCTTGAGCGTCCCGTTGAATTTTCCCAGTGGCGTTCTCACGGCTGAAATTATGACCGGTTCTTTCATGTTATTGCTCCCTTGGATTATTAGTCAATTTTTTAAAATAAATTTTACCTTATTTCCCGATTACATTGAAAAAAATTTATTTTTTTTACCGAAGAAACGATGTATTAATATGCTTTTCCTATATTATTTTTCTGCCCCGAGGAATTCCCCAAAAGGTGGACTCCGATCAGATGATCAATTTCAGATATTATCGAAACAAATGTTTAAAAAAATAGCGACCACAAACAGCTTCCAAACAGGCTAAAAAAAAGTAGGGACCCTATATTGATCCTGACGAAAAGAACTGGCGGACCCACCGGCATTATCTATAGGCTAAAAAAGGTGCTGAACTGGTACTTTGCAATGATATCGGCCCACCAATTGCTGAAGAACATGGAATCCGGTGGAAAAAACTGCGGTAGGGCAAGATACAGTATTACAAGGAAATAGAGTGGTATTAACTGCATCAACAGATTATCATTGGTGTAGAACAACCTGTTATAGAGGTTCAGTGCCTTGATCTTTCGGAGAAAGAAATTACGGTTCTCCAAGTCATGGAGCATTTCCTTTCTGAGACCCCAGTGCAGTTTGATATTCAGGGATTCCGCAACCACGGTGAGAAAACCGGCCATCAGGGCCAAGATAGGATTTCTCAGCCATATGAAAAAAATGCTCCCGCACAGAAGAACCGCTAGAGAATAATAATGTCTTCTTCTGAAAACTGCCATTACACGGGTCTCACCTAGAAACGGGTCTCCGAGAGATGCGCAGAGCATGATGGGAATGGCTATGAATTCCGGCAACCCGATCTCGGTCAACAGACAAAGGCCCATGGCCCCCAAGAGAGTCCAGATATAGGCCGCCACGCAGTTCTTCTCGTGTTCGCGTAGCATGAAGAAGGATTTCCCCTTCTTCAACCTCCAGAACTCGATCTGGAAAGGGATGAGTAAAAATAACAGGACCAGTAAGAGGGCTCGGTGCATTTTGAATGCCCCGATCTCGAAGACTATTTCAGGGAAGAAAAAATAAATGACAAGTGCCGAGGAAGTAAGGTGCACTCCCCTTCGGGCTACCCGGCTCCATCGAGTTTGTACGTGCTCAAACTCATTTTTTCCTTTAGCGCTTTTGGGGGGACTCTTAATAGACTCCGGCATTAATATCAAGAATATACCGGTTTTTGATAAAGGTGTCGGTGTTTTTGCATAAATTTACCTATTTAACTAGGCTAAGAACCTCTGATCTTCGAATAAAGGTCGAGTATGGGCTTCGCATCCATGAAACAGTCGCTTGTATCAAGGTTGTATTTTCGGTCCCCTGCGATTATCTTCTCTATCTCTTTTATGTCCCCTATGACCTCGCCGCATTTTTTCTTTCTTACATAATCGCCGATATGACCCACGTCATTGGTTATTACCGGCACACCTGCGATCTGGTATTCATAGACCCGGTTCGAGGTTGCCATCAATATGTTCTTCGTAAAACTGCTGAAAAGGACGAGACCGTAATGGTACTTACTTATCTCGCGGATCACCTTGTCCTGGGCCACCGGAAGATGAAAGTGAAGTCCCGTCACACCTTTACATTTTTTGCGGATGATCTCCTGCCGGCTTGGTTCGAAGACAGGCGGATACAGATCTATGTGGACACCCATGGCACAGATCGACTCGAACATTGGCCAAAGGTACCGGCTTCCGGCAGGATCGAGAGATATACCTCCCGGGTAAACAAAATGGATATTTCCATCGTCTATCTTTTTCGCGAGGTCGAATTTCTCCTTCAATGGTTTGTTCTCCACGTAACCGATTTTCTCGGTACCGTATCTTTTCCGAATATGATCGATCATCAGGGCAGAGGTTGACATTATTCCATCCGCTTTCCTGCAGACGTACTTCTCCCATCTATTCACAGTACTCCTTACAAACCATTTCTTCGGACCTCGGGCCCAAGTTATCGGTTTCAAACTCATCAGATCGTGAATATCATGTACCACTGGTATCGAAAGGTATTTCTTGGCCCATACACCCAGGTTATCCGGTTCGTTGTGAACGTGAACGATATTGTAATCACCCTTGCCAGCAAAGTCACAAAGTTCACTAATTATACTTCTCCTGTTCCTTATCATGCTGCGAATATCAGTACCCACGGGTATGTTATGGCGATCCTTGAATATGCTATAGTCCATAAACTCGAGGGGTTTTCCAAGTTCCAGAAGGTCGATCTCGGCACCTGCGTCAGTCAGCACCTTCGCCTCTTTCCATCCCCTTGCGCACAGTTGATTTTGAATGAATAGAATCTTCAATATCGTTCACCTCTATATCATACATTATTAATTCATGATGAGGACCCTCACCATCCAAAAGATCAAGGCTCGTAACGGAAAGGATGCCTTGCAGCTGCTTTCTCATACATTATCTCGTCCAAGGTCGGCCTCCCTTCCAGCGCTCTTTTTACTGCATGCAGCATGGCCTTGTAGTTATTGAATTTTATTCTCTGCCTGTTTCTGGCCGCCGGGTGGACGAACACATTGGCGATTATATCCAGTCTATCGAGGATACCGTCCGGCAGCACTCCGTCGGCAATGGATTTTTCTATTGCTAGAACCACTCCTTCGGATGCGTCTTCATAGATGTATCCAGCCTGTCGTTTCGTTCTCACCGTAACTGTGGGAACAAGGAGAGTTCGAGGTCGATCCATAATAAACTTCGAGGGATCATTACCCTGGGCCTCACGTCTTTTAATAACCTCTTCTATAGCATAGGTCACAGGCCCACCCTTCGAACCCATAAGAAGGTCGATATGTGCCACTTCGAATACCGGCGGCCCGGCAAATCCTTCGGCGATCTTCATTGAGAAATCGCCAATCGTGTTGGGAGTGGATGGGGTCCATGGATACGCGCTCGAAACCGGTTCACCGTCCCCAAGGTCAAAATCCACCCTTCGAGGTAGTATCTTGTTGAGATTCTCCAGCTGAATCCTAAGCTCTTCCCGATCCTCACGCTTGAATACACCTCCGGGCATTATGGGTAACCTCGATCGGCCTACTCCGAGACCCATCATCCCCAGCCCCTCCTTTACCGCCTGGTTAGCACCGCATCTAACCACGAGCCTCACCAGTTTCTGTATACTGGCCTGAAGTGATCGGGCGGTCTCAAGGTTTCCCTCCATCACAGAGCCCCGTATCTTCTGCCAGATGTCAGGGATCAGGTTTGCACTGGCCAGGATCAGCCCGTCAGCCCCGGCGGCCAGGGCAGGCATCCCGATCTCGTCGTGCCCACATATAATAGAAATCCGGTCCCGTACCTTCTCGAACAAGGCCATCAGGAAGGGAAAATCACCGCTGGAATCCTTTATGCCGATGACGTTGTCCAGCATTGCGATCCCCTCGGCGGTCCACCATTTCTTATGTGTACCCGTGCACTGTGGAATATTATACATGATAAGCGGAAAGTCCAGTTCGTTCAACCTTTCATAGTGTTCGTACAGTTCGTTGAAGCTGGGCTTGAAATAGAACGGGGATGCCACCAGGGCCGCCGTGGCCCCGATGTCCTTGGCATAGCGGGTCAATTCCAGCGTCTCCTTCGTGCTGGGGCAGCCGGTCCCTGCGATCACCGGCTTTTTTCCACCCACCTCGTCAACTGCAATATCCAGAACATTCCGTTTCTCCTTCTCGTTCAGGTACATGAACTCCCCCGTGGTCCCGCAGGGAACGAAGCCGGTCACGTCTGCGGAAAGATGCCTGATAAGAGATCGAAATGCCTCTTCATCGATTTTCTCCCGTTCATCGAAGGGCGTGACCAATGCGGGAAAAACGCCTTTCAACCACTTGGTTCTCGTCATTTATTCACCACCCCCCACGGAAAATAATTCTTTAAGGGCAGTTATGAAGGCGGAATAGCTGTTCTTGTAGATGATCTCTCTCGCCGAAGCCCGCGGAGACAAAAAAACCTTGGCGATCATAACAACACTTTCGGTCTGACTCTCCGGGATAACCCCTAGTTCAACACTGTCTGCGATGGCTTTGGCACAGGCGGACTGGACCGGCCCGAATATCATATTGGCCTGTCTCAGGTTCTTCTGTTTCACGCCGGGTATTATCAAAGTGGAAGGACGTACTGCCAGATTTGGTTCCAATATCGTGGTCAATGCTTCATAGCCGTGCCTTGGATAGGTAAGCTGATATGCGAAAAGGCGTCCCAGTTTTCCCTCCTTGTTCCCGGCCACCATGTGGACGGAGACCTTTTCGTTGCCCGCTTCCACCACGCTGCTTGCATGGGGATATTCTTTGCCAGCCAGATCCTCGGCACTTAGGCCAAGGTCTCCCAAGCTTTCCCCAATGGGTACGATCGAAAATCCCATCCCGGTCTCGTCCCTTGGGATCTTGCCCAATTTCTCAAGTTCGACCCTGATCTCGGCAATATCCTCGTGAAGAATCGAGCCACCCTCCATCAGCGGTCTCCTGGCACGGCCCGCGGGTATTCCCATCATTCGGAGAGATGCCTTTAGGGGAACCGAACCTCCCATCCGGCAGTACATTCGAGTGAGTTTTTGCACCTTCATCTGTAGTTCTCTCGCGGTTCCAAGGTCGTTGTCCCTCACAGCCTTATAGACGCGCTGCCAAATATCCGGGAATACCTGGGCGCTTGCCAGTATCATTCCCGAGCAGCCCGCCGCCAGCGCCGGAAGTACCACCTCGTCGTGTCCGATCATGACATTTATCCTGTCACGTACACGATCCAGTATTTCCATCGTGTAAGTAAGGTCGCCGGACGAATCCTTCAAACCAACGATATTTTGTATTCCGGAAAGATCCTCAATTACCCTGGTGGGTATAAATGAGCCGGTGACCTGCGGGATATTATACATTAATATGGGTATGGGGCACGAGTCCGCAATTGTTCGATAATGTTGATAGAACCCTTTATCGGAGGGAGTGAGATAATACGGACCGACTATCAGAGCTGCCGAAGCACCGATATCATGGGCAAAGCCTGTCAGCTCCACGGCTTGCCGGGTCGAACAGGCTCCGGTGCCAGCAATGACCGGAACCTTGCCATTGGCTTCGTCCACCGCTATCTCGAATAGCTTCTTTCGCTCGGCCATTGAAAGATATACGAACTCACCGGTTGTGCCGCACGGCACTATCCCGTCCACATGGGAGATCACGCTTCTTATGAGCGCCCTGAAACCGTCCTCGTTAATCCCCTCGTCCTTGTGGAAAGGGGTTACCAGGGCCGGGTTGACGCCATTCGGTTCAAATTTCATAGGATTTCCTCCCAGATAATCAATGAACATAATTTTTCAATAACATGAATCACCCACAGATGAATCTGTGGGTTTCATCCTCGGAAACGCAGGAATCTGCTTCCTCTTCTCCGCCCCCACCAAACGGTGGGGGTTACCGAAGAGGATTCCTGCGGATATAGCTTCATATTATTGCCAAGGGATAAGACACTCCCTAACATCATTTCCTCCTTTTATATATTACTCTTGCATGTGTAATATAGTCAATTAGCCAAGAGAAAATGATTGGATTGACCCATCCGATATATACGAGTTTTTAGTCTCAAATTATCCTTTTGGCCTAAATCGAATTACATCGATAATATTAAGCAGAAAAGGAAGGGAAAAATCTCAAATATGTTAAGACGATTACATTTGAGCCGATTCTCCCGCTGAAAATGATGAAAAAGAACAAAAAAACATAAAATATTTCATTCAGTAGACATTCTCGACATTATTAAAATGGTGCTGTTATGACGGTTATTTCTCCTCGGGCAATCTGGCATGTTAAATACGATACCGAATTCAATAGGGCATATGTGGCTCTGGGATATCCCAACCCGAGCCTGATGTGCATAAATAAGATAGGAGACGTCCTCTGGGAAGTTTCCACAAAAGATCAGGTCAGTTTAATAGCTCTCTCGCCCGCGTATCATAAGATATATGTTTACAGTGTGGGAAAAAGGAGGCCCGATTCCATCGGGTGTATGAATACAGAGGGGAAACTTCTTTGGAGCAAGACCGTTAATGTAAAAATATCATCCCTGTCGGTGAATAGATTTTCCGACATGTGCCTGGCAGGTACTTCCGATTCCCAGATCATCCTGTACGACGGTAAGGGGAACATACTTTCTTCCAAGCGGCTCGAAGCATGGAAGAATCCAGTATATGCTTTCTTTCAAAAACATGTGATAATCTCAGTTACGAAAAGAGGTTACGTTTACATAATTGACACAGCCGGCCGAAAACTCGTCAAGAAAGGAAAGATCGACCTCAAAGGTAAGATCGATATTATTAGTATTAGCAGAGGATTTACAGGCTTTGTGGATTCCTGTGGTGGAAAGAACTCAGTAATACATATATTCGACCCTGAAGACGAAAGTTACTATGATCTCACTTTTCAAAGTGGGATAAAACAGTTCATTTACAATGGAAGGGGAGTGAAGGTTGCATTGAGGAACATG
Organism: Thermoplasmatota archaeon; assembly: GCA_030740765.1. Taxonomy (GTDB): domain Archaea; phylum Thermoplasmatota; class Penumbrarchaeia; order JASLWR01; family JASLWR01; genus JASLWR01. The sequence goes on from JASLWR010000047.1 coordinate 16,916, forward strand.
ACCTTACTCAGTATAAATGCGAATTCAACTTTTGAATGGGCTGTAAATATCAACGAGAGGATACTTACCATTTGTTCCGATGATTGGGGTGAATGTCTTCTCGTAGGAACCGATAAGTTCAATCTTTTTATGTTCGACAAGAACGGTAAGCTGCTCTGGACAAAGAATACCGCCGGAAGACCCCAGGACCTGAATGCAGCCGAGAAGGGATTCCGCTCGCTGAAAGAGAACGAAGTATTAGTGGATGAAGAGGAAAAGGATTGCGATATTCGCTTCACACTCATCGACACGCTTGAAAAGCTATACGAGTCACAAAAGGAGATTCGCCCTGTGGAGTCGTCCGACTCCGGCGAGGATGAGTGGATGGAAGAGAACACCAAGTCGAAAAAGACCGAGATTATCAAAGATTTTCGACCCTTTGCCGTAGAAAAGAAAATGGTGGTCAAATCGAACCTAACATCAAGGAAAGGCGTGGCCATACTCCTCGTTCAGGTTGAGAACGCCACTGATTCACCAATTCAAGACCTCGTCATAGAAACTGAGTTGGACGATCCCATATTCAACATCAGGAAAAGCCCAATAACACAACAAATATTGAAAGAATATACTGCGAAAACCTTTGCCATAAGATTCATACCCACTTCCCAGGAGGGCAGGGCTTCGGGAAAATGCCAAATGAGTTACATCACCAACGGTGAAAAGAAGGAATTGTTCCTGAAGAAATTCACCCTTAACAATGTATGGCCAAAGATGTCGCCGTTGGACATTAGCAATGCTACTTGGGACAAATTCATCCTGAACAAGACCAAGCTGGTTTCGGAAAGATTTTCATCCCTTCTTCCCCAACATCTTATTCCTGTAATTCAGGACATAACGAAAAATAGAGGTTTCAAGGCATTGGATATGGAACGGGATAAAAAATCCATCATATTGCACTTTACTTCGAAGAGTACTTCCTACGAGTATGGTCTCGAGGTCGTCATCAAACCATCCCCCACTGAAAAGGGAATATTCCTTCTTATAGTGACACTTTACTCGCACAACGAGGTGAACCTTGCATTATTGAACTACATGTTCATGGACGAGGTGGATCTCCGGGTTAAATGGAAAGAAGAGAAGATACCCCCCCCAGTGGACGATAGCGTTCTCAAGATCGGAAGGGACGGGCGTTACCGTATCAGGGAACCCACGAATATCCTAAAACTCCCAGCGCCTTATGGGTCTGATAAAGATGAGTTCACAATACCTTTATGGATGCCCGAGGACAAGGAAGCTCCTGAATATCACCCAGCGGGCCTTACAACGGATTTCATGCTGTATGACAAGTATAGCGATTATTACTCGGACTACTATGATGCCTACCCAGAGAAAAAGAAGGAGAAGAAGAAAAAACCCCCGAAGATGGATATTGAAAAAGATACCATGACTGTGGAGGCAGGCAAGGGATACATCTATCTCTTTGAGGAATCCACGCCGGCGAGAGCCTTCAATATATTCAAGCAGATGATCAATCGTGGTTACAGCGGAATGTACATAACAAGAGAGTATCCCAATAAGATCATTCAGAAATACGATCTCAGGAACGTACCATATCTATGGCTTACCAACGTTCCCGAGGAACACGCGCTTAGGCCGACGGATACCGAAAAACTGCGTTTCGCCTTCCGAAAACACCTGAAAGACAACGGAGTTAAAAAAATTATACTACTTGACGGAGTGGAATACCTTATCACACATAATACATTCAGTTCCATACTCAAACTGTTGCAGGCATCGGGAGATATGGTCTCCATGGCAAAGGGAACCCTGCTTCTTCCCCTGAGTCCGGCAACATTCCAAGAGCAAGAATTGAAACTTCTGGAAAGGGAAGCTGACAAAGTGATATATTAGTGACCCAAAGGGATGTTTGCCCTAAAAATAAGTAGGTAATTCCGGGAAATATTAGATAAAAAGGTTAAATACTGGTTCATCGTTACAATCTGACGTCAGGGATTGATGTATGGGATAGTTAAATTGAACATGTGCTCTTGTGGAGAATTTCGTTAACACCTTGCGTTATTCCCCATTCATGCTCGCTATGACAACGAGTATTTCATGATTCGGTGATAGGAAATGGGTTGGTTTGGAAAAAAGAAGGACGAAAAAAAATTCGAGTTCAGGCTTGTCAACCGCTATGAGAAGGATTCCTTCTTCCAGATACTTGCACAGCAGGGTTGGTTCGAGATGGAGCCTCCCTTCGAGTTCGACAAGAACTGGGATACCGATAGGATTCGAAGGGCTGCTAAGGCATACTCACTTAAACTTGGCGCTGAAATGTTGGTAGAGGTGGACGATCCTTCCTTTTCTTCAAACATATACAATGATCTCGTATTTTACGTATTTAAAATGGACCCTGCAAAACAAGCTCCTCAACCGGTCCCTGCGCAAAACCCTCTGGAGGCAATGCAATATTCCGCCCCGCCTCAGATCGTCGAACAACAATACGCCCCTATAAATCAACCTCCTGCCCGGGACTGCGCGCCACAGGAAAATTTTCAGCAGAATCCGCACCAGTTCGGAACACCGGCTGTTCAGGATCCTTATGGTCAGGCAGCACAGATGCAGATGCAGGGAAATCCCCCTTCGAATCCCATGGGACAGGCCCCCGGCCAGGGATACGACCCGCGAAACCAGCAGGGCCATAACCCACAAAATCAATTCCCACAGCAGTCCAACGCAGGTTATGATCCCCGAATGCAACAGCCGGCGCCTGGTTTTGACCCACGAATGCAGCAGCCCGGACCAGGTTATGATCCCCAGATGGCAGGATACAATCCCCAACCTCAAGCGGGAAATCCTTACGGACAGCAGCCAATGCATGGCTATGACCCCCAACAACAGTTCGGCCCCACACCGGGATCGGGATATCCCGACGACGGGCAGGGCCAATGGGGCGCACCTCCTCAGGAAATACCTTACCAACCCGATGAAGAAGGTAAGATCAAGGTCACCGACTCCAAGGAATTGTTCCTTAGAGGCAATTATACCAGCCATGAGGAAGCCTTTCTACACACTCTCGATAACCTGTCTAAGATGCTATCCATGGACCAGAGTCCATTCAAGTTCACGGACCAGCGGGAATTACTTCATCCCATTGTTCGTATCAAGAAGAAAGCATATTTCCATCTGGGCACCCGGCAGATGAACCTTATGTTGATGAAGGAAGCCATAAACGATTACAAGATAATGGGTAACGAGAGTCACGCACTCAGCAACGTTAATCCCATGCGGGATAATCTGGTAATAATCAAGACCCTTGGCACCCCCATCTTTCAGATATTAAAGGATTATGAGGAACTTGACGAGCAGTCCAAAAGCGATATTACACAATCCCTTTTCAGTTTCCTCGAGTGTTATCTACCGAAAATGTAAATTTTTTTAAACCGTTCATTAGATTCTTTTCTGCTTTTCGATTTCCTGTTTTTTATTATTGAAATCTGGGATTTCGTCATTAGTCCTGGGAAGTGGCGGGTCTTCAAATTTTTCTATATTGTTTTGATTTGTTCTACGATGGAGTAGAACCGCAAAGATGGCAATAACAATTAGCGTAAACACCACGACCCCCATCCATAGACCGATCCGATAAGAAGAGATGCCTTCTCCAAGTCCTTCAGAATTTATTGTGAACCGGGAACTGTTATCTAATAATTTACCGCTTGTAAAAGTTAAGTTATCAATTTGCCCGTGGAAACGGATTTTATATTCACCGGGTTCCAGTGTTGAAATATCCATGTTGAAAAGCTCCCAGTATCCGGATTCTTCATTGAAGAAAAGAGTCGTATTGAATAACTCCTCCGCTTCCCTCATCACGGAGGCACGTACCGTAATTATTTTATGGAAATCATGATCCCAGGTACTGAACAACTGTATCCCTCCAACGTCCATTGAGGGGAATCCCACAGATTCTTTTCCTTGTCTTACTGTAACGTTGACCGAATCTCCAAACCAGTATCGATGAACCACTGTTATGGGTAAGGGATAGATGTAAGCCGCGTCCAAGACCAATGAGCCGCCAAGGGGAAATACCACCTTTGATGAAAAATATCCACTAAGCTGATAGGTTCCGGAGGGGAGACTGGACAGATTGAAATCAATTTCGCCCGGATCAGCAAATCCAACCGGATAGTACGTCCGGGATTCGTCGTAATCCGCCGAGGATAAAATGAAAACGATCCGGGAATTATGAAGATAATCCAAATAGGGTCCACTGGAAATTTGGTCTGGAAATTCGATCAGGATGCCACCTATCTCCAGTATCGGGACTAGACCGTCGGCGTAGGAAAGTTTGGAGACGGAAATCTCCGCAGGTCCTGCTAGATCGGGAATCACGATGCTAAAGCGATCTCCGAAAATTGTGGTATTTTCGAATATGGTATCGACCCTTAGAATAAAATAATATTTACCGGGCATGGCAGCTCCAAGATCAATTTCGGAGGAAGACCAGGTCTGAGTGGCCGGATCGTAATTTATTATGCCGAATATGTTCAATACGGACGTCCCGTTGGAATCATAGAACAGTTCAAGACTGCTGTTCACAAAACACGAAAGTGGCAGGGGAGAGCAAGAGGGATTCGAGCTTACTATTTTGAGGTTTTCCAATTTCAAGGCAAGGTTGCTTCTAAAAGTAAAATTTAGATTTGAAATGGAGACCGTATGGTCTATGTTAAACGATGAATCTCCGTCCAATAGATTCGAAATGTTGATGCTGCCGTAACGGAAATTCAAACTTACGAAATAATTTCCCTCAATAAGATATGAAACGTTTATTCCGACGGCACTCCATACCGATGTGACGGCGTCGAAGGACATGTTCCCCGCGATGTTGGTGTCATTAGCCCAAGCATCGATTATGGTATAAGAATAGATCGAAAGCTCTTGGGGCCCCAGTAAATCCAATGGCAATCCCGAGTGCGACACTGTGACGTTCGAGATATCCAATGTTTGCGTGAATTCACCGGTGTAGTGCAGGGTGGTACCGCTTATTGAAAAGAAGTCAAGGACCCGTATGGTCTCGATCTTTGAATAAATTACCTCGGGGCGCGAATCCACCCTGGCACTTACACCCACTCGTAGCAATCCCGTGGCATTGGGGATTTTTATAGTTCCTGTATAGTCGGTTCGATCCCCCGAGAAGGGTCCGCCACTCACCAGTGAATCGTTCCATATATCCCCGGAATAGGCCGCGAAAACATAGGAGGAATCCACCGTGTTAGCGTGCAGCACGCTCCAGCTTATATTGATGGTGTCACCCCTCAGTGTTTCGTTTGGTAGTGATGTGACCTCCACAGAGGGCCAGGTGCTTACTGTTGAAACTATTGAATGGAAAACGTTCCCTTCATGATCAATCGCCACTGCTCTGAAATGGAATTTGCCCCATCGATCAGGCAGAATAATGTTTGCTTCATATCGGTCGTCCCCGATCAAAGTACCGTTCACAATATAATCCGGCGAAATACCAGGATCAGTTTCACCCCAAGCGATATAACTGCGATTCACGACGCTTTTGACGCTGGTCTGCCACCCAATCTCGAGAGAAGCACCTGCCTCAATGAAATCTGGTAAGGGGTCGAGAATGACGGAGCTGTTCACTACCACCTCGTATATTTCACTGTAGTAGTTACTGCTGCAGTGTAATTCCGAAGCTCCATTTCTGATTATCTCGTTATCTCTTGTTCTCATTTTCGCATAGAGGCTCTGGGGAGATACGAACGGAGTGGGGTTCGACTGATGGGTGAGATGACCGTCCACCGATGTCCGGATCTGATAATAATAGGTCCCCGGCTCCGGGGGAATCGGCAATTCCAGCTCGAAATCCTTCATGGTCAAAGGATTTCCACCTGATTCAAATTCTTCCCAACTGCTGTTTCCGGTGAGAATTGGTGAACGCCATCGTGTATTATTTATTACGTCTGGGATCTCCGATGCGATGATTTCAGCTGAGTCTACCCTCTCGCATCCCCCTACCACCCATTTCACTTTCGTTGTGCCGGTGGGATCGCCGAATTCTGGGGGTTCGTACCCCGCCGGTTCGGCCACATATGGAGAGGCCGTATCTATCTGGTAGAGTGCCAGGCGAATATTCTTCGGAATGTACCCATCCCCGGTAGCACCGGGGTAATAAATAAATTCATCCGTACCCAGTGTTCCGACCTCAGGATCATTGGAATTGGATATCTCCACAGTGTAACCAAGGGCCCGGCATCCCCCGGTGGGCCAGTCCGTATCGCTGTTTTCGCTATCCCATGAAGCAGCGTATGCATAATCGGAAAAGGCGCCCCGTGCATAATAGATAACTTGGTTATTCCTACCTGTGGGATAAAAACCTTTGAAATCCCCAGCAAAGCTACGCATACCCCGAGCCTGGCTGTAAAAGGCCGAATCATCGGGAGATTCATCGGTAGCGGTATCGTGGGCCTCGCAACCCCACGCGTAACCAATGGCCTCTGTCCCTGAGTGCCAGTTAACGGCCGATATGAAAAGGTGTTCGCGCATTAGCTCATGCACCGCCCTGGCACCCACGCTGGTGTAGGGTATGCCGGACTTGTCAAAGGAGAAATCCCGGTTAATGTCTTCTCCATCCCCATCCGTACGTTGTCCGTTCTCGAGACCGTAGGGATTGAGGCAAGGCATTATGTAGATCTCCCGGTTGTCGACAAGATATCTTATATATTCGTCATCGTGATAGTTCTCCACCAGGAATTTGGCCAGGTACATAGCGGCAGAAACGGATATCTTCTCGTCGCCGTGAATACCGCCAAGGAAGAGGACCTCGGGAGTCGCGGCGGAAACCTTCGATTCATTACTTATCTTTAACACAAATGTCTTGTAACCATCCTGGCAGTCTGGTAACGAATATGTCTCCTGCGCTGTGGAAAGGTCCACGAGATTCGGGTAATCCGCTTCGAAACCATTCAGCATATCTACCATGGAATCATAGTTAAAAAAACCATATTGAGTTGGAGTATCCCTGGTGGTAGCGCCGCTGGAGGAATTTATGGATTGTGGAGTGGATACCGGTTCGCCCTCGATGATCGAGATCCAGGTCGAAAGAACCAAAAGTGAAATAATGCAGAGAAAGGTGAAATGGGTGCGCGTATTACGGACGTACTTAACGAAAAAGATCATCGATTGTATGATATTACGTGGAAGGTATATATTGTCAATGGTGAAAATCCCGATGACCCTCACGGCGCACGTTTCCTACGCAACACCTTTCAGGAGCCCGTTTCACTGCGAGCAATAAAGATTGCTCTGCGTCTTCGGGGGCGTTACCCCGCCGTAATCGCCTTTTCCGGTTTTTTACCCCTTAATCTCTCTTGTGGATCGTATGAAGACAGTGTGAACATTTCCAGATCTCAAAGATGTCCTCACCCCGAGAGAAGGGTAATAGAAATCCTTCCTTGCAATTCGGACATGGCAGGAATATTGTATTCGTAACCATTTATCCACCTCCGGACCGTGGAATCAATCCTTCCCTTTTTAATCTATTTGCAAATTCTACCTGGCAAATAACGGATTGGTCT
>JASLWR010000048.1 GCA_030740765.1 Thermoplasmatota archaeon
TTTGGAAAAAGCAGCCCAAAAAAAGAAGAGAAATGTGGTTTCAAGATGGCAAAAAAGATGAGGGTTCATACTTTATAGACAATGAAAAAAAGGGGCTTGCGGTTCTTGACCCTTGCACAGTGTTAATTCAGGGAAAAAAATTAACATAGGATAGTTTTCTATGGAAATGTTATGTTAGACCATCCCCATAGGTGAAAGAGTGTTGAAAATAAATATATTGATACCGGTGCTTTTCTTGGCGCTTCTGGCGGTATTCTCCTCGGGCTGTCTGGAGCCGGATACTCTCGTAAATCCCATTAGGAAGGTCGCATCATCGGAAAATTTCTTTATAAAAGACATGGCATGGAGACCTTCCGGCGGGTTGGCTCTGGCAGTTGGTACCAATGAAAGAACGGATTCGGCAACTATTTATGAATTCAGTGATGATGGGTACAAGGAGATTTTCTATACCGATAAAATTTCATCATTTAACTGCGTGAGCTGGCATCCAAGTGGACAATATGCCCTTATCGGAGGTGACGAGGGAACTCTGTTGAAGTACGAAGACGGTGATGTGGAATACATATCCGGCACCGCAATTTTCGACATCAACAGCATATGCTGGAAGCCAAACGGAGCTCAGGCACTCCTTGCCGGTGAGAGGGGTACATTTCTCGAATATGACCATGGCGACGAGCAGGTTCGGGATACCGTAACGGATGAGACGGATCATGACGGATTGAACGATATAAATTTCAAAAAGGTTATAGTTTTCAAGGAATACTGTTTTTTACTGTCGGCTGACAAGTTATATGCATATCACATGAACGAGAAGGTCTTTTATGATTTTATAGGCAGCACGTATTGGATCGCAGACATAGGGCCTGCGCCGGATCATGACGAACTTCTCGTCATTGGGGATGACGGCAGATACACAATCATCTCCGATAGTTCCTTTATAAATACAAAGGGATTGGTATTAATCGAGGAAAACATTACTGGGCATAAAGTAAATTTTTCCCATATGGCATGGTCCCGAACGGAGGGTTTTTCGATAATTGCCGGTGTTACTCCGGTGGGTAATATTTCTATGTTCAGGTACCAAGGCGGAAAGATGGAATTATTACCGGAAAGGACTCAGCGAAGACTTAACGATGATGTCTTCGGCGGTGGCGTGGATCGGATCGTAAAGGAGCCTGATACCAAATATTTCCACATCGTTTCGGACATGAGCATATATCAGTTCAACCCCGACATGGATTGGCACGATTCCTATATTATTCCAGGTGTCTCGCTGGTAAATTTTGCCGGGCTGCTTTTTATAATAATCGGTTTACTTTGTTTCTCGGTCTACGGGGCAAAACAGTCCGCAAAGGCAAACAAGCATCATAATATGGACGAAGAGCTGAAAAGATTCGACCCGGGGGATGATATCGAGATGGAGGAACCCCTGGCTGAGATCTACGAAGAGACCGTGGGACTCAGGTTACTCTACGGTGCTGGCGAGAGAAAAAACAATGGTTTCGTCCCTTCATTCGTCTTTTTCGGACTTTTCTTTTTCGTTCTATTCCTTGTAGGTTCATTCTTTGATGGAACCCTGGTAATATACGGTGAAGGGACCGGTCTTTTAGAGGATTCATTCATATTTTTCACACTAATTGTGATAAGCGCTGTATTCTTTATCTTCAAAAAATATGTTCTGGATAACGTACAGCCAGCATTTTATTCGTTGCGTCGCGCCTTAAGGAAAAGTAAGAAAAGAAAGGACGAGGAATTTTCCAGGGTGGAAAGGGAATTCAGAAGAATATTACTTTTTATCAGAACATACCTGCAAATGGACAATACATACCCCCGGTTGAAACTCGGCAAAGCAATGGAGTATTCCATCAAGTTCGGCGGGTATGGTTGCGTATTCTTGATACTCTATCCGAGGATCTGGTACTCTCCCGTTCGGGATTACTGGGCCAACAGTAACAATCCCCTGGGATTCACAGCCTACGCACTCTGCGTTTTAGCAGTTTTCGGATATTTCGTTCCATGGCTGTTGATCTATCTTTTCAGGATCGTATTAGCCATGAAGCACATATGCAGGATACTGACCCGAAACGGGCTTTTCAACATCATTCCCTTTTCACCGGGAAAGGCCGGTTCACTTACAACATTCGGCCGGCTTTCCATATACATGGACTATATACTGATACCTCCCATTCTGGCCATAGTCGTCTTTCCGTTCCTTAGGGGAGACAACTCACTAAATTATTATATTTCGATCCTCCTGATGATTGCAGGCGGTACTTTACTTTTCTTTCTTCCATTACTGGGAGCCCACGAGGCCATGAAGAAGGCGAAACATGACGAATACGACCGGCTCCTGCGGGAATTTACTCTCAATTTCGATAAACTGAAGAACAAACTGGAATCGGACGTGGAGACATTCGATTCGGACGCAAGGAACGCTCATGATAATATCGAGCGGATCAATTCCCTTTATACACGAGTTGAGAACATGCCGGTCTGGCCCTTCAACCTCTCCATCGTTTCCAGATTTGCGACCATTGTGGGAATACCGTTGGTGATCTCGATATTGAATCTCATCATCGGTCTCTATTGATATTCATAGGTTTTGCGGGTCCTTCGGGTTTTATGATCGATTTTCGGCGTATATGGATAAAACGTGGTCGGCCCTTGTGCGCTTGTTCCTGAAAATCTCATTTTACGCCGATCGGTAATTTCTTGTACGCCACAAAATTAAAAATCGATATTGAAGAAGTATCGGACCAACAATCCTATTCCAAAGGTTAACGCGGCGATTCCCAGACTGATGCCCGTCATCTCAAAAAATCTCTTTTTTAATGAAAGATCCCTGGCAACGGATATGTAGAAATTAAACACGTATATCAACAAGATCGCGATCATAATTGTTATTGGTAATGAATAATACGCGTTGTCCAGAAAAAAGTAAGGCGCAATGAGGAACATAACGGTCAGCAGGAATGCCGATGCACTGTAGGCCGATGCCTTTACGGGATGTTTTATGCAATCCTCCGATTTGCATGCAAGATATTCGGAAGTACCCATTGATAGACATCCGGAAATTCCCGTGATCAGCCCGATGATAGCTATCAGTTTCGGGTTTCCGAAGGCGAATGTGAATCCGGCAAGGGCGCCGGTAAGCTCAACGAGAGCGTCATTTAGGCCCCTCACGATGGAGCCGGTATACTTGAGCCGGTCATCGTCGATCATTTCGATCAATTTTTTTTCGTGTTCTTCTTCGTCATTCAGGATACATTCGGTTTCAGGCATATTCTTGCATATTTGTGTGTACGCGGCCTGGGCACTTACCTCTCCCCTTTCCATCATTTTGATTCCGAAAGTAATGCCGAATATCCTGGAGATCATAAAGTATTTCCAAATATTGAACTTGCTTGGTTTGACTGCCACTCCAGTATATTCTTTCCAGAGATGATAATGGCGTAATTCGTCTTTTGCCACGCGGTTCAAAATAATTTTGTTGTAAGGACCCTTCATCGAGCGAGCCAGTTTTCGGTAAATATGATATTCTGTAATCTCATTTTTCTGGGCGATAAGAATTGTCTTTCTGGTTTTTTTATCCAGTTCTTCCATGCTAGCAGTCTCACCTTGATTGGAATCATAATTGACTTACTTCATACGAGATCAGTTCCACCGGATGAATATATTATATTATTTAAGGCTATTTGTATTGCCCGGGATTTTCCTGTTGCTGGGGGAAAACACTTCCTCTTTCCATGGAATTTCCCAGAACTACTGGCACGACTTTTTTCAGTTATTATTGGGTTTAGCAGAATACTCCATGCAATATTTCAAATACGAGCTATTTATTAAGCTTCATACTACTTATTAACTTATACCGGACAACTGGTTTTATAGCTAGAATATCCGGATCTGGAGGAATAAAACATGCGATATGGTGATCTGAAATATCTGAGTTTGGGGGAGGAACTCGACAAAAATCAGTACGTAACGTGTCAGTACTATTTGGAGACGGATCTTCCCATAGTGAATGCCGCCAATGCAATAGCGGCCGAGCAGTCAACCGGGACATGGACGAAGGCATCCACCCTGTCAGACGACATTTTCGAGAGACTTGCTGCCAGGGTGACCGAGATAGAAGACCTTGGAAAGAAAACGGTTGACGGGCAAATACTCAATGTGGCCCGGACCACTGTCAATTACCCCTTGGAGGAATTCTCCATAGAAGTAGGTCATATTCCACAGATACTCTCGGTGATCGCCGGCAATCTCTACGGCCTGCTGGAGCTAAAGAACGTGCGACTTTTGAGTTGTCTTTTTCCCGACAGCGTTATAAGGAAATTCCCTGGCCCAAATTTCGGCATAAATGGTCTCCGCAAGGTACTGGACCGTCCGGATCGACCTCTGGTTGGCACCATAGTGAAACCGAAGATAGGTCTTGACCCGAAGCAGACCGCCGAATACGTTTACAAATGCGGCATAGGGGGTCTCACCAATTCGAAGGACGACGAAACGCTTGTTGACCAGAGTTTCAACAGGATCGACGACAGGGTTCCAGCCATAGCTGACGCAATCGATCGGGTCCGGGATGAGACCGGCCACCGAATTGTGCACGCTCTTAATGTTTCCACCTACGTGAAGGACATCGTGGAGATAGCGGAGAGGGCCGTTGAAAATGGTGCAAGCCAGATAATGGTTGACGTGCTAACCTCCGGTTACAGCGCACTTCAGATGCTTGCCGAGGCGGATCTGGGCGTGCCCCTTCACGTTCATCGGACCTTCCACGGGGCCTTCACCCGCTCACCTTACCACGGCATGGCAATGGAGGTGGTTTCATTACTTTCACGACTTTCCGGTGGCGACGGGCTCCATATCGGGACCTTTGGAGTGGGCAAGATGCACGGAGATCCGGAGGAGGACATGGCTTCCCGTAACATACTCTTTAACGATATCGGCTTAAAAACAGTGATGCCGGTATGTTCCGGTGGGATGCACCCAGGCCTCGTGGAGAAACTGGTTTCGATATCGGGAATGGACGTACAGATACAGGCGGGGGGCGGCGTGGCAGGGCATCCCGACGGCGTGCTGGGCGGCGCAAGAGCCATGTCCCAGGCGGTGGATGCGGTGTACAAGGGAATTTACCTCGATAGTTACGCAGAAGATCATATTGAACTGAAAAAGGCACTGGATAAATGGGGATATGTTCCCGGTTCGGATCATGTTTGAAATGAAATTCAGGTGGTAAATTGAAGGAATTCAACGTGAAAAGGATCGACGTGGACACTGGAAAGTATGAAATAATCCTCAACATCGAGGATGCGAGGGACCTCAGTGTATACCGGGAGGACCGCGTGAAGGTGGTGGGAGGGCGGAAGACCATAACGGCAAAGGTGAACGTCACGGACACACTCATTGAACCGGGGACCATTGGAGCTTTTCGCAAGACCCATGATGCTCTCGATGTGGCCGTGGACGATAAAATACAGCTCATACCCACGTCCAAACCCGATTCCGTGGAGTATATTCGGAAGAAGATGGACGGGAAGGAGCTGTCTAAAAGCGAGCTTTACGATATAATAAGGGATCTGGTTTCCGGTTCCATTTCAGACATTGAAATGACCGCTTACGTGGTTGCCTGTTATACAAGGGGAATGACCCTGGATGAGACCGAGAACCTGACGAAAGCCATAATCGACACCGGCGATGTGATAGAGTTCGACAAGGGGCCGGTCTTTGATTTTCATTCCATCGGCGGGCTACCTGGTAACAAGGTAACGTTACTTGTCGTACCCATCGTCGCGGCATCGGGATTGATGATACCCAAGACCTGTTCCAGAGCCATATCCAGTGCATGCGGTACTGCTGACATTCTCGAGACCATAGCGAATGTAACACTGTCAATAGAGGATATCAAGAGGATCTCCGAGGAAGTGGGGGGTGTTATTGCATGGGGCGGCGCGGTGAACATGGCTCCAGCCGACGACCTCATCATACAGGTGGAATATCCTCTTGCCATCGATCCGTACCCACAGGTTATCTCATCGATCATGGCAAAAAAGAAGGCGGGAGGTGCCGAGTACCTTCTGATAGACCTTCCCATGGGACCCGGGACCAAGGTGGAAACGGAAGAAATTGCCAGGAGATACGTCAACGACTTCATTGAGATCGGGCGCCGTATAGGCATCAAGGTGGAATGCGCCATCACGTTCGGCGGGCAACCGGTTGGGGCCGCCATAGGACCGGCCTTGGAGGTGAAGGAGGCTCTGGAGGCACTTGAAGGAAAGAAGGTGAGAACGTCGCTTATAGAAAAATCGGCGGCGCTGGCGGGTCTGATACTGGAAGCCGGGGGCGTTGCTACCACCGGCCAGGGAAAAGAGGCTGCCAAGGAGATCATACGGAGCGGGAAGGCCCTGGAAAAACTTTTGGAGATCATCAAGCATCAGGGTGGTAACCATGAAATTACTTCGGAGACGGTTCCGCTGGGCAAGTACACTCACACGGTGGTATCCGACAAAGAAGGTTATGTCGATGCAATTAACAACAAATCAATAGTGAAGGTTGTGAGAGCCGCCGGTGCGCCGAAGTCAAAGGGCGCCGGGCTTTGGTTGTACGAGAAGAAGGGACACAAGGTAGCCAAGGGACAGAAACTCTATACCTTATATGCGGACAGCGAAAGGAAGCTTAAGGAGGCTTTAAGGGTTAGTCGAGAGCTGAGACCGCTGACAATAGAAGGTATGCTTTTGAAGGTCTTTCCGTCATTTCACCAGATCTAAGCCTTTTTGGGTTGGTGCTGCGCTGGCCAGGGCGGGCCAAAAAGTATTAGGATTACAAAAAACCCGCCCTGAACCTGCTCGCACCAATAAAGAGAAAAAGGGCCTGCTCCCGTTTCACTCCGTTGTGAAATGGGCACAGGAACGCAGTGGGCACAAGCTGAACCCCACTTATGGAAGCTTACTTAATCAATTCTTATCGCGATTGCTCACGATTCCGAGCAGGCTCTGGGGTGGGGCAGAGCCAGCGCAGGAATCGGGCGGGGGCTTGGGATGGCAATACCGTAACAGGGTGGTTAGTTAATGACCTCTAATTGTGAAAAAACAGTGCATATCCACGGACAAGAATTCCAGATCGTGCACGAGAGCGGGAACTGGCAGGAGATACCGGAGGAACTCATACCCGTGACACCCGGTATGAAATGGACCTGCCTGAGATGCGGAAAGTGCTGCACTCGGGACTGGCAAATAGAGCTTTCCTGGAAGGAATTTCATCGTTTAAAGGAGCATTTACCTCTCGATAGTGTTATCTTCGACGAGCACACCGCGGAGTATTATCCCTTTTTCGACGTGAATGGAAAATGTCCCCGCTATGATGAAATGGAAAGTAGCTGTAATATCTATTCTGATAGATGTTTTGTATGCCGCTCGTATCCTTTTTATCTGCACCCGCCGGGCAAGCTTCTGATAAGTACGTTGTGCGACGGGATCGGTCACGGTCCCACAGTGGATACAGGGGGGAAGTGCAGGGAACTGCTGGCACTGAGAACGACGGCGGGTATGGATGTTTCACATTACGATTAATGATTAGTAATTCTATTAAACGAGTATGTGCTCATATTAATGAGCCCGGAAAATTATTAAAATCGCCGAAAAAATATAAATATGGATTCTATAGTTTAGCAAAAAAATGTAAAAGGTGTGTAACATGACAATGAATAATGGAAAATTTATATCGACACTTGCTGTTCTTTCACTGATCTTGCCGATACTGATATTATGCGTGCACGGCAGCACGGCGGACCCCTACAACACAAGGGCGGATGCACCCACGCTCAACGATACCACAGTACTCGCTGACGTGATCATGACCGGGGACCAGATAAATTTCACTGTTCTTTATACAGACGCTGACGGCGATGTTGGAGACGTACGAATAAAGTTCGACATGACAAACGTAACGAGAGGAATCAGCGGCGGTGGCAGTTATCACGCCATGAATTTTGATCCGGCGATAAATTCCAGTTTAGGTGTTACGTACTGGTACCTGATGAGTTTCGACACTCCGGGTAACTACACATATACTTTCAACGTCACCGATGCCCAAGCCAATGAATCCGTTGTCGAGAACGGGACCGGGTTCAATGTCATACTACAGGTTCCGGACGAGGGAAAGCTTTACGGTTGGGTCATGACGGGGCTGGGAAACAACAGCCTGCCCGTTCCGGAAGCCGACCTGATCATCCATTACTACGACAATAATACAAATATAACAAATTATTACAACACTACAACAAATGTCACGGGGTATTATTCAAAGACCCTGCCCATCGTGGAAGAGCCTTATTTTGTAACGGTAAATGCCACCGGATTCTTCGACTCGGAAAAGTTCAAATTTCAGCTGCTGACCATCTACAACAATGTTAAGAAAAACTTCACACTGGAGCCGTGGGAACCGGAAATACCTCCGGACACCACTGGCGAGCTGGAAGGATATATTCTTTCCACTAACGGCGATCGCGTGGCCAATGCCAGTATAATCGTGGTTAGCTATACCGATACGGCGCTGGAGGATAATATAACCGGGAACATCACAAATGAAACGGTAAGAGAATATAATAATCTCACGGCAAGCAGCAATTCCACCGGATACTATCTGCTGATAGGAATTCCCACGGGCAACTGGACTGTGGTTGCAAGCGCAGCGGGATATGTCGATACCCCCGGAGAACTGAAATTTACCACAGAGCTCTTAACAGTGAATTTCACAATTGTACCCATTAAAATATATTACAAGATCACCGGTACTGTTTTGCCAACTACGGCCTCGGTGAAGATAGGACTTTCCCAGATTACCGTTAACGCAATCAGCGGGAATTTCACCATAGACAGCCTCATTGATGCTGACTATACGCTCACCTTCAGCGCCGACGGATATGCGACGATTGCCCTAAACGTGATAGTTAACGGTTCCGATGTCGAGCTGGGAATCATATCCCTAAATAAATTGGTGAACATCGGCCCAATAATGGATGGTGAGGATAAAATTGTTGCCGGAGCAAATGTCAGCTTTACCGTTGAGGGTATCGAGCATACAGCGGAGACGGATTCTCTGGGGATTGCCGTGTTTGAATTATCCGATTCCGTTAACATTATTTCGGGGACCAAAATTACCGCAGTAAAGAACGGGACTTCCATCACGTGGAGCCATGGGGAGGAAATTCCCATATTTGGGGGAGTGAGCTCAGGAGCGGAAGGAGAACTAACAACAGGAATGATCCTGGTGACCATAGTGGTGGCTGTGATCCTCATCCTGATCGTAGTGATCCAAATTTTCAAAAAGGACTAAAATTTGTGAATCGTCATCAAACCATGTGACTTAAGGAGAGTGCGATTATAAGATCGGAACTAATTATAATTTTTACAATATTATTGATTACTCCAACATTTGGATGTATAAATGATGAAAAAGAAAAAGGTAATTCTATTATTCCGAATTGTAATGTTGAATTGTTTACACAAGGTCAATCAAATGTAACAAAAGAGACGACTAAGATTACTTTATACATGGACAATGAAAAATTATTTGATGTTACATATGTTTGGAAGGATGAACCTCTTCCTTATAAATATGCGTTTCATATATCAAAGGGGAGTCATAAATTTACAATATTCGATGATACATTAAAACAAACTTTTTCAAAAACAATGCAAATCGATAAAGATATAAGTAACGTATATATTACGATTTATTACGATCAAGAGAAAATTACAATATCGAATACTTCTAATTGCTTTATCAGACTTTTTACGCAAGGGGGTTCAAACTTTGGAAATGGTACAACGAAGGTAAAGGTTTTTGTTAATAATAGTAAATTACTTGACATTGATTATATCTGGGACGATGGACACCGTCCCTATAAATATGCATTCAATCTATCAAGAGTAAGTTATAAATTTACCGTATTCGATTATACAATAAATGTAGTTTCCGAAACAACTTTACTATTCGACAATGATGTCATATACGTTTATATCGGAGTTATGTATGAATCCAAGAATATCTACATCAGTAAAGATTATAAAGAAAGGTATATTATGTGAAACATATAGATTCCCAACGGAGGAATTTCGATGCATCAAGGATGCTTGAAGAAATAGTATCCTCTGCACCCGTAGGAAACATCAGTTTCTGAGAGTGAAGTATAATATACTGATTATATGGAGTGAAACGGGCACCCTCTATTAGAGTCCCTCCGGGTTTCAGTGCATCATAGATACTGAAACATCGAAGATACTATTAATCGTTTAAATCTTAAAATACAGAGGACGGAGAGTGGGGGGGATGGGTACGAGCCAACGCAGGTATCAGAAAGTATGAGAGGGCCATTGGAAGAAGAGCAAGTTCAGAAAAATATAACTTCGAAAACGCAATATTTTGGGATTAGAATTCATGATGAAAACGTGTTCGGAAAAGCTTTAGAAAAAGCTGTCCAGAGATATCTGGTTGTCTTTTTTCTCCTTTTTCCTGGTCTTTCCCTCATCACTGCTTTCCGGCTCGGGGTAATCATCTATTTTGGGAATTAATGGTTCCACGGCATCCGTTTTGGGAACTATGGGTTTTGAAGTACCATCTGTTCCGGGAATTCGGGACAAAACTTCAACCTGCGCCGTTTCTTCGATCGATTTATGCCCCGAGATAGGCTTCCTGTCATCAAAAGCCGCAGCGCTAATCTTTTTCGAGCTGGCTCCAATAGAATCGCTTATTCGTTTCTTTTGATATTCAAGATACTGTTTCCAGATCCATTTAACGTTATCCCTGTCCATCAACTCCGCTGACTCGTTCATGTCCAGGCCCATTTCGTATATGGTATTGAAAACCAGGCGGTTATCCGACTTTGCCATTATTCTCCAGAAAGGTACGAACACAGTAATTGCATATCCCAGGGACACGTGGATATTCTGAGATATCTTTCGCGCAAGGGTTCTTTGCACCCGCCGTTTTCGTTTCGAACGGGACATGTTCTTGATGTGCTCCGGGAACTGCATCTTGCTCCATCCGTGCCTGTGTTTCTTTGCCACACACACACCACCGGTGATCAGCTGGCCGACATAGCGCCTGTACCGATAATACTGGCGGCGTCTGATGCGTCCCTCGAAAACATCCGCTTTCGAGATCATGTCCATTCCCCGGGCAAGTTCATCCCTGTTGGTATAGATCCGGGGTATATTCTCAGCAATCCATTCCTGGACCATCCCCATATCCACATCCGCTTCCCACAGAGACTTTATTGCCCGGCCCATGTCCATCTCCAGAAGTATGATCTTAAGAACGTCGAATATCTTTTTTTTCTTGTCCCTGTGCCGATCGAAGGTGGTAACATTTTCGGATGTGATCTCACTTCGGCCAATCATAAGGCTCTCAAGGTCGTTTATGGCTCCCCGAACATCTCCCTTGGCCCGTGCTGCAATAATATCGATAACGACGGGAGTTGCGTTTACGTCCTCTCCTGTCAAAATTCGCCCCAAGACCTTCTTGATCATTTCCTTGGTGGGCTCGCGGAACCTTACGGTCCTGGTACACTGGTGCAGAGCCCCGCCCCTTGGCCCCATGAGCTTGTACCAGTTGTTCACGATCAGCAGTATCGGATGACGGGTTAGCTGTATCGCCTTTATGATCTCGTCCTTGCCGCCCCGATCTGAAAAATCCTCCGTTTTGTCATCCCCATCGTCCCCACTACGATCATAGAGATTATCGGCCTCATCAAGGATTATCAGGGTCATGGTACCGTCTTGATAGCTCTTGAACGATCCGTCATCGTCGAAGCTGAGAACCTGATTCAGAGCACCTCTCGTCACAACTTCCCTGATCCTGGTCCGGTTCCTGGCATCCGATGCGTTCAGTTCGATGACATCCCACCCCATATCCGCTGCAAGGGCGTGGGCACAGGTGGTCTTCCCCACTCCCGGCGGCCCTTCCATAACCATGGCGGGCCGGAATCCCCTCTCGCCCCTGATGAGCTCGTTGTTCTTGTCAAGCGAATTAAAACCTTTCCAAGCCGGTGCAATCCTTTTCCAGGTCTGGGCCCATGCCTTCAATTCTGCTTTTATCTTTGTATTGCCAACTATATCCCCAAATGTATGGGGCCTGTATTTTTCAGTCAAATTGGTTTTCGTCATCCGTTCTCTCCCATATCATTGGGTGGTAAATTGCGAAATGTAAATATCATATCAATAGTGCCGTATCCAAAGTCGGCATGGTTTCCAGATGATCCATTATATATAGTATCTGCCCAGTCCTCCCGTTCAGAACCGCCATGCGATCAACGGAGGCTTGACCCGTTGTCGAGCCTGACGAAAGGAAGAAACCGAAGTCGAGGTTGTTTACATTACCGGTATAAAATGCCTCTACAGACAGCGTGGGCAGCCGGGTTCCGGCTCCAGCCATGGTCTCGGTGAGATCGAGCTTCCCGTTCGGGAAGTAAATATCCCTGATACCGGCATGCTCCTGGAAAACGTATAAACTGCCGCCATAGCTCAATATCTCTCCAATATCACCCGTATCGAGGTTCACTTCGCTGACCTTTACCGCGCTGGAAGAGACCCCTCCGTCGTCATAAACGAGAAAATTGACGGCCGAGTCGGATCCCTTCTCTCCAAAGGTGATGTTCCATTGAGTTCTTCCACCAGTGACATTGCACCTGGTGTCAATGCTATAGGCCTCATGGTGCTCGGTGACATAGCTGATAAAAGAACTATCGGTACTCACCAATTGCATGGCATTTTCGATGGTGAAATCTCTAAAACTCGTAGTGTCATTCCCAGGAGCAGGAAAATTATCCATTTCGTTGAATTCATTTACAAGACCCGGTTCGATCCCGTCCCGCCGGGAGGCATGATGGCTGGTATCGTTGAATTGACGCAGGCACCTGTGATCCGAGATCAGTTCCGCTCCAGGTGTGTAGGAGGGTATCTTCATGGTCCCGGTAAGGGTGAGGGTGAACAGC
Source organism: Thermoplasmatota archaeon (assembly GCA_030740765.1). Lineage (GTDB taxonomy): Archaea > Thermoplasmatota > Penumbrarchaeia > JASLWR01 > JASLWR01 > JASLWR01. Next base: position 12,989 of record JASLWR010000048.1, read on the forward strand.
TCCTTTCCATCCTGCTGGACTATCTTCACATCGTATTTCAGGGGAAGGGCTTTTCCGTCCGCAATCCATAAATGTATTGTGTGGTCGGTTATACCGTAAGAGTTAAGCAGATCGCGGTCCATCCTCACGTCGACCAAGAACGCTGGAATACCGATTACATTGTCGATACTTTTTATGCTCCACATATAATGAAGATTTCCCATCCCTCCAGGCTCCCCATCCCCCAAACGAAAGGTTCGGTTTTCCCTAATTTCAGTGAGATCTATATTCATGGACGGTGCTGAGAGGTCCTGATAATTTGTAATATCATCAACCATGCTATACGGTGTATCCTCGTCCAGTTCCGAGTACAATTCGAGAGAGCTCTTAAGCTCGCTCTCTACCAGCTCGTTGGTGGTGAGGTCGTAGTTGTTCGTATTATCCATGTCTGTTTTTCCCGAAAGGTGCATATTCATTTCCTGGTTCTGCCCGAAAATGTTCGAGTACTCGATGGTAGCATTTCCCTTGAGGCTCTGTGCGATATTGACCTCTCTCGAGTATACAGTGTGCTTTTGTAGGAATCCGTCGTCCACCTCTTCACCGGGTAGGTCGTATTCGATCTCTTGCGTACCTGTACCCTGAAGCTCCACTTTTGTGACCGAGATGTCATTTGTCTCGTCTGAGAACATATTAATTCCTTCAGGGTCCTGGAACAAGACCGTGGATACCAGAGAATATGTGGCAGCAAGCCCATCCTTTTTCTCTGGCAGTACTACCGTCATGGGGCTCACCCTTACCGATACCTTCTCCTCGTAGGTTTCTCCCGTACTGACCTTAACTGCGAATTTCACTTGGTAATTCTGATCACTGCCGGGAGTGTAGAAGTGCTTAGCGGACATGCCCTTTGCAATGCTGAGATCCCCGAAGTCCCATTCAGAATTGTCTATCTTGCCGCCAGGAAAATCAACTATAGCCGTAAACGTTATGAGTTCTCCCGCCTGAAAAATGGCGTCGTCTGTCGGTGCCGTGATTGATATCTTTGGTTTACCAGGGTCTGTATTGTCCCCATTGGACCAACCAAAATCGATCCAATTTATGAAGTCAGGTTTCAATATCTCGATACCGGCCACAAGCAGTAGCAGCATCACTCCAACGGCGATGAGGGTATCTCTCTTCCGGTGATCCGGCTCCCTGGGCTTCCGTCCGGTCCTGCTCTTCGGGGGGGCAGTTTTCTTTGGTTCCGGCTCCACGATCACTGGTGCCGGGATATCGTAGTAGTTGTAACGGTCGTCTTCCTCAGGTTCTTCAACGTTGTCCAGTATGATTACGCCCTCCACTATCTCATCCCTGATTCTCCCTTCACGTTTAGGTTTACCTACAAGAAGGATATCACTCTCGGACTCCTCCGGGTCCTCTTCATCCTGCTTTTCTTCGACTATCTCTGAAAAATCGGTAATATCGCGAGTTCCGGTGTCGACCTCCGACCTTTGACTTTTTCCTCCTTCATCATGTCCTTCGTCTTTAGCTCTGGATAGAATTGATTCGGGTGGTAGTTCCGTGGATGTGGATTGATCAATTGATTCGATAGTTCCGGCGTCAAGATCGGTTTGATTATCCGAACGGTCAATATTCCGATTACCAGGGATATCTTGTCCCTCAACCCCCGCTCCTCGATCTTTGTTTTCCGAAGCACTCGTTTCCGAGATCTGCCCGGCAAGTATCTGGAGCTTCCTCTCCTTGAACTTAACAAAATTGTTTCTAAGTAGCATTTCCAATCCGGCTGTTTCGAAACCCAGTTCTTTCCAGTGATCAATCTTTTTTAAATATCTGGAAATTTCCTCTTCCGTGGGTTTCGCGGGATTCATAAAATCACAAAAATATCTGTGAATCCATATTATAATACTTTCCCTTAGAAAATTCGTATGGAATATCTATATTCAATATTCCACACTGTAAAGAGAAAATCATTTGGGCCACAGGATAATATTACTTTTTGCCTCTCCGGTGACCCATACGGGTGGTGAATCAGTAATGAAAATCCTCGATGAACGGGCTGAAAAATTGATTTCAGAACCCATTCATCCTTCGATATCGTATTTCAAAAATAATTCCCGTAACTTTCCTGAGACCCGATCATATACCACCTGTTCATCCTGGTCCACGATACCGTCCTCATCGATCTTTCTTGTGATCTCATTGGCGTATTTTGCCAGTTTCACGACCTCGTCGACGTCGATGATTTCATCTTCTACCACTTCGTCCATATATCGGACGATCTTTTTTTCAAGTTCTAAAAGTGTTTCTATGCTCATGATTGTCACCTCCAATTATTCATCCATTCGGGGGAGAAATGTCTGTTAGGATAAATTAGTTCTTGTTATTTTATAATTACTCTCCTGTATCACATATGGGGAAAGTTCAGCTCTTGATAGCTTAGATAAAACATATTCAATATGGAGAATTATTGCATTGTCTGTAGATTGCTTTTATGGAACTTATTATAGATAGCTTGTCATTGCGAAATGATTTTATATTAAAATTAATACAATTAATCAAATTCTTTCGTTTTTCGGATAATAGGAGGATTGCTTTTATATTGTTCAAGATGTTAAGAACTCTTGGACAGGTAAACATCCAATCAAATCAATCCTCTCTGGTATGCAAACAGTGACGGTGGTCTTCCTTCGGAAATCGATGGGATACAATAGTATTGTAGCAAATGATTCATTCAATGTTTATAAATTCGGAAAATCTCAGCCGAATGTGAAAATGCCTTCAAAAAACGTAGCGGATCGTGAAAATATGGATCTCAATGACAGGGAAAAAAGCTTAATAGAACACCTCAAGGACAATTACAGTAGTGATAAAATCACCTGCCCGGCCGCTCAGGCCATGGCTCAAGAATGGGATGTTGAAATGGGCAGAATGGGGGCAATACTTACGGAGCTGGGAATAAAGATTAACCATTGCATGCTTGGGTGTTTTAAATGAGTGGATTATAACTGAGGTACGTGAAATATTATTGGTCCCAGATCTCGAAATATTCGCCACTGTCGTCTGGGTTCTCTTCTTCATCCAACCATCCTATTTCCGCCTCTGTTTCCTCCGGGTCACCTTCGTCCCATTCCCAGAAATTCTCCCCAGACCAATCCGATAACTCATCGACTCCTTCGTCAATTTTTTGATCCACTTTTTCCGGAGCATCATCACCATCTTCATCCGCAATGGTATTGGGAGCGACCCATCCTTTCCATTCATCAGAAGCCACTTTTTTTCTGTATTTGGCTGTTACCCTTTCTTTTCCCGGCGTCTCGGAAGCCAGTTTCATCGTGACCATTGGTGTCTGTGATTTTTTTGCTATTGAATCCTTCGGTACCTTTCGCTTTCTCCTTATCAGAAGAAATAGGAGAATTAAGATAAAAACCAATCCACCCATGGCAAGATACCCTGCCACGGTCACTTCCCCTTCCTTGTAGAAATTTTCCAACATCTCACGCTCAACAGTAAAATTAAAAATCTTTTTCGACGTGAGGCCGGACTCATCACTGCAAACGATGACAAGCTGGTAATTTCCCTCTTTATAACGGTGCTCCCAGTGTAATTCCTCAGTCTCTATAAGCTCAGTGCCGTCACCCGGATCTATTTCGAAAAAGACATCACCCACATTGTCCGAAGCGGTTATATCAAGAACAAGTGTTTTACCGAGAATCTTTTGGCTGGCCGATAATCGCGGTGCTTCCCTGTCGATCATAATTATTATATTCGATTTTCGGCCAATGTTCCCCGCTTCGTCCTCTGCCCAATACTGAACAAAATTGATACCGTCGACGTCGATAGTAAACCTGGTGTCCGTAATATCGACCAGTGCAGGCATCTCCAGCCGGATCATCTCCCGGTTTATCGGAGTAATCCCGGAAGAAAATTCTAAGGTCACGGCATCACGATACCAACCTTGTGGATTCTTCTTTTCGCTGCATATTTCCCTGACATCATAGAAAGGCGACTTGGTATCCAACTTGAAAACTTTTTTATTTACCTTTTCACGGTTGCCAGCCAGGTCCACTGAATAGAAATATAGGGTGCTCTCACCCTCCTTTGGTGTCATGGTAGCCTCATAAGGAATAAAATCCTCCATATCGTTCCAGCGGCAATAGGCGGCAATACCCGTATGTTCGATCTCTATATCCGGAATTGACACGTACCATTCCTTAGATCCGTCCGGGGGATATGAGGGGACCACATCGGAGACCGGCGCTGTCTTGTCGAGGACCAGGGTCGTGTAAACGTCAGTTCTATTGTAAATGTTACCCGCTCCATCCATCACCTGAAAATATAAGATTATCTCCCCATCCGCTGCCGGGATAATTAAATCACGGTATTTCGAAAAATTCACCCAGGAATTCCATTCCAGGCCGTCGAAACCGAACCTCATTTTATCCAAACCGCTGGTGTTGTCATGAGCTTTCAATTCAAGATGTACCGTTGTATCATTGGTCAAAATATTACCGTTGTTCGCCACGATGCTTAATGGTAAAGGTGGTGTAGGATCGTAGATTATAGTGGAGCTCAATACTGGTGAAGTATTGTTAGCCCGGTCCCGTACCTTCACGAAAATCGGATATATTCCCTCCTCACTATCAAGCTCAAAAATGCTCTCTTCAGTGAAAGGGACCCAATCGGGTTTTAAGTAATCAATCATAGATACTGACATGAGCGTGAGATTTGAGATTTCCTCCATTGAGCTTATACCAACTGTTACGTTTCTCGACGGTGTATAAGGAGCCCCTCCGTTGATGCTGATATTGCAACCCATTGGCGGTACTCGATCCAATTCGACTTGTGTAAGGACATTTTTTATATTGAAAAAGGCATCGCTAATCCTTGCATGGATATCATGAACTCCATCACGATCATCCAATCGGTAGGATTTGGAAGGATTATATTTTTCCCATGCACTCCAATTTATGCCATCCCCGCTTATACTCATCAGATCCAAACCGCTGACATCCCATCCTTCCACTCTGAGTATCACATCCTGTTCGTTGACATAACCCGTTCCGTCTTCCACCATCAACACGACATTGGCTGGTACCAGAGTGTCTTTTAAAATTGTTAGGTTATAATTCAATTCCACACCAAAAATGGTCTCTGCACGTAACACTATTGTATTGTTTCCTTCGATGAGCGCGTTCTTCGAAATGTTCCAGTTATTCGTGAAGGTCAGGCAGTCCTCGGAAAAAAGCCCGATCCACGGACCGTTGTTAATACGGTATTCGCCGGTGTCCAGAACAGATCCCTTCTGCGTTGTAATGTCAATATCGATAAGAACATTATCCGATGACGATCGATTCACTCGGATGGTGCCGTTATTTTTATCCGTGAAATCCGGTGGATACATGATGGAATCGTATTTCGGAGAAAGAAGCCCGTCGCCCTGAAGTGACATGCCGTAATGCCATTCCCTGGACCTTTCCATGGTAGTCTTAGACCAATCGAGGAATGCTTCGCCCATGGAGCGTTCATTTGCCAGGGGTGTGTAGAAATCTCCGAAATTCAGCATCGAACCCGTTTTCGTGCTCCCTATGGTTGCAAGCCCTTTACCGGAGAACATATACATGGCACCAAAGTTGGACATGGCATCATAATCACTCCCGCTGCAGCAGAAAAGGTTCATGAAAAGCGACTGAGGTGGAGCATTTTTCACCTGTGACGCTTGAACGTTACCCCCTTGAGCAAAATAGTGGACAGTGGAAGACGAGTGAACATGAACCTGTATGAACTCGTACCCGGCTGTGACCCTGTTATCGATATAATCAGCTCCGTTTGTATCGGGATTATTATTCACCAGTACCGGGTCGGGGTACAATGCGGATATGTTCCATGCATACAGGTTACCCCAGGCGGCCCAGTCGTCGTCAATGTATAATAGGGCAGTATGATTTACTCTCAGATCACCCATAAAATAGGAATGAACCTTTCCGAAATAATCCAACGTTAGAGTACTCTCCGGTATTGCTGGTATCATGGATGGCTTGATCCGAGATATCCAGATGTCAGCCTCGAGGTTACCTCCGTGATAATCCAATTTCCCATTAGTGTCATTGTCGGCCCATTCTCCATTCACATCCATGAAATAGAGATCGCAGGGGAAGGATTCGTAACCTCCAAAGGAATTATCCATCTCGAAGATCACCTCCGGAAGATCACCCACTAGGACTGCACCGGTGGTTCCATTAATGTATGACTGATGAAGTTGTTCCCGAAAATCCCCGGCACTGACCGATGAGACCGAGTATACATCGATGCGATAATCCCCGGTGATCGTTTTATCGTATACGTACTGTGAGATGGTTTCATCGACCATGGGCAATAGATAGAGATTCTCCTCGATATACAGATCAACAAGGGGCGGATCAGCCCGGGCGGTCCGGTAATGTGCATACGGCCTTGCCAACGGTTCATTCGACGAAAATAGATAATCAATGGTCCCCCCGCTACCAGATAAGGGTGAGGTTTCCCGGGATTTAACCCCCCCCGGGTCTCTTGTTACAGGAGTATTGGACCAATGCAATGAATCGGGAAACTCCTTATTCATTAGCTCAATATCTTTATTGATTGAAATATGAAGGGTATCTTTTTCGATTAAATTTGAGGTGAAACCGGTAGAATTGAGAGGTAAAATCAATAAGGAGAAAATTAATAATATCGTGAAAAGAGGAAAAAAGGACCTCGCATTACGCATACCCCGTTGAACGAAATAATCTTCTAAATACTTTTACATTCCATTTCAAACTAATCGTTAATCTTAAAAAATCCACTTGGAAAAATCAGACCAATGAATTATATCCCATGACGCATTAATCCCACGGCATACGGAGATATGGGATTATGGAATATTCAATGATGGTGTCAAAATGGGTCGATTAATACTTGGAGAGATGTCGCTACGATGGTGTGGAAATTGTGACCTTCCAATTGTCGGGCAGAGAAAATGTTCCATCTGCCACTGTGACACTTTTAGCGTAACTCATACACCTCCCGGTGACGTAAGACCTGCATTCAGTAACGATATTGATCGGATTAAGGAAGTTATCTTATCACAATTCGGTCCTGCCTCAGCTGACAAATTGATCGGAAAACGGTCATTGGTGATCTTGAACAGCGTACCATCCCTTGACAGAATGGACGAGGTCATTCTACACGGCCGGGTGCTGGGGAATATCAAGTACAAGCTTCTCACCGGACGCTACTTTTTCATAGCACAGGACTATGGGATTTCCTTGCTGGGTAAAACGCCAACCAGCAATGTTATTATTGTGGATGACGGAGCCATTCCCTTTATCGAAAAGGGGGCCAGCTGCCTCGTACCTGGCATCACCGAGGTCATTGGAGAGTTTGTAGTAGATGACGAGGTGCTCGTATGTGACAAACACGGTGTGATCCTCATGTCCGGTGCCGCCCAGATGACCAGCGAGGAGATGATCCGCGAAAAAAGGGGGGTGGCGGTGAAGAGCCGACGACGATTCTACGGAAAAGAATACTCTAATTTTTTGCCGGAAATTGAGCCTAGTTGGGAGCGAGCTGTGGAAGCAAACGCGGAAATGCTCAGGGCGAAAGTGAACCGGGCAGGGAAATTCATCAGAGAAGTGATTGAGAGTAACGATCTTCCCATGGCGGTTTCCTACAGCGGTGGTAAGGATTCCTTGGCAACCCTGTTGTTGGTACTGGAGGCAGGATATAAACCGGATCTTCTTTTTATTAACACTGGCCTCGAACTTCCCGAAACCATCGAGAACGTACACGAGGTGGCAGAGAGATATTCGCTGGAAATCGTTACATTCGATGCCGGCGATGCCTTCTACAGGGCTCTCGAGTATTTCGGACCTCCGGCAAAGGATTTTCGCTGGTGCTGCAAGATATGCAAGCTGGGTCCGGCAACCAGGCTGATCAGTGAAAAGTATCCTAAAGGACTTCTCTCATTCATTGGTCAAAGACAGTACGAGTCCTTGCAGAGAAAAAAGAAAGGGGATAAATGGATCAACCCCTGGGTGCCGAATCAGAAAGGCTTCTCCCCCATACAGAAGTGGAACGCTCTCACGGTGTGGCTCTATATCTTTCGAGAGAAGGGGCCCTATAATCCCTGGTACGAAAGAGGTCCGGGGAGGATCGGTTGCTGGCTCTGTCCGGCTTCGTCGGTGGCGGACCTCAAAAGGATACGGGATGGTTACGAGGGAAGCCATACTTTTTTCGAATATCTTGAAAAATGGGCGAAAGATAAGGGGTTTTCCTCTAAGTGGGTGGAGCTGGGACTATGGAGATGGCGGAAGTATCCTGGCAGTGTTCGACAACTGTTAAAAGGGCGAGAGTCGATTTCATCAGAACTTTTTCCCGATGCCGCTGATGATCATTTGCTTACGAAAAGGGACGAGGTATTGACAGTAAAACCTTTTAGAAGAGAAAATTCGGACGGGCTTGATTGGATTGTTGAGGGACGTTTCAACAGGAAGATATCACTGGTGGAAGTAGGAAGGTTGGCTCCAATACTTGGAAAGATTATTACCTGTAATGACGAAAAACTCATGATAGAGGACAAATACGGGGGAATAATAAATATATATGAATCGTTTTTTACTGTTGAAGGTGAAGAAAGCGGTATTGATACAAACGCAAATAATGTCATTTCTGTGCTGAAGAGAGCCATTCATTGTCTGGGATGCGGGGTTTGTCTCGGCAGGTGCCCTGTGGGGGCTCTTTCTCTCGAGGACCTTGGTGGCCGGGAAAAGGTTCGGGTTGACGAGGAACTCTGTATAGTTTGTCGTAAATGTCTCGGCCCCTGTCCGGTTGAGAATTTTGGAGCCGGGGAGAAATATCGTTTTACAGGTCTTTCCAACTCGTAAAATAATAAATACCGAAAAAGGTAATTATAAAATAACTCTTACTGAGAACATTGGTTTATATGTTTTGGCGATTATTTAAAAATGTTGTAAGGGTATTGACAAAGAAGAGGATGCTATTGATACTGTCCCTTACTTCGATTACTTTTTTACTGGGGACTTTTGGATTCAGATATTATGAGAACCGGGGAATAGACGAAAATAACGAGAATGAAATTCAAGATTATCTGGATCTGAGAGGTTTGAACGGTACTCCCGAGAACAGGCGAATAGCGACGATGAACTCGAATCAAACTGACCACATCGAGTATCACACTTCATTCTATTGGACTTTCACGACTGTTACTACGGTTGGTTACGGGGATTACTCTCCGTCAACCGACGAAGGACGAGTTGTGTATTATATAACTGCACTTACAGGAATAAGCGTTCTGGGAATTATCATAGGTGAACTGGGTTCACGTCTGGTGGAGTTGAGTTTCATGAAGATGAGAGGTATGAAAAAATCAAAGATGAAGAATCACATTATCATCGTAGGTTGGAACGCTACGACAGAGGTTGCTCATTCCGAGCTGACAACCCGTGGTGACAAATGTGTAGTGATAGATGGAACGAAAGATTTCATGGAAATGAAAGCTCAGGGAGTCGATCTCGTCGTGGGGAATGCTCTTAACACCGAGGTATTGAAAAAGGCGGGGATCGAATCCGCCAAAGCGCTTATAGTGCCAATATCGAGCGACGAGGACACTGTGATGATCAGCCTGAAAGCAAGACGCCTTAACAAGAACCTTCGCATCATTGCTTCCGTGAAAGACGAACAGAATATGGATATCGTGCAGGATGCCGGGGTGAACCAGATGATCCCCGCTTCCACCATCAACGGTCTGCTTCTCGCAAACTCCATTGCGGAAAACCTGGTTGTGGATTTCATTGTTGACATCTGCCAGGAATTGGAAGGTCTCGATATTTCCCAGCATGTGCTTAAAAAGAGAATGAAGATAAAGAACATACCCATGGACAAGAAAGACAAGGTTATCACTGCATACAGACATAATAAACCGTTCCTGGACTTCACCCCGGATACGGAGCTTGACAGGGGTGATTGGGTATTGACCCTTTCTTATCACGAAAAAAATAAAATAGATGTTTGATATGGATAAGATACTCATCGGTGTGGGAATATATCTTTTTTTGATCAATCTCATAACATTTATCGTATACTGGGTGGACAAGATAAAGGCTAGGCGTAATTCATGGCGTGTTCCCGAGAAGACACTCCACCTTTTGGCCCTGGTGGGAGGCGTCTGGGGCGCCATCGCCGCAATGGTGCTGGTGCGACACAAAACGAAAAAGAAAAGTTTTTTCCTGCTTACTATTCTAATAACTATTCTAAATATCGCCGCACTGGGCGCAGGAGTGTATTATTACATTTTGTAGCTATTGATGAATTCGTCCAGAGGAAATCGGAAATGGATGGTATTGACGAAGTAGTGAGTAAATTAGCGGTCTACGGTACCCTGAGGAGAGGATGCGCAAATCATCGATATATCGCCGATGGGAAATACGTGGGAACTGGTGAATTACAGGGCTGGAACATGTATTCCAACGGTTCTTATCCGTATGTGGTGAAAAGCGGAGGCAGTATTAAGGTGGAGATTTACGAAATAGGGGAAGAAACGCTTTCTAGTATAGATGATCTCGAAGGGTATCCCATGCATTACGATAGAACGCAGGTAGAAACACAATATGGAAAATGCTGGTTGTATTTTGTACGTAAAATACCATCAAGGTGTTTCAAGATAGAAAGTGGAGACTGGTTGGATCAATAAGAACAAAAGTTCTTCTGGCGAAATTAAACCTGCGGCTCGCTTTTAAGTCGCATTTTTTTTAATAAAAAAAAATGCTCCTAGCGGAGACAAAGCTACGCTTCACTCCTGAGTCGCATAATTTTTCATAAAATTATGCTCCCATCGGGATTCGAACCCGAGTAGCTGGCTCGAAAGGCCAGAATGATTGGCCGGACTACACCATGGGAGCATTAACGATGAAAAGTACCTATTGATGGAACGCCCATATGTCTATATCAAGATAGGCCACAAGCACACCAAAATGGGGAAGAAGTTGAAAGGATGGATTATATATCTATATTTCGGTTTTTTTTATGTACAAGGCGCCATACACTACGATTCATATCAATGACCTGAGGGTAAACAGATCATATAATCATTGATTATGAAAGGTGCGCTGAATCCCACCAAGCGATCTGGCTAGCGTACCAAAAAATGGATTTAGCTAAAGGTCCCATGGCCAAAGCAATCCAATAACCCATCTATCAAGCGTGTTTTTCCAAATAGCCCAAGTTCTATTGAACTCAATACGTAACAACTCAGCTTTTAGACACACCAGATTCATGAATGTCATTTGACGAGCGCGTACATAATCTTTTCTTGGCTAG
>JASLWR010000049.1 GCA_030740765.1 Thermoplasmatota archaeon
CGATTAATCAACGAAATCAAGGCAGAGATAAATGCAGTAGAGAATACAGCAGTGGATGAACCTATCTCTGATGAAGAACTTCCAGATATTCAACCAACGGATACTGTTGCAGACATCGCCGGGGTCGCCTCCGAGAAGAAATTGATTGCAGAAATTTCCAGTGAAGTGAAGGCACTTGTTTTAGCTGAATATTCTCACGTCTTGGATCTTGGAGAATTTGTCCGCGAGAGGTTTCAGGAAAAGGCAAGAATGAAGGGAATGAACGCAAAACAATATCTCGATTTCTGCTTCTCGTTCTACGAAGAAAATCGAGAAACAATCCCGAAACTGCGAGAGGAAATCGAAGCGAAGAGCGTGTTGATAATGATTGCTTTCGATGATCTGAATGCCAGAACTCGAGAAGACGAACTATTAGACCGAGCCCTGAACCGAGTAATGAAGTGGGAAATAGCGGGGGCCCCGATAACAGACACGGATAAAAATGCCGTCATTTGTGCGGGTATTTTTTGAGGTGGATAAATCTCAAAAAAGACCATTTGTTGGGAGGATAAGCAAATCCTTGAGTAATTAGCCAATCTGTGGACTTCACATCGAACAGAGTTTTCTTGGAGGTCCCTGAACAGCTTATCCTCCATCTGCAGGATCATCGCCACAGCGGATACTCCAGAAATGGCCCTACTTCATCTTTGTTCGAGTTGGATCCATTACAAAGATAGGTCCGGTTATATCATTATCCTCTTTTTCTTCGAATCGTTTCTTTATTTCGGCAGCTTTCTCATAATCCCTAATGGCACAATAAAAATTTTCCAAATCCAGAAGAATTGCACTTTCACCAACACCCTTGCATTTCTCCAGCGCTGTTGACATATATTCGATTGCCCTCTCGTAATAGACATAATAATCAGGATCTGAGGGATCGTTTCTTGCTCTTCTCTCAAAGTACTCGGCAAAATGGCGAATTGTAATAAATTTTTCCGGACACGATTCGATGGATTCTCTATAATATTCCTCGGCCCGCCCATAGTCTTCGGCGGCTTCATAAGTTAAAGCTTTCTGATAACTAAAATCGTGTGATTCGGGATCATTTTTCTCTGCCTTTTCAAATACTTCTATAGCTTTTTCAAACTCTCCATTATATCGCATTAGACCTCCTAGTTCTATGAGAAGATGAATGTTATCGATCTTCACGTTCGCAAGAGGTATTAATAAAAGTTTTGTCAATTCAGTTACCCTATCAAAAATAGTGTGATTGTTGTGGACTCTCGATGAAATTTCTTCCCTCATGCTGGTGATTTTCCTCTCATTGTTACAGAACTCAGTCAGGTCCTCCCAAATCATCCTCGTGTTCTCCGACATGGAGGCAACGATCGCTTCGAGGTACCGATTAATGACATCCTTTCGTGTTAATCTATTATCGCCAAGGTACCGATAAAGTTGCCTCGCGCCAATCGCTCTCATCGGATATAGACAGGCATCTCGCATTCCTGATTCAATAAGGATATCACAACCAGAAATTATCTTCGTATATAGATCAATCAATTCGGTACGCTGTTTATTAAAATCATCTACTGATGGTGGGTTATTGGTATCGAATAACTCGTCGATTTTGATCTCTGCTTGCCCAAACATTTTCTTTATACTTTCCAAATCTAATGTAGAAAGGTTATTTTCGATATCTTTCTGTTTTGCCACGATAGTCTCACCTCTATTTATTTTACCCCAAATGTGGTTGATTCCCTCAAATATTCAATGAATCATATGTTGATCCCGGAAGGTGGCCCCCACAGTACGCCAGAGGGAGGGGGTAGGTGAATGTTAAATGGGGGCCGGACGGGATAGTGAGGTAGAAGGATATAAAGAGTAAAGAGGGGCGGTGAAAGTAAAAAATTATCGAAGTCATAATTACATTGCAGATTCAATGTTGGAGAGGTTAGAAAGGGAATTATGATGGAGAATGGGAACCTTGAGAACCGTGATGTTTTCTCCCAAATTTCTAATAAAACATCTGTACTCAGCCATGAATTCCCCAAATTCTTCGGGGAAACCCCGGAAATTCCCCAGACTTTGTGCCAAAAATGCCACAAAACAGGCAAGTTCACGGTCCCCGGACCTATTTTTTTCTATTAGTAGGGCCAGTACACCTGCACCTAACATCATCTTTTGACCTAATTCTCCCGAACTTGGGGGAAATCCCGGAAATTCCCCCAAACTCCCCGGAGAAGGGCCGAACCGCGGGTTCTACCGGGCGGTTTATTCCTGAATAGCGATAAAGTTGGTTCGGGATTTGGTTGGGGAAACCCCGGACCCCCCCGGACTTCCTCCAAGTCACCCGTGAACTTTCCCGGAGTTTTTGGGAAAAAGGCAAAAAATAGGAATAACGGGGGCCCCGGGGGACCCCGGGAGACTTTAAAGGTATCCCATTCTTATAAGCGAATATCCTCGAAAAAAACTACCGATTTACCATCTAAAATGGAGATTACAAAAGAAAAACACCGCCTATTGGGGGATTCACGGGAAAGAATGGGACAACGCAGCCAATATACACCCTTGACGACCTGGTGATGAAGGGATATTACTGTCCCTTTGAGGATAGAAATGAGCTGTTCAACGAGTTACGAAACATTTTCAATGAGGACTGGTATGCCATGACGTTGGGTGCTGGTGCATCTGTAATAGCCCCTTATGTAAAGTCAACTGATACACATATGTACATCCTTGATGAGAAGATTGTTATTTCCGTTTTGAAACTCACTCCCGTGGAGTTCGGGGGAAATGTATACTTAATAGAACCTCCTGATGAGGGATATTTGATGAATATGCAGAGTAAGGACGGCCTGAAGATAGTCTCAAACATCCAATTGTATCTGGACCTCTATAACTATCCAAAAAGAGGACATGAACAGGCGAATCACTTACGAGAAAAAGTACTGAGGATATAAAATGTCTCCAAGACTTGCAACAGACTATGAGGAGGGGCTGACCAGGGCATCCATGTCTGCCCTGCTGGAATTGTCATTGACCTTGAAAAGTTATAGAGAATCGATAGTGCTTGTTGGGGGATGGGTACCTTATTTCCTCATCGAGCAGTATGGACAAATGGAACCGATTATGGGAAGCGTTGGCCAGCTACAGAAGGCATTTTCTCAGCAGTCAAACGAATATTTGGGGAACAACTAGCTGGAACAAGCGAGATTGGTATGGTCCAGGAGGTTAAATTGAAGTTTTGGGCCTACAAATCGATGAAACGATACGGGGAGCGATTATGCAAATGGGGGAGCTAATTGTGCAACACAGCAAATTAAAACTATTATCTTCATGTCCACAATATGTCAAATATTATTTTTGAAGTAATCATAGATTCCCCTTTACCCAGTATTGACGCGCACTTTATGATGAAATAAACTCACGTTCATACATTGATAAATTACCTCATTATCCATAAGGTTTAAAAATTCAAATAAATAGATATAAGAGAAAACAAGAAATCAGGGGCAATAGTCAGGTGTAATAATGTCGGTATATTTTGGTATAGCGGGGATTCCTCTAACGTGTAAAGGGCGAACCCTCAAAGACAGCATCGATGACATTCACGCACTTGACCTCGACGCCATGGAAACCCAGTTACTGCGATTCCCTATATTCCAAAATGAGAACTGTCTAGAGCTTGGGATACTTGCGCGGGAGCTCAACGTTACCCTGTCAGTTCATACTCCTTATTATATGGATATCTTCGGCACGCCCGCATCTAGAAAGAGAAGCCTTGAGAATATTCGCAAATCCATGGCTGTGGCCAGTGACCTGGGAGCGAGCTATGTGGTTAGCCATATGGGTCTCTACAACGAATATTCTCCCTCTAAGGCTATGAACCAGGCCATTGACGACGGAAGCGACCTCATAGAGTACATAGAGGAAAAGGATTACAAGGTTCGACTTGGTTTTGTCACTTCCGGCAGGGAAAAGGTATTTGGCAGCCTTGAAGAGATACTAACCCTGGTAGAAGAGGTCCCTAAACTGGTACCAGTGGTCAATTTCGGTCACATTCACGCACGCGAGAAGGGAATAATGAGAAAGAAAGAGGCGTACCAGAGCATATTCGACCAAGTTATCGCAACCACTGGCGAAAAAACCTTCTATACCCATTTCTCAGGCGTTGATCACAAGAACGGGAACAAGCGCATGGACACCCCGATTAAGAAGAGTGATATCAAGTTCGAACCTCTTGCCGAATGTTTACTCGAGAATCCCGATCTGGATGTGACCATAATCTCCACTTCACCTTTACTGGAACATGACGCGCAGTACATGAAACTGATTCTAGAGCGGATCCAGATGAGAAAAGAAGCAAAGGAGAAACGGCGAAAAGCAAAAGAGGAAAAAAAGAAGGAGTCCGAGAGCTAACTTTTAATTATTCATTTTGTAATCCATGATGTATTTTCTCTTTGAAATCCCCTTTGTCATGTTGTCATTCTCAAGAATTCCACTGAATAGAGTCAATGGCGACAATGTGCGCGGAATCTCGGAGCTGTAGATTCCCAGAGGAAATCGAAGGCTCAGTTGAGCCCGCAGGCTCACTAGCCGAGGGTGTCCGCTGTGCTCCGCAGACCCCCATGGGCTCTGCTACACCTTCGAAAACCTGTGGTTTTCTACAGGTGATGGAGAAACAGAAGTTTCTCCGAACCCTAATATAATCTGTGATTATATGTCGGGCACAGCAATGCCCGAAGGGTATTGCGAAACCTGACGGGTAACGTCCCGGCAGGGATAGAAACGTCTCTGACGTTTCAAGACAAAGTGGGTGCCCGAAGGGGTCACCCGAAGCCATACCTGGCTTGGGTGCAGCAGAGCCTGCAAGGGTCTGCAGAGCGTAGCGGGCAGCGGAATGAAATGGGAGCCTGTAGGTTTGCAAAGGAAATCGAAGGCTCAGCAATGCCCAAAGGGTATTGCGGAACGAAGTGGGAGCCCGTAGCGCCGATTCCGCTTCATAATATAAATTTCACTGTGGTTCATTAGATAATAGAGTTATATAAGATTATTTCATACACAATTGAAAATTTTTCGGCCCATTTGCCGCACCAGCGAAAAGGTGTAAAAATGCCTACAAATAATATAACAGACATCGAACGGAAGGTCCTTGACATAGTCTCTGAAAAAACAGGGTATCCTCCCGACATGCTAGAATTGGACCTTGACATGGAAGCTGATCTCGGGATCGACACGGTTAAACAGGTAGAGCTATTTGCCGCCATACGGGAACAATACGAATTGGATACTGAAGAAGGTGTAAACCTGTCCGATTATCCCACTATTCGCAATGTTGTGGATTTTATTGCCAATAGAATTGGGGTTGAGAGAGGGCCGGAACCGGCTAATGCCGTTTCCATCGAAAACGAAACCCGCGTTGAGGGACCTCCAAAAAACGATATCAGTGAAAGAGTTCTCGAGATAGTTGCCGGAAAGACGGGTTATCCTCCGGACATGCTGGAACTTGATCTCGACATGGAGGCTGATCTCGGGATCGACACGGTAAAGCAGGTTGAACTATTTGCAGCCATACGAGAAGAATACGATCTGCCCTCCCAAGAAGGTGTAAATCTATCCGAATATCCAACCATTGGCAGTGTTGTGAATTTTATCGCAGAGCGGGTCGGTGCCGTGGAAACGGGGGAACCGATCAAAGCGAAGCCGGAGGAAAAATTTGAGGCATCGATCCCCGAAACTTTTACAGAAGAAAATATGAGTGGAGCCGAATCTGAAGAACTAAGTATATTCCCATCGGCCCCCGAAGAATTCTTCGAGGATTATTACAAATCAAAATTCGAGCCCATTGCCGTCATCGGTATGGGCTGTATCATGCCCGATTCTCCCACCATAGACACCTTCTGGAATAACATCCTATCAAAGAAGGATTCAATCAGGGAGATATCCGATGATAGATGGGATAAAGATATTTTTTATGACCCCGACCCCACTGCTCTGAACAAAACCTACTCTAAGATTGGCGCTTTCGTAGAAGGATTTGAATTTAATCCGCTCTCCTTCAGGATACCGCCAACCACAGTGGCACATGTGGACCCGATCCAGCTCTGGACTCTGGCCGCCACCAAACAGGCTTGGGAGGATTCGGGGTATCACGACAAAGATCTTGACAGAACCAGGATCGCAGTGATCATTGCCAACGCCCAGGGCGGGGAATATCGGGATATCAACAACAACAGAATTCATCTTCAGGAGTTCATCAAGGCTGCCGATGAGAACGGATTGTTCTCAAACATCCCTGAAAAGGAGAAGACCGATATCATCAAAAAAATGGAGAAGAAATTTTCAATGGGATTACCTCCTGTAAATGAGGATACTATGCCCGGTGAATTATCAAATATCGTTGCCGCAAGGGTCGCCAGTGTATTCAATTTCAAGGGAGCGAACTTTACCACCGATGCAGCTTGCGCCTCATCCCTGGCAGCTATTGACACTGCCATAAAGGGACTATGGGCCCGGGATTATGACATGGTGATCACCGGGGGTGTCGATAGGACAATGAACCCTCCGACCTATATCAAATTCTGCAAAATAGGTGCTCTTTCCAAGGACGGCAGCAGACCGTTCGATGCCGGAGCTAACGGTTTTGTCATGGGGGAAGGAGCCGGAATACTGGTGATGAAACGTCTTTCCGATGCCATGGAGGACCGGGATAGGATATATGCTGTGATCAGGGGTATCGGATCTTCTAGCGACGGCAAGGGGAAAGGGATAACAGCTCCAAATCCCCCGGGCCAGCTCCAGGCTATAGAGATGGCTCATGATAAGGCTGGCTATGGTCCCGAAACAGTGACATTGATTGAAGCCCACGGAACATCAACAGTTGTGGGAGATGCAGTGGAACTCCAGACCCTTGCCGACATATGGTCAAAGTGCAATCTTGGGAAGGGATCTGTGGGAATCGGTTCCATAAAATCCCAAATTGGCCACATGAAAAGCGCCGCGGGAGTGGCAGGGATGATAAAAATGATCCTGGCGCTGAATAAGAAGATAATTTCACCCACAATCAATTACAGAGTGCCTAACAATCAGATCGATCTAGGGAAAACACCTCTTTACGTGGCAACCGAGCAAAAGCCCTGGAAAAGACCAATTATAAACGGGCGGGAATATCCACTGCGAGGCGGTGTGAGTTCTTTCGGTTTCGGGGGATCCAACTTTCACATAACCCTTGAGGAATACACAGGACAATATCCGGTATCCATATCCCAAGTTCAACTACCTCATGCACGGAAAACGCCAAATGTGGATTCAATAACAAGAACATCAGCGGCAGATGTGCAAGAATATATCCCATCCGATTTTGATCTAGATGAGTATCTGGAGAATAAGGAGTATCTGGAGGGGACTATGCTCAGCCTCTCGTCAGCCAACCTTAAGGAATTAAAAAAGATGGTTCTTGACGTCAGGGGAGAATTGGAGCGTGAAAAATCGCTCGCAGGATTCAGGCTCTCGGAATTCACCCATAATATAAATACTCATTTAGGACCGGTTAATAATAACGGATACCGCCTCAGCATTGCCTCTCCGAGCCCTGAAGATCTCCTAGCAAAACTGAACCTATCTTTGGAACATCTGGAAAATCGAGACCGGATGTTCGTTCTGGAAACCAGGGGAATATTTTATAACGACCCGGAATCGATAAATGAAATAAAATCGGGGGATGGAGATGTTCCGAGAGTAGGTTATATCTTTCCGGGCCAGGGTTCCCAATATCTCAACATGCTCAGGGACCTTGGTGAAAAATATAGAGTAGTCAAGGAAACCTTCGATGAATCCGACATAATTATGACTGGCATCAATGGAAGACCTCTAACTGATATAATTTTTTCCGATGATGGTGAAGACCAGGATATTGTCAAGGGGAAGATCGCCGATCTCAGGAAGACCGAGATCACCCAGCCGGCAATGATAACCGGGGACATCGCTCTCTATCGCTTGCTGGATCAATTCGGGGTGAAGCCGGCAGCTGTTGCCGGTCATTCTCTTGGGGAGTACGGCGCACTGGTTGCCAGTGGTGTTATGGATTTCGAGAGCGCCCTTCGCGCTGCTGCTGCCAGAGGCAGGGAGATGGCCAATGTCCATATAGACGATAAAGGTAAGATGGCATCAATCGGAGCAGATGAGATGAAGGTGCAGGAAGCACTGGATTCGATCGAAGGTTATGCAATTGTAGCGAACAAGAATTCTTACCGCGAAAACGTGATCTCAGGAGAAAGCCAGGCGGTGGTAGATGCTGTGGAAAAACTTAAGGAATCGGGCGTGAACTGCATCATGCTGCCCGTTTCTCATGCATTTCATTCCAACATAGTCGCCCCGGCAAAGAAACCTCTTCGGAGATTTCTCTCCAATATACCAATTCATGCTCCGAAAATACCAACACTGACCAATGTCCACGGGGGACTTTATCCCACCGGGGAAAACGCCCCGGAAGAGATCCGGGATATTTTGAAGGAACAGGTGGCCGGGGCGGTGGAATGGGTAAAGGAAATGGAAACCATGTACAATGAACTCGGGGTCAAGGTTTTCGTGGAAGTGGGATCAAAAAGGGCTCTTACCATCTCAGTTAAAAACATATTCAGCGAGCGGCCTCACAGAGCAATTCTCACAAATCATCCGAAAAAGGGAGGAATCCAATCATTTAACGAAGCATTGGCTGCTCTCAGTTCCTGTGGTGTTCCGATAAAACAGTATAATCCTTCCGATAACGGAAGTCTATTTACCACTAAATTCATATCTGCCGGTAGAGCCATGGAAGCCAGGAAGTCCGGAGCTCAAACCGAGATTCGTCCGAGGATGAGAAAATCCGTTGAGAGATTTGCACCGCCGTTTCAGATGACAAATAGGATCGGGACCCCGGAGATAGAGGAATACATCGAACTTGGCAGGAAGGCAAAGAGCTTGAACCTCTATCTGGATAGAATAGTAATCACTGGAGCCGGACTGGGTCTTCCGGGGAAATTCAAAAAGGTTTTCGATGAGAAGAATGCCGACCTCATCCTTGATGGTGTAAACCTGATTGATACCATAGACAAGGAGTATCGAAAAAAGTTCCTGGACAAGAACATCGTGAAGCTTTTCAAGGCCAGTAACGGCCAGGCTCACTTTGAGAGGATCGAGGATGATTCCCATGTTATCAAACTGGCGGGCCAGATGGGGCGATTCGACCTTCACAAAGAATATGGGATCGAAAAAGAACTGGTAAAGGCACTTGATATATCCTCCATGCTGGCCATTGCCGCCGGACTGGAAGCCATGAGAGACGCCGGGATACCTCTTGTCAAGAAGTACAACCGAACATCAACAGGAAATTATCTCCCGGGGAACTGGGAGCTTCCCGAAGAGATGCAGGAGGATACTGCAATAATCTTTTCCACCACTTTCCCGGGTTATGACAAACTGCTGAAATTGACATCGGAATATTATATGGATAAATACGGACCCAAAGCGAAACGTGAGCTGCTGAACCTTTACGCATCCCTGATAAACCGAGTGGAAGATGATAGTATCAAGGAGGAGCTCTCAGACAGGTTCGCCTCCCTGTACTCGGACCTATCTAGCGGACTCGACGAGATGCCGGTATACGAGTTCAACAGAAAGTTCATGCTCAATGTTCTCTCCCTTGGTCATGCCCAGTTCGCCCAGCACATCAATGCCAGGGGACCGAACATACATAATAACTCGGCCTGTGCCACGACCACTCAGGCAGTGGGTATGGCAGAGGATCTCCTGAGGATGGGACGCTGCCGGCGGGTAGTAATAATTTCTGGAGATGCTCCCACGGCGAACTACAACATGGAATGGCTGGTAACATCCCTCTTGGCCAACGGGGCTGCAACTACCGAAGGTAATCTTGAAGAAGCGGCACTTCCCTTCGATAAAAGGCGAAAAGGGCTCATAGTCGGAATGGGGGCTGCTGGGATGGTACTGGAACGGGCCGAAGATGTGGCAAATAGAGGCATGGACCCGATAGTGGAATTGATGGGTAGCTACATGGCGAACAGCGCCTATCATGCCACGCGCCTGGACACAAAACATGTGGCCTCCGAGATGAACCATTTCTTCGAAAGAATCGAACGAAGATACGGGTTTCGCCGGGAAAGTCTGGTGGATGAGCTGGTGTTCATCTCCCATGAAACGTACACTCCGGCAAGAGGCGGCAGTTCAAACGCGGAGAAGGACGCTCTCGAGGGCACTTTCGGCGAGGATTACAAGAAGATTCTGGTCACGAACACAAAGGGATTCACCGGTCACGCGTTCGGCTGCGGTATAGAGGACGTGATCGCCATCAGATTACTGCAAAAAGGCAAGATCCCGCCCATAGCGAATTACAAAGTACCTGACCCTTACCTAGAGGGACTCCGACTCTCCAAGGGGGAACGAAAATATTACAAATACGCATTGAGATTCTCAGCCGGATTCGGCTCACAAATCGCAATGACGCTTACAAAAATAGTGAACACTGATGAATTCAGGATTATTGATAAGGATACATATGACGGCTGGCTTCACCAAATATCACGTCAGAGAGCGGCCAAGATCGAAGTGGTTAACAAAACTCTTCGAATAGCGGACGATCTTTCCCGTGCCAACGGGAACGCAATTTCACAAATCCCTGCTGTAGCACCCAAAGTAGCAGCGGCACCGACCCCTGTACCTTTGGTTTCCTCTTCTCCCTCTCCCTCCCAACCCTCCATTACTCCATCCACTCCTCAAGGTGGAATTGAAAAAACGGTTATTGCAATTGTAGGCGAGAAGACCGGGTACCCCACTGATATGCTTGAACTGGACCTCGACATGGAGGCAGACCTTGGTATCGATACGGTAAAACAGGTGGAGCTCTTTGGCGCGATCCTCGAACATTACGGACTCGAACAGGAGGAAGGAGTGAACCTGTCGGAGTATTCGACGATCGGCAGCGTTGTTGGTTACATCGCCGGCAGGCTGGGTGAATCATACCAGGTTAAGCCTGAAGAAACAGTTCGAGAAGTTGGCATCGTCAAGAGCGGATTGGAGCAGGTCGTAATCTCCATAGTAAGCGAGAAGACCGGATATCCACCGGACATGCTGGAGGCAGACCTCGACATGGAGGCCGACCTCGGCATCGATACTGTGAAGCAGGTAGAGCTGTTTGCCGCCATTCGCGAACATTACAAACTCGAACAGGAAGAAGGCGTGAACCTATCGAATTATTCAACCATAGGCAGTGTGGTCCAATACATCGCAGGGAGGTTGGGCGAGGAAATCCCGGATACAGTAACGAAAATAATCGCCGGTGAGAAGGGTGCGGGGGGCGTTTCCCCCAGGTCAGACCATACCGCTACAACGGCTGGTGTGTCGGGTACCGGACCGAGCGGGATCGAAAGGGTCGTGATCGACATAGTAAGTGAGAAGACCGGATATCCCCCGGACATGCTTGAATTAGACCTTGACATGGAGGCCGACCTGGGGATAGACACTGTAAAACAGGTGGAGCTGTTTGCCGCCATCCGTGAACATTATAGTCTTGAACAAGAAGAAGGCGTAAATCTTTCCGAATATACCACAATAGGCAGCGTTGCCCAATACATTGCCGGAAGGGTTGCTAGTGATGACGTTCCCTCCGCCAAAGGAACAGGTGAAACAGTAATGGATGATCCTGCCCCGTGTGATGAGGTGGAGGAACCTGAACTTGTGGGAGAGGCGAGGGACCTGCGAAGATACCTCACGAGATACGTACCGAAATCATTGAATGACGAAGTAAATCTCGATTTTAAAGGATTAAACCTGATAATAGTCCAGGACGAAAAAGGGGTCGGAAAGGAGATCAAGAAAATGCTGAAGAAGGAAGGGGCCAATGTCATCGATTTCCTGTATTCAGACAAGAAAAAACTGAAAAAGGGATCGTACAGCTTCGATCTTTCCGATTATGAAATGCAGAGAGAAGTTCTTGAAAAGGTAAATTCGGACTTTGGACCGGTGGGGGGAGTCATTTATCTTCTGGGTCTCGACAGCGAACCCGATATCGATAAAATGGATTTCATTGAGTGGAAGACCGCCACGAAAAAGAAAGTAAAATCGCTCTTTGCGGTTGCGAAGGCTACCATTACCGATTTGAAGGAATCGTCAGCCAACGGTGCTTTCTTCATTTCAGCTGTGGAGATGGGAGGCTCATTCGGTGTGGAAGGAGACGGTACATATAAAACTCCCATTGTGGGAGGTATCACCGGATTTACAAAGGCGCTGGGCAAGGAAATGGAAGAGGTAAAGGTGAAATGCGTCGACATTGGGAAACTCTCTTCACCCGGCAAAGCCTCCAAGCTAATCCTAAACGAGATCCGCCACGGCGACCTGCGTCTGGAAGTATGCTACAAGTTGGGAGTTCGGAAGATCGCACAAATGTATCACAAAGCCGTGGACCGCGAAAAGGAACCCAACCTTGAGATCACAGGTGACTGGGTCTTTGTCATACCAGGCGGGGGTTTCGGTATCACAGCAGAGATCGCAAAGGACCTCGCGGCTCACTTCAAGCCCACTTTGATCCTTCTCGATATCGTTGAGATGCCTGATAACATCGAGAAACTTGCAGCTCTTGATGAGAACGGGTTAAAAGAATTGAAAAATAAAATATTCCGGGAGATGAAGCAGGGAGGGGAACGGGCGACCCCGGTGATGGTTGAGCGGGAATTCAAAAAATATACCATGCCGCGTACCATTTACAACAACATGAAGGAAATGGAACAAATGGGGGCCACCGTGGAGTTTTTCACATCGGACGTGACCGATCATAATAGGATAAATGAAGTCATTAGCAAGGTCCGAAAGAAATACGGGAGAATCGACGGCATAATACACGCTGCGGGTCTTGAAATATCAAAACTTATCACGGCAAAACCACCAGAACAATTTGCTCTTGTATTCGACGTGAAGGCAAACGGGGCATTCAATCTATTCGAGAGTACGAAAAAGGATAATGTAAAGGCATTCGTTACTTTCTCGTCAGTGGCTGGCCGGTTCGGGAACATCGGCCAGGTGGACTATTCAGCGGCAAATGACCTATTGAACAAATACATGGACCTGAATCAGTTGCGTTACGGGAAAAAATGCAAATCCATAAGTACCAACTGGACCGGTTGGAGAGGCGTGGGCATGGCCACAAGAGGCTCGCTATTGAAGATATTCGACGATGCGGGAGTAACGTTAATTCCTCTCGAGTACGGAAAGAAAAAGGTTCGTGAGGAATTACTGTACTCCGGACCGGAAAACGAGGTTACCATTGCGGGAAAAGTGGCGTTTTTAGATGCCGACAAGATAATACTGCCGGACGGACAGTCAATCGAAAGCTGGGACCTGCAGCAAATGATCGATGAGCACAGGCCGGAATACACACTCATTGACAGGGGGGACCATCACGAGCCTGAAAAAAAAATAATTCTGGCAAAAAAACTCGACACCAAAGTTGACCTGTATCTTTCAGACCATTCCATTGCCGGGACTCCCTACCTGCCCGGGGTCATGGGCGTTGAAGTGTTTGCACAGACTTCGAGATTGATGTTTCCGGAATTATATCCTGTAGAGATCGATGAGATTGTCTTCAAGATGCCGATAAAACTCCTGCGGAACCGCCCGCTCGAAGTGCGAATAATTGGCGAGGCGGCCAAAGTTAGCAAGAAAAAAGCGGTTATAAACGTAACAGTGGAAAGCGATTTTCTAAATCCCCAGGGTTTGAAGATGGGCGATCCAAGAATTCATTTTACCGGAACGGTGACAATGAAGAGCAAGCTGCCAAAGGCGGTGAAAGGGAAGGGAGGAAAGATCCCCAAGGGAGAAGTTATCGATTTCGACGGTATCTACAGCCGGTTTTTCCACGGCCCCACTTTCCAGGTGCTTGGAAGCGTGGCTGATCTCGGTAAGAAAATAAAAAAGAACGCAGTTGGATGGGGTAGGTTCAGGGAGCCCGTGGGAGATTTCTTCTCATTTACCGATAAATATCATTTCTTCAGCGGCCCAATGTTCCGGGAGTTCGGGTTCCAGACCTGCGGTATGTTCGACATGTACCACAGGGATAACCTGTCGCTGCCCAACGGCATAAAAAGAATAGAATTATTTGAAGTGCCGAAGAAATCGAAGAAATTCATCTCACGGATAGTGTACAGGGGTGAGACCGGGGACGATCCCATGAAAGTGACGCATTTCGACGTTGAGATCATGGACGAAAAGGGAAATGTCATCGACAGAATGACGGACTACGAGATGATAAATACGGGAAAGGTACCGGACGAAAAGAAATTCGGATGATATTAATTGCATTGGGCTATTATCACCACATAATTTTTCCCGTATTTTTTAGCACACTTGGGGCAGGTGGTGTACCACTGATACATCCGCAGGAATCCCGTTCCTTATGAAAGGTCGAAATTTTCATAAGACCCAAGGGAGGGTATTTGTTTCTGGAATTTGGTTCTAGCAATAGTACGTCCAACATCTTCACCCTACGAGCAAGGTGGAAGATTTCATGGAATAATTAAATTTTCTACAGTAGATACACATATCACAAATAATTACTTCCCAAACCGCCATCCCCCACCCTCTCCGATGCCCCTATACTTCAGGGCGACGTTTGGAGAAAGGGGACTTGGCATGGTACCAAGGTGACTGTTTGGGGTTGGTGGGATCTGGTTTTGGTTGATGGAAGGAGGTTCATTCAGTATACTTGATCTGAGCGTAAATACCGGAGCAACCGCTGTATATTGTCAATGGTGAAAAGCTCGACAAAATGTCGAGGTCTTTCGAGTAACGCCTCGAAAGGGATAGATGTGTCGCAGACACATCGAGGTTTTCAGCTTGAAAATGCCAGAAACGTTTCGACCGTAGGGAGAAATGTTACTTGAGTTTAAATAATAGTAAGGCTATGTAATAGAAAGGTGAAAAGCTTATGGCAAATGGTATGCTGCTTGCCCGTATAATCCTCGATCCAAAGGTCATGACGGGACAGCCTGTTATCAAAGGAACTCGATTGACCGTTCAGTTTATACTGAGATCACTTGCCCAGGGGGCTACCATGGAATCTCTTCTGGAGGAGTATTCCAGCCTGTCGCGGGAAGATATCCTTGCCTGTTTGGAATACGCGTCAAAGACATTGGAAGATACTACTTTTATGCCCATGGCAGCTGAGGCGGCCTGATCATCATGAAGTTTATTGTGGATGAATGTACTGGACCATCGGTAGCCAAATGGCTAAATAAACGGTTTGAAGTTTTTTCGGTATATGATGAATCACCGGGAATAGATGACGAGAGTATCATTAAAAAGGCCTATGAAGAGAATTATATACTTATCACTAACGATAAGGATTTTGGGGAATTGGTTTTCCGAAGGGGGAAATCGCACAACGGCGTTCTTCTTCTTAGACTGGATGATGAATGTGTTACTAATAAAATTAAAATTCTTAAGATGGTTTTGGACTCATACTCGGATCGATTGATTGGTAATTTTGTTGTTGCAACCGAAAAGAATGTTAGGATTGTAGATAGAAATTGATTTGATTATTCTATTAAATTCGGGACAATATCTGAAAATTGATATTAGTACCATCCCCCAAAAACCACCACCCTCCACCCTCTCCGATGCCCCCATGTCTCTTTGCGACGTTTCGGGGCAGGGGACTTCAGGCGAGGTCCCGAAAATAATTTTTCTGACCTACCGGATATCCCAAAGGTAACTGGAGAATAGGAATCGCAGAATCCCAAGAATGCAATAAAAGTGCTCATCGTATTGAGCAAATATCGAGGTTTTTGCTCAATTCAGTAGGCAAATTTATATACCTCCATATACATGTAAAGATAGATACAATGATCTCACTTTCAGTTCTTGAGGACATAGTAGAGGAACATACGAAGTATATCCAACGTGAGAAAGTTATACACAGGGACCTTGCCGACGAGGTGGAGAAGAGTCTTGACTACGAGGAAATAACAGTGGTAAAGGGGGTCCGAAGAGCGGGAAAGACCTTCCTTCTCTATGAACTTTTCCGGAAACACGGCGGCTTATATATCAATTTCGAAGATGAACGTCTATATGGTTTTACCCTGGAGGATTTTGAAAAGCTGAACGATATCGCTTCAAGGATCAATGCAAGTTTCATGTTTCTGGATGAGGTCCAAGTTGTTCAGGGTTGGGAAAAGTTTGCTCACAGAGCCCATAGAAGGATCAAGATTGTCGTTACCGGATCAAATTCCAGTCTTCTCGGTTCGGATTATTCCAGTGCCCTTGTGGGAAGGACAAAGAGCTATTCCGTATTCCCACTTTCTTACAACGAATTTCTTCGTTTCTGCAGCCTCGAAAACGAACGAAACTCGTTTTTGGAGTATATGAGGATCGGGGGCTTTCCCAGGATAGTGCTCACAGGCGATATTGAACTGGCAAAAGAATATCTCGATAGTATCATCTACAAGGATCTCATCGGTCACCATAATATTCGCAATCCACAAGCACTCAGAAACCTGATAGTCTTTCTGCTGTCCAACGTAGGAAAGGAATTTTCTTATCGATCCTTGAAAACGGTAAGTGGTCTGAAACATGATCAAACCATAAAGGAGTATATTGGACTCCTTGAAGATGTTTTTCTCGTCAACACCATAATGAGATACTCTCCTTCTCTCAAGAAACAGGCAAGATACGGGAAGAAAATCTATGCCGTTGACCCTGCATTTATCCATCTCGGTAAAAGAGGGGATGCGGATCATGGTCGAATATTGGAAAATGTCATATTCCTACATTTGAAAAGAAAAGGATATGATCTTTATTATGGAATGGATAAGAAAGAAGTTGATTTTATAATCGCGAAAGGTTTGAGACCATTGAAGATCGTTAACGTGACCTATATGGCCGAAAACGAAAAAACACGAGAAAGGGAGATATCATCACTGAAATTTTTTATGGATACCATGAAGGTCCCGGCGGAGATAATATCATTATACCCTTTCAAAATACCGGATAATATCAATTTTCATCTGGCCCATCGATATTTTAATTCAGAATCGAATTAAATTGTATACAGCAATAACGGTTTACTCGGCACACATATTGTAATGGAAATTAAATCCAATCGTATCAATAGGATACGTTATTACCATCCCAAACCGCCATTCCCCCCACCCTCTCCGATGCCCCCGTAGTTCAGGACGACGTTTGGAGGCAGGGGACTTCAGGCGATACTGAAGAAACTGTTTTTCCGACCTACCGGATACCCAAAGGGAACTGGAGAATAGAGATCGTAGAATCCCATACCACCACTCACCCCAGCTATCCGATGCCCCCATTTCTCTAGATGCATTGTCAATGGTGCGAGTCTCGATAAAAAATCGAGGTTCGCAGCTTGATAATGTTCGCGGTGTCGCAGCCCGTAGGAAACAACTGTTTCCGAGGGCTCAGGTGTAACGCAGTTACATCGCAGTGAAACGGGAGCCCGAAGGGGACCGATACCGCTGAATACGCTTTGGGACAGGGGACTTCACCCTGTACCAACGTAACGGTTTAGAAAATCTGCCGGGGATCGGGTTTTGGGAGGACTCCAACGTCTAGTAGAAAAAACTCAATTTCTCTTATAAGCGTCTCTTCGGTGAAATATTGTTAGAAAACTGATGAGATCCCCCTCGATATCGAAGAACGCCCTGTAATCACCTATTCGCAGCCTCCAGACGCGGTCAAAGGCGATGTATTTCGTGTTGCTATGTCGTCGAGGGTCGATCCCGTATTTATTAACCTGCATCCTGAACTCTGCAAGTTTGAGTTTCACACGTTCCTGAACGGCCGGAGTTAGTGCCGATAATCTTTCAATGAACCGTTCCTTGATGTCGAAACGATACTCAGAACAGGTCATCGAGCGGCCTTCCCTTCTGTTTTCTCGCTTCTTCGATGTCTTTTTTCGCTCTATCAGATAGTTCTTTTTCTTCTATCTTGCGAAGAAGGCTTCTGATTAGCTCACCCCGTGAAGTGTAATCCCCATCTTCCACCAGCCTGTCGATAAGATGGATCTGATCTTCCGTTGCTCTGAAGCTGATCGTTTTTGTTGACATATAATGTATACTATTGTTTACCATGATATATATTTTTTACCATTGTGATAGCGTTTTCTACCCCTTACTTATCACGGTAGAACGTATCACTGAAAGTTTTGTGATCGGAAGCCCTTGTTCCTCGGAAAAGTATGGAAATTCCAAAGGAAATAAACTCCAGATTTGTCCGTAGAGGATTTTAAAAAACTGCTTTGATTTACCCTATAACGCATCAAAAGTGTCCTCCAGGAACTAGTGACAAACGGTTTTTCATACTAATCAATTTCTTATCCCGCAATCAATTCTTAAATTATTCGGTCCGTACAGAATTCCATATCAAACCCATAAATAACTCGAATCCCCAAAACCGCCATTTCCCCCACCCTCTCCGATGCCCCCATTTCTCCAGACGTCGATTCGGGGCAGGGGACTTCACCCTGTACCAACGGGACGGTTTAGAAATTCTGCCGTACCATTCCGAGGGCTCGGGTGAAAATAGTTTTTGCGGATCATCGGGACTTGCTTGACGGTCTTTCCGGGCTGTCAAGTGTTGGTTTTGGGGTGTAAGGGTGGTTCCGTGGGAGTTGGGTGAAAAAATATTGAAATGAAGAGTATCTGGATCTGAAGGTGATGCGGGCACTATCAAAAAATCCAGTGATGAATATGCACTCACCATCGACAAGGAGATTTGAAAACAGCCAAATCACTGGGAAATTTGTTAGTGCCGTGATGCGCATAAAATAATCTCATAAAGGTGAAATTGCATTCACGTCTCATAGTCCAAATAATCATAAACTATATGTATGATTCTTTCCATATAAGCTATAGGTGGTATATATGGAAGGTAGCTCGCTCAGTCGCGGTGATCTGCTAAACTCCATTCGCAGCATGAACCCCGAGGACCAGCTTCAATTGCTCGAGGATATCGCAGCGATGGTAAAGAATAACCTGGGAAAAAAGAAACATAGCATCTTGGAGTTGAGGGGTCTGGGAAAGAAGATATGGAAGGGGATCGACGCCCAGGAATATGTGGACCGGGAGAGAAATTCATGGGGTGGATAGAGGAGCTCAGTGGAAAAATAGTCGGATTGGATACGGCGCCCCTTATATACTTCATTGAGGAACATGATTCGTATTTTCCAACCCTTCAACCCTTTTTCGAATCCCTGGCCAAGGGAGAATTCCAAGCCGTGACTTCAACTCTAACACTCCTTGAGGTTCTTGTTCACCCATACCGGTTGGGGAACTACGAACTCGCGGAAAAATATCGTGAAGTACTACTTTTATCAGAGAACATTATAATGAATTCTCTTACAATAGAGGTTTCGGATATGGCAGCCAGGATCAGAGGTAAATTCAACATTCGTACCCCGGATGCAATTCAAATCGCCACATCCCTTTGTAGCGGTGTAACAACGTTCATCACCAATGATAAAGGATTGAAGTCCGTTACTGAGATCGACATAATCATCTTGGATGAAATCATTGGTTGATTTGCAGATGCGTTATTTTTTCTGAATTATTTTTCTTATGTTGTTTTTCATATATCCTCAAGAAGCATTGTATCCACAACCAACTACTAATTAATCTACCCAAACCACCATTCCCCCCACCCTCTCCAATGCCCCCTTTCCTCCAAGTGTACGCATTGGGGCAGGGGACTTGACGCGGTACCGAAAGGAGTGTTTTTCAATTCTGTCGGGGTCTGGTAATGGGATGCGGGAAAGGAGGCAACTTACCGAACTCCATGGTGCCGAATTAACCGTCTCCAGTATTCATCAAAAGTTGCCTTCCAATATAGTTCATTAAAAAGGAATCAGCCCTCTATAGACCGATTTATATCCTTAAATATCGGGTACTGTCCTCATTTACACCGCAAAACTATAACTTAAAAAATCCTTCCATGTCCATTGCTTCTTCGCAATTCCTTCAATCATAGCTGGTGACTGATATCTTCGGAAATTATTCATGAAGTTCCAGTAGAACTGAAAAATATGAAGCACCCCTTCCAGTCTGTTCTTCCGTTTTGAGAAACACTTGGTCTTTCTTACCAATCTACCAACCCGTTCTCTCAATATCCCATTGTAGTTTTCAACGTCAGTGGTTTCGATATCGTCCAATACTGGTTGCCCATAAATTGCCCTTTTAAGTTTTTCGACAACTCTTCCCTTTTCCCTGATCTTGACAAGCTGGCCATAATCAACACAAGTAGATGCAAAGTATTTTGGGAGAATGTAAGTATAATCATCATTCCCATCCGTAAATATCTCTATTTTATTATCAGGAGAAGGTAGTTCCATTCTATCGAATAATTGTTTGATCATTTTCTCACAGGTAGCCTGAGTCCATTTTCCAACGGAAAAAGATATTAGAAAATAAGAGTTGCGCTTCAGGCTTGTGTAGATCCATGCATCACCTTCTTCATTCCTATTAGGGCTGCTGGGCTCAACTTTCTTTTGTTTTTTTTTACGAAACTCCACAATTCATCACATTCAATGGCAGTCAGCTTTAAGTTCTTTATCAGATACTCATTCATCGTTTCAGCATGGATGGCCATGTCTTCTATCAAACGCCCAATGGTATCACGATGATGACCTGTAATACGTTCAATACTTCTAATCCCATTTTTCTCTACCAGATGTTTGCAAATATTGATAATCTCTTTCTCAGATAGATGCTTCCAATAAAGCGGTGTATTGGCTGTTTCAACAAACCATTTCCGACAATGGTTGCAAAAATACTGTTGATGGCCAGCTATGTTCCTACCCCGCTTCAGGATGTCCTTACCATCTTCTTTGAGAAAGTATTTACAAGTGTGGTTCTGGCATGTGATATCTATTTTACTTCTCGGTCTTGCCATAATGTAGGTATACACAATTAACTATTATAATTATGCGGTGTTTTCGAGGACATTACCAAATAACCACTCAACTTGATACTTACCCAATAATCGTTCCCTCGCTTCGTATAATATTCTCCCTTTTACCCACATTCATATGAATAGCTAAGTCCTACTGGTTTGGTTTGAAAGTGTGCAAGATAAAACGGGCCTAGTGCGAGGGACCATTCGCGGTCCAACTCCACAATACACCAAAAATTTTATTTATGAACAGGGATTTTCGACCCACGATATTGATGGTCTTGAAAGGAAGAACCGGCACCTTCTTGGCTGAGCTGAAGAACCAGTGGCTGGTAGGTGCAGTGGTTTTCTTCATGCTCTCGCTTGTAATGGGTGCCCTGGAGGGAACTCTCTATCCATTCATTTTTACCGGATTGTGGCTAGTTTTCGGGCTTTTATTCTTCTTCTGCATCTATAAATCTTTTCACAACGTCTGGCACCTTCTTCTTCCCGTGGCCCTCATTTATCTATTCGCGTTTCTGGGAGTGGTCTGTTTTGTCAGAGCGGATGCCAAATGGGAGTGGAAATGGGTACTTCTGGGATTGATCTGCGAGGGAATATGCCTTTGGTCGGTTGTTATAACCCTCTTTACAGTGGCGAACCGGCGCGATGAGATGATCGATGTTCGAAAATATCAGAAAACTGCCGAAAATATTGGGGGGTCTGAACATTATGTTCCTCTTGGCCTTTGGAGCCTTTCCCTGCTCTCCATACTTTTCTTATCGAACATATCCATATGGTATTTGAGTGATTATCAGCTTGTAGGGTTACCAAAATCTTTCGTCGGTTATATAGTCTCGGAGGTACTTTTGCTGACTGCTCTTATCTACTTTTTCTGGATCCCGGAGAACCGGCTCGATTATGTCGAACATAAGGAAATGCTCACAGAGGTCAAGAGAAACCCTGTTTTACGGTTCATGGACCGATTTTCACTTGTCAGGAAAAAAGTACCAATTACAAAGAGGATCCTGTCGGGCGATATGGCTCCTAAAGCGAAGATAAAGTGTCCGGACTGTAAAAAATTACTGATCATCGAGAGGCGGAAATGTCCAAAATGTTCCCGCATGAAACGATTCGGATGGTGTCCCGGTTCAGAGGATTATATAGTCAACTGTCCCAGGTGCCGGAACCTCGTGCCGTTGTCCGCAATCGGATGCAAGAAATGCGGCCAGAAAATATCCGGTGATATCGAATGCCCTTGCGGAGCAACAACAGATATAGATGACTGGAGACTGGTTTTAAAATAACGATCCCTCTGTTTCACTCGAACAGAGTCTCCATGATCCGGCATATATTCCCTGTTTCTCCGATATGTTTTTTATGTAATTTGATGGCGGTGGGTGAGAAATGCGTTCTGCAAGCCGTTATGCCCTGCTCGTCCAGTGTACTCAGTAATTTCCCCATGGGTGGTGGAGCTTTCCCCCACTTGCGACCCAATTCGTGGGTACAGAAGAAAAGGGGCAGGGCCTCAGCTTCACCGGCTAGGGTTATCAATATCTTCATGGCTTTATTAGCAGTACCCTTTTCGCTCAAAGCAGCCTTTATATCGCTTTTACTAATCTCATTGGAGATCGCTGGGTGAATCAGCCCGCCTGAGTAAAGCGGCCCTGCCATCTCGAAATCCACCTCCGGACTTTTTTCTAAGTTCCGGGGATGGTTCATCCAATCCCTTTCCTGGAAAAACCAATCTATATCGTTCCTGTCGTAAAGAAGATATCTTATATCATTCAGCAGCAGGTCCGCCTTAGCAGCACCTTTTTCCACATAGAAGTAGGCACGGTAATAGTGGTCGTGGGAATATGACAGGAGCGGCAGCGCGCACAGGTCATTCGATGCGGCCTTCCGTATCACATAACCCAGGAGAATTCGCAAACCAATCTCATGGGAGAGGAAACACCGGAGGGAAATGCTGTCATATCGTCTCAGGCAGGTCTTCGGGTACGATCCAAAAAGGGTGGCCGTATCGGTGGCAGTAATTGCTAGAACGCCCTTCCGGCCAAGAGAATGCAGTGCATACTCCACGTATGGGGCAGGGGACCCGAAGGGATCGACATCAACATAGTCAAATCGGTCTTCACATAATATCTTTCTTATGTCCTGCCGAGTCGTGCTCACGTTCATTGATCCGTTCAAGACAATATTTTCGGCGATCAGGTCCAACGCCTTAGGATTGACATCATTTATTGTGACTGATGAACCAGGCACTTCCATTGCGATTCGCAGGCCTCTTATTCCGGTGGCACCCATACCGTCAAGTGCCTTGAATTTATTTTCCGGAAGATAAGCTGTTTCCTGAAACAAACTTAGTAAAACCACGGTCATGTTCCGG
This sequence comes from Thermoplasmatota archaeon, assembly GCA_030740765.1. Classification (GTDB taxonomy): domain Archaea; phylum Thermoplasmatota; class Penumbrarchaeia; order JASLWR01; family JASLWR01; genus JASLWR01. The sequence continues at coordinate 23,300 of JASLWR010000049.1, forward strand.
TCGGTTTCCATTGCACGGTTGTAGAATACATCCATACTTCTTGTGGACGGACCTGTTTTGTTATCATTATCGTATGACCAGAAATCGACACTTCCTTCCCGTAACCTGGTAAGACCCGAGCGATCTATATCAGTTCACCCCGTAGTATTTTGATCATCTTGTAGGGCAGCAGGTTGCGGTTGACATAAGTAACCTCCAAAATTCGGATGTCATCCCGTCTCCGTATCTCCTGTAAAAGGGGATTTCTGCTCTTCTTGTGAAGGGTCACCATAAGAGGTTTTTCAGCCTCCATACACGCCTGGACCGCCTGTACGAACATGGGAGACTCCACTTCTTTCTTTCCTACTTCGTCAATTACGATAATATCGGCATTCTCATATGCCCATTGCAAGGCCCCGACCCCTATTTCCTCAAGAACCTCGAGATGTAGACCCATCTCTTCCACGACCTTGTCGCTTTCAAAATCCTTGTGAGCGAATACACCACCCTCACCGGATGCCCA
>JASLWR010000004.1 GCA_030740765.1 Thermoplasmatota archaeon
TGTGACACGCCATCAGGTGTGTCTTTTCCTAACAATCTAACAGGTTGTTGAGTCTTCACCAAATGTGGTGTGATAGACAGGGTTCGTTGTACACATTCTGAACCGCCGTATACGGACCCGTACGTACGGTGGTGTGGGAGGCGGGATGCTGTGAGGCTCCCGCCTACCCGATGTCCTCATTAGATGAAAGAATCGATTATAAGCTCAAAGGGGTTAAGGTGATAAGGTTATGAACTTCTCCAATCACACCATTACATTATTATTCATCTACGACATTACAATTATGAATAACGGCTAAAAAGATGGTCCAAATGGATATTCGAATCCTCTATGCTGCCCTGATCCCCGGAATGCTTCTGATCCTAATTCTGTCCACCGGGACGGAGGCAGCTTCAAGCCAACCGGAAACCTTCACCTCACCCGGTGATCATATAATATATGATTTCATGCAGAGCGAGTACGGAAAAAATCCCATTTATGGCAGTCTTACCATTGAGGTTCCTGCAGACCACAAAACATCCACAAAATTCACCGTCACCGGGGCGGGAAACCTGTCCATTCCAGCCGGGTCAGGCATATCGGAAGTTGCCTATTATACCTCCGGAACCGCTCTCGCGGCCGATGCGGCTTACAACAAAATTGCAAATGCCAGTCGGGTGGTATCGGCCAGCACGAACTATTCCTTCAGCAGCATTTATACTCGAAAGCGAATGGATGGTCCGGGCCGGGAGACGCAGCGTGTATCCGTCATGGAGATGGATCCGGGTGGTACCGTCGGAATCATCTTTCACGGGGTCCTGGGTTCCGGTAAAGTGAACTTCACGTATTTCCAGGTGCTTCGCGTTCCCCGTGTCCTGTATTACAGGCTTGATCTCAACGATCCTCCACGCGTTATACTGCACAAAGCGGATGGAATAAGTTTCGAGTATTTCGGAAAGGTTAAAAAGGCCTACAACGACCGTGTTACCGAGGTCCATTCCTATTCGAACGACGGTGTTTTCTACCTGGATTTTTCCAGCATCAACGGCCTTCTCACCTTCTACGGCTTCAACAACCTCACTGGGGCGCCCGGACGGGCGGCCTTCCGCTATGAACTGAGAGAAACCAATGTAAAAATGACTGGAGAGACCCGTGCCGAGGGGATCGGGGGTTCGCTTCTGTCCCGTTATTTACCGGCCATTGTGTCGCTGGCGTTCTTGGGTGCTCTGGGGATCGAGGTCATCTCCGGCAGATACCACATGATGTTGAGCCGGAAAAAGGGGATTTTTCTCACGGTGATCCTTCTCATTGCCAGTTCGTTCTTGTCCCTTCAGTTCCTGGTATTGAAGGACGATGGGAGAATATTACCCACCCATGAAGAGATGTTGAATGATAAATACGACCTCGAGATAACCGGTTTGGAGTACGATCCCGACTATATCGACGGAAAACACGTGGCTGCGGTCAATTTCACCATAACGAACACAGGTCAGGAAACGTTTATAGAGAGGTCGCTGGAGGTGGTGTTCATCCTCCAAAAGTTCGGCCAGACCATGTATTATCTCAACGGATCCGGCGGTGAAAAGAGGGAAGAAACGTCCATTTATGAAGAATTCGCCCCAGGAGAAACCTACGATATAAACTACAATATGCCATTGGGCAGGGAAGATCCGAAATGGGTCGATATGAAATTGACGATACGGCTGGAAGTGGCGACGGATGTGGGAGATTTTGTATTTGTGGAAAAGCCGGTACCGCTGTAATTTAAAAACTTTCTTTTATCTTGTTGAAAATGATCTCCCTTGCCCGGGGTATGCCGCTTGGGTCCCTGCCGCCTCCCTGGGCGAAGTCCGGTCTACCGCCCCCGCCCCCTTTCACGGCCTTCATACCTTCTCTCAGGACCGGGACCATATCCATATCGACGTCTCCACTCCTGCAGAGTAACATTTTCACACCTCCCAGGTCGGATACCAGAAGCGCTACGGTCTTTCCCTGCATCGTCAGTTCCCCTGCGATAGTCTGGAGTTCCTTCATATCCGAATCGGACCGGTGATAGACGAATTTTACGTTCCCGACGGGTTCGGCCTTCGAAAGCAGACCGGATACCAGATTCCTGGCGTTCTCCTTTCTCAATCTTTCGATCTCTTTCTGTTGGGCCTTCCATTCGTTGAAGAATCTTTCCACGGTGTCGGGAAGCTTCTTCGGGGGAACGTGCACCGGTTCACAGGCCCTCCTGATGATATTTTCCCGGGACTGAATGTAATTAACGGCTGCCATTCCCGCTGCATATTCCAGGCGCTCCACGCCATCCTGAAGTCTCTCGTTCCGCATTATCTTTATCATTCCGATCTCGGAGGTATTGTCCACGTGGGTCCCTGCGCAGGCCTCGCGGTCCCATTTCTCTATCTCCACCACCCGTATGTCATTTCCCTTTGGAGCGCCTCCCTGAAAAAGCGATGACCCGAAAATATCCATGGCCTCGTCCAGCGTGTACCATTTCTTTTTCACTTTTTTTCCTTCTAGGATGGATATGTTCGCCACTCTCTCGATCTCATCCAGTTCTTCCGGCGTGATCCTCTTGTAGTGAGATATATCGAACCGGGCCCGGTCGGGGAATTTCTGTGCCCCCTGCTGCCATATATGATTACCAAGAACGGCTCTCGCCGCACCCAGTATCACGTGAGTGGCGGTATGATGTCTCATGAGGGCGATCCTGCGTTCCCAGTCGATTTCCATTTCAACCTCGTCACCCGGCTCCGGCAGTGTACCCGAATCTGTGTCTACCACATGGAACACGACCCCTTCGGCCTTAATGGTATCGATTATCTGAATTCGCCCCCCCCTGTAAATAATAATACCTGTATCTCCCGGCTGACCTCCTCCTTCCGGATAGAATACGGTTCGGTCGAATACCAGGCCGTGCTCATCTACTGCGATGAGCTTTGCAGATATCTTTCGAAGGTATTCATCCCCGTAGAATACCTTGTCGGTGGGAGGATAATCCGCTGTTATTTCCATCACTTCGTCTTCGGATTTACTCTGTCCGTGCCTCAATGCCAGAAGAGTGGAAAAACCATCGGGAACGGTGAAATCCTCTCCCTGCTCCTCCATTACTTTTTGTACCACACTGGGATGAATTCCGTGTGTGTCATATAGATCGATCAGCTTTTCCAGAGGGATATTTTTATCGCCTTTTTTCCCCGTCAGCATCCTCTCCACCATTCCCTTACCCTTGGCGAGGGTCTTCCTGTAACGCTTGGCCTCTCTCGATACTATATCCAGAATAAGATCTCGATTTTCCTTGAGATGAGGGAATGTATCCAACAAGTCGAGATGTCGGTCTATAACCCAATCCAATTCTACGGTGCCTTCCATCTCCTCTATGTACCTGAAACACCTTCTGAGAAGAAGTCTGGCGAGATAACCTGCTTTGATATTCGATGGTACGATACCATCACCCAGCATGAAAGCCAGTGCTCTCGTGTGATCGGCAATGATATAGCTTTTCTCTAAGGGCATCATCTTTTCCATTATCTTCTCCAGAGAAATATCGTATCCTTTTGCCCTGAGGTCCTTCGACAGCCTCTTCCTCATTTCCATAAGGTGTGCCGGGGTAGAAATGTCGATCTGACCGCATAGATTCACGTGGCCTCCTATCATGGCTCTATACTGATCATCATCGAGGTCATGTTCGATTCCCTGTGCATCGAATATCTCTCTTATTAGCTCTGGGTATATCGCCTCGTAGAGCGTGGGGGCTCCGCTGGACATCCAAACGAATCGTTCCAGGCCGTAACCGGTATCGACAATATAGGTGTCCATATTTCGATACTTGTCGCCCCCTATCTCGATATCTCCCTTGGGATGTTTGATCATATTCATGAACACGAGAGTTGCCAGCTCCAGGCCGCCGACCAAAACTTCAAGAGCGGGACCGGCATTTCCTCCTCCGAACCACGGATCTTCCCGGTAGGTGATCGCTTTGGCAGGAATTCCAAGGTCGTCCACCATGAGCTCGTTGCAATATTTTACAGTCTCTTCTTTCCAGTAAATCTCTTCTGTTGGATTGTTGAAAACGTGATGTCCCATCATTTCGAACTCGCTGAGATGGCGACCACTTCGGCCTACATTGTCGAGATCGTTCAACCTGATACAGGGTTGAGAAATGGCAAGGGGATTTGCAGGGGGTTTAACGGCTCCGGAGGTGACGTGAGGCTGAAAATCTGCGATGGAGGCGATGGTGAGATAAATGTCGTCCCTCCACCTGGCTACCACAGGGTAAGGATCTATCTCCGCGTGACCGTTCTTTGCGAAAAAGTCAAGAAACTTGCGTCTCATTGAATTCATGGTCAAGGGATCTTTTATCATAGGAGTAAAGAGAAACGAATACCCGTTGCACGGGGAATCACCACATAATTCAGTATTGGGATCCATGGTCCAAAAGGGCGCCCTGCATTTAGGGCATATCTTCTTTATGTAACCGTTGTTCTTAAAATAATCGAGTTCCAGTTCTCCTTCGAGCATTTAAATCGGCTCCGAGTATACTTTTTTACTATAAATTATTTATCAGATATGCAGCACGAAAGCAGTTCATCCTAAAACCCTTGCTAATCTAACTCGACTCGTTTTCACTATCTTTATAAGTACTGAGGTCCAGAATCACCGGCATGCCATCCGCTCCCACCGGTACGATGAAGAAATCAATGTTCGTATCGGGGTCGCTCAATGCGGACATGAAGAGGTACTGCAGGTAGACCTGGGAGCTTAGATTTGCATCAGTGAGATTGAATTGGTTAAGGATCTTCTGAATTGCCTGGGCACTGCCGTTTGCCTCGATTATCAGCTTCTGTTCTTCGGCTTTGGCAGCGATGACGGTAACATTGTAATCCGCATCCGCATTGGCTAACTTCTTCTTCGCAACTTCCAATTCGGACAGATACTCGTTGCGTTTTGTTTTGATCTCAATCTCCCTTTGCTGCATAACCTGTGAGGCCTGTTGTACATTCATTGGTAGCTCGATATTCCTCAAAGATACCTCTTGTACTTCTATATGGTAATCTTTTAAATACTCTTTCAGATCGGTATCCAATTGACTCTGGATCATGGATTTATTTGTATTAATCTGTATTCCCGAATATTTATTATCAGCAATTATCTGACGAACACGAGACCTTAATCTCTGAATGATTTTTGTCTCCATATAATCTGGGTTCTCTACGATTAAATTCCCCACTTTTTCCTTTTCGAGATTATAAACAACCTGAAAGTCCATTGGGACGTTGTATCCGGAACCATCCTCTTCAACGGAAGTTACTACTACAGTTTCAGTTATTGATTGTGTATTATGCCTAATTAGTTCCATTGTTGAAAGAGGGTTCTTTAATACCCACCCGGCCTCTTTCTGGGTTCCTATGCTCATACCGTTCGTGTAGACTCCCACATGACCGGCTGGAACTTGTCTTATGCTCAATGCCATTAATATTATCAGAATGATAAGTATTACTGCGCCCACACCGGCTGCGATTGACTTTTTACTATTATTATCTGCACTCTGTGTAATTATTTTTCGTTTAACAGTTCTCGACTCCATTTTTTCACCTTTTCCTTAGAAAATATTTCGAGTTTTCGTGAGAATATTCTCCGCCTCTCAGCCTTATTCTCCTCTCAAAATACGTGTTCCAAGTAACGCCGTACTTTGTTAAAATATTTTTATGTTCCATTTACTACTTACAAGCTAGATTGAAGACACCGTGGAAGTTCGGGAATATGATAAAAAATCATAAATAAAATGTTGGTAATGAGATTTCAGCTATCGAAGTTCTGACTAATAGGAAAAAGACACGTTGCCAGCTAATAATTCATTGTGACGGTGTCGCTAAAAGTCCTTCAGCCAGAAATTGTTTGGTTTGACAAAGAGATCTTCTTCGAGTATAATAAAGGTGGAAATATGGTAAAGAGATGCCCCGAATGTGATGCGGTTGTGAAACCCCCGTATAAAAAATGTGATGAATGTGGTTATTCACCCCGGAAGGGTAAATCCGAGAAAGGCCCTTCGAGAAAGGAGCGAGAACCCCAACGGGGAAGAAGGCCCCCAAGGGAGGACCGGGAAAAACCCAGTAGAGGTGGAAGACCTCCCAGGGATGAAGCGGAGGAGAAACCCAGGCGAGGACGACGACCACCGAGGGACGAAGAAGAGGAGAAACCCCGGCGAGGACGACGACCGCCGAGGGACGAAGAAGATGAAAAACCCCGGCGAGGTCGACGGCCGCCAAGGGACGAAGGTGATAAAAAACCCCGTAGAGGGCGACAACCTCCCAGAGAGGAAAGAGGAAAGCCCAGGAAGGGTCGAAGACCACCTCGAGAAGAGGAGGAAAAACCCCGTAGAGGTCGGCCTGAAAAAAAGGAGAAAGCACCCCCAAAATATGATCCAGAAAAGGACCCGAAGGTTAAGGAATATGACGAGGGAATACAGAAGATTGAAGAGGAGATCGAGGGGCTGAAAGAAGAACTTGAAGGAAAGAAGGCAGCCTTGAAAGTCGGTGAGGAAGACCTGGGGAAGAAAAAGAAGGATTACGACGAACTTCAAAAGGAAAAAGAGGAAATCGAAGACGACATACAAACAGAGATGACATGTCCGAAATGCAGTACAACCGTTGTCGTTCCTGACACTAGAGAAGACACTCTTCACCTGAAATGCGACGAATGCGGTGCAAAGGGTAGACTCCCCAATCCCAACAAGGATACTTACCTTGATCTGACTGATGTCGAGGAAGAGTTAAAGGGAGCAAAGAAATCCTTCGATCTGGCCGAAAGCAAGGTCTCGGAATTTAAGGACGGGATCAGCGACACGGAAAAGAAGGTCGATAATCTTTCGAACGAGATGGAGATGAAAAAAGAGGAAAAAGAAGAATATATCAAGGAAAAAGTAGTGGCTGCCCCGGTAGGGAAGGATATTCCCCGAGAGAGGGAGCCGTCCAGGGAAAGGAAGAAACCCCGGGAGCCCGAAGAGGAAGAAGAGGAGGATGAGGAGGAAGAAGAGGTGGAGCAGGCGGAAGAGGATGCTTTTTGCCCTATGTGTTACGCCGACCTTACAGAACCTCCATTCGACAAGTGTTCATCATGCGGTTGGGAGGAGGAAAAGGATTATTCCGAACAACCAAGTGCCTATGATTCTTACGAGTACGATGAGCCTGCATACGAAGAACCTCGGGATGATTTCGGTTCTTCGCTGGATAATGCGGGAGACTATGATCCGGAAAGTAGAAGGAAAGCCTCGAAGGATCATTATCAGGTAGACTGCAGGTGTGGTGAGAAAATAGATATCTGGACTTCCAAGAGGCCAGCCAAGATCAAATGCGATCACTGTGGTGCAAAGGGTAATCTCAAGGGAATGGGGAAGAAGGTGAGCGAGGACTATCACGGTGAATTCAAGTATGAGAAAGCGGAAGACCACGAAAAAAGGTCCCGGGACGAAAGGACGAAAGACGTATTATTCTGCGGTGAGTGCGGGGCCCGAAACGTAAATAACAAATTCTGTTCCGAATGCGGGGGACCTCTTGGAAAAGAGGAAAAACCGCCAAAACCCGAAAGAAAAAAGGGCCGGAGGCCACCCAGTGGCCGGGGAGGAAAAAGGAGACCCGGGAAAGGTCGTGGACGCGCTCCTCCTGCAAAAGAAAGCAAAGTGAGTTTCGAAGACTTGGAAGAACAGGCTGTTGACATACTCGTTAAGCTTGAAAAACTGCTTGACAAAGGATCTGAAAAGAACATTTATTTCCCCGAGATCGAGGACGAGATGGACGGGCTTGAAGAAGAGATCGAAAAAGCCCGAAATCCAAATGATCTGAAAAAGGTTATAGGTCGGGCCAAGCAGCTTGGAAGCAAGGTGAACAAGCGCCTCAGGAGCGGATGAGCGGCTGGATTTATATATTTATGATCTAACCGGTAGTTTCCCGACACAGGATCGGTGATTCTATTAGGGGTGCGAAGCAATCATTATTGTGAGCTTCCCACTACGTTACGTAGAGTTACACTCTACTGAACCCTCGGAACCTATTGGTTCCTACGGGCTTAGCAGAACTTGTTCTGCGGTAGCAGAAGTACTAAGTTCTTCATTCAACCACCACTAACAAAGAGGATATTGAAAATGGTCGAGGAAGAGGAAACATCACTGGTCGAGCCCGAGGATTACTTTGATCCTAGTGTCGGCACTGAAGGTCCCGAGTTCTCTTTAGGGAAGTTCTTTTCCTCTGTGCTCAAAAGGGGAATTAAGGAAACTCTGACTGATGGAGGCATGGAGCCCCATGCTCACCTCATTTCGCTACTTTTGATAGTGCTGGTCATTGCTATCGTTGGTGGAGTACTCTTCATATTGTGAAAAGTGGAACATTGACCGAATCAGCAGAATCATATAAATGAATATATTTCTACAAGCGTCCCCTCTGCCGGTATAACGAGGTATCTACTACAGAGCGCATTTCAGACAAAAAGTTCTTTGGAATCTCCAGAAACTCGCATAAACTTTTCAGGTTCGCTTCGGGGCTGCTCAGGATATCATTGTAATTCATAAAAAGAACTGTCGTATCGTTTCGTCCCTTCAGCAAGTTCTTTCGGCTTGCATCCATTTTAACAAATGCTTTCCGGGTAGCATCGCGGTCATCATCCACGGTCCCAGCCATTTTACTCATTGAATTCAGCACTTCTTCTATATCTCGGATACAATAAATAATGGAATAGTTTCCCGGTGGAAGATATTTCAGACCATAGGCCGTTATTTTCAGGAAACATCCCCGGTATTCATCCAGGGAAAAGGTACCGTCCATCAACCGCCCTATTATCTTACCCCCCTCAAGTTCGAAATACCCCTTGGGGTTGTTCTCATCGGCCAACCGAGAATTATCGAAAGCCACCGGAACACCCGCCGAATGCAATATCTGCATCATCATTGATGTTCCCGAGCGCTCCAGTCCGGAAACGATATAGTTCCGGCTCCCGTCCATGGTAATTCCTGGCATTAAAATAACTCCGGATCAATACAACATAAAAAGAGGGATTGAATTTGGGGAATGGAGCCGACCAATTCACGCATTGGCCTACTCCCTTCCTCATACCTGCTAAACAAGTATAAAAATAAAAAAGGGAAAAAACCTGTTTTAGGTTCTACAGGTTTTTCCAGTCGAGGGTTTTTTTCACAGTTCTTTCCTCGATCCACTTTTTCCCGTTGGGAATATCTTTGAATACACAGGAGCCCAGAGCAACTTCCACATCGTCACCTATGATGGCCCTGTTGCGAATAGTGGCGTTGGCACCTATTTTCGTTCTCTTACCGATCTTTGCGCCGCCGCATACGATGGCGTCTCCCAGTATCAGGGAATCTGATTCCACGTTCACATTGTGACCCACATGAGCTCTGGGGCCGATTATGCATCTGTCACCTATAATGGTGGAATCGGTATCCAGGGTCCCGCGATCTATTGTGGCATTGGAGCGTATTATGACGTCATCCCCGATCTTTACTTTGCCGAACTGCGGGAATTCAACGATGTGACCGTTCTCATCCCAGACTGCTCCCACACCCTTTCCACCTACTACCGCATGGGCCCCGATATACACCCTGGCACCTAATTCAACGCAGTCGTAAACCACTGCGGTGGGATGGACGAATGGTAATTGTTGTTCGGGCACACGCTTGTCCTCGTGGAGCTGCCTTATGAATGCCAATCTCTGTGCTGGAGTGTAACTGCGCTGCTTGAGACCAAGGAATTTCCCTTCTGCTCGCAGTGACTGCGTATGGATGCCGCATTCTCCTCCCTGCTTGATGGTCCCTCTCCATCTTCCGGCCCGCTCTTCTTCATCGTCGTCGATCAACGCGGTGCACGGTTCGCAACCGAGACTCCTGTAACCCGCCTTGTAGAGTATGTTCTGTGGTATGTCGTAAAGGGCGGAATATTTCCAGATATCCATCTCGCTCCATTCCAGGATCGGATTTATCTTGATAAGCTTGTCCCTTTCTTCGAAATACTGGTATTCACCGCGAGTACGACCTTCACCGCGCCTGATACCGGCGAACCAGCCGTCCAACCCCAGTTCGGCGATTATCCTCTTCATGGGCTCTACCTTGTAGTGCTGACAGCACATGTGCGGGTCGATCTCCCATGGTTTGCCATCTATCTTCTCATCGGCCTCAACAATGGCCAGGTTCATACCCCATTCGTCCTTCATTCGCACGGCGAATTCTTGGGTCTCTTTCGGTTTGTAGGGTGTCGTTGTGAAAAAGATCGGTACATTCTTGTTGACTCTCATCACCAGATGGACCAGAACCATGCTGTCTTTTCCAAATGAACAACCTACGCCAAGACTCTCATATTGGTCAAAAGCTTTTCTTATTACTTCTATCGATTTATCTACTTTTTCCTTGAAATGCATTCAATACCCCCGGATTTTTATTAAATCAATTGATCTTTATTATTTATGATTATTCCAGTGCCCGTTATTACACTGGATTTACTAGTTTATTTATTTGACTATAACTTATCCCTGATCTTCTTTACTGGATTTCCCACATAAACACCCGAACTTGTTATATCCTTGTTAACGAAAGAATTTGCCCCGATGATCACATCCTCGCATATCTTGGTTCCTGCAGCGATCTTGGTACCGGCCCCAATATAGACATTCTCTCCTATCACTGTACCGTATTTCGTTTTCCTGTCTGCCAGGCCGCCCAGAACGATGGAATTTGGTCCGAAGAATGCCTTATCCTTGACCAGCACTCCCGTGGTCAATATGGTTCCGTATTTAAACGTTACCTTGTTGCCGATCCGGCAATTCGGAGCAATCCGGATATGACCCTGGAAAATGACACTGTTACCGGCTTTTATTCCATGATACAGGTCGCAATAATTGCCAATGGTAACATCATCGCCCACAACAATTTCTTTTTCAATGCAGGTATGATGCCCGATCTTGCAATTCTTTCCGTGCTGGAAATCATCGGCTATCACATTATACTTTCCTACTTCTATGATATCACCCCCGCAGACGGTTTGGAGGTATATATAATTGTTTATATACAGTTTTGGGTATCGATCCCCATGAAAATGATTGCAGTTGGAAGATGGTGAATTAATTTCATTGGTGAGTGACCGAAATGGTACACATTCAGTACATTTTTCGGTTTTCCGGCTCATTTCAATAGTTCCGAATACAGGTCCAAAAGCCCTTTCTTTAGTATGTTCCAGCGATACTTCTTAAGATAAGCTTTCTGTCCGTTTTCCCCCAGTTTCCGGCGGAGCGAGGAATCGCCGCCCAACTTTTTTATTGCTGCAATGAGGGCATCGACATCATTGTCGGGTACGGTAAGACCGCACATATTTTCCTCCACGACCTTTGCTGCATTGACGTCAGCGGTGACGATGAGAGGAGTACCGCACATCATCCCGGTGTACAGCCGGCTCTGCTCGCCCCATCGGGACTTTTCGCTGCCGGAATCCACCAGTACATAAAGAATGTCGGCTACGGTGGACCAGGCCAGTACTTCCACGAATGGTATCGGACCGATATAGAGGGTGTTTTCGGATTCTTCGAATATGGGTACAAGCTCCTTTGCATCCGCGCCCGTCCCGGCAACCACATGCAGCACGTCATCCATACCCTCAATGGCCCGTAGCATGAAATCGAATCTTCGCGCATGTTCCACGCTGCCACCATAGAAAATCAAGATTCGGTCACGAAATTTACGAGGTATCTTTTTCATTACCGTGGTCTTTTCGTGGTTTACCTTTTCGATATCGACCTCATAGGGAGTGTTTATAAGATAGAGTTTTCTTGCCAGCGCCGGTTTTCCAAGTATTTTATGCTGATACCTGTTAACCATAAGGACTGCATCGCTTGCCCGGGCACCGGCAGCCTCCGCTCGTATCAATATCTTACCGAAGGGCCCCGGAACCGAGCGCTCGGTCATCTTGCCGTAAACGTCGAATATATCATATATCACCGGGATACGTTTCATCTTCCCGTAAAAGAGTGATGGTAAAAGACAATCCAGGTCGCATGGGTGTATGGCATCGGGCCGGTGTTTCATGAGGAAACGAATTGTGAATAGCCACCATAAGGGTAAGAGCAGAAAGACAAGAGGTGAATTGTAAGGTGTTTTCAGATGAAAATAGTGGCAGTCGAAATGTTCGTGAGCCTCGATGTCCGGCTTTGTACTTTCACGATCCCATGCAAGCACTTTGACTGAATAACCTTCCTCGTCAAGGCTGTTGGCCACCCTGAGAAGCCTGGATTCCAACACGGTTCGGGCCCAGACAATAATAATTTCTTTATTACCTGAACGATCTTGTTTCGTCGTCAAATCAGCCACCTATTACAAATTATTCCTGAATGCGGAACCCGGTCCTATACCTATTATGGAATATTTGATACACTGTATAATGTTCAAGCTCATTACTTTTTTCCTGCTTTTAGTCTTACTCATGGGCATCATATCAGCTTGGCCTTTGGGCCCCGTATCACAAATTTTTGTTTGGTTTCGAAATTAACTGTAATTAAAATGTATTCGGCTTGGCTGAGAGTCATTCATCAGGGCGACAAATGTTACCTACGACTACCGACAAATGTTACCTACGACTGCCGACAAATGTTACCTACGCGAATTGCCAAATGTCCACTAATCCACTCGTTTTAAGTAATATTGTAAAGGAGTATAACCCATGTAAAATCTTCAATTTACCATTAGAAAGAATATACACACCCCAAAATATTTTAAGTAGTGAACGCAATATATTAACAAGGCTGGAAAATACAAAGCCCACCTTAAATAATGAGACAATAAGTATTCGGTGCCAGTATGAACGTAAGAAACATATTTCGCATTGTCATTATTCTGTCATTATTATTTATCAGTTTTCTCTACATCTTTTCTCCCCAAACTGAAGGTTGGTCATCAATAAGAAATGTTGGAAATCCAGTAGTGATTGAAAACGGATCGAAAGTAATATTTTGGAAAGTGAATGATGGAAATAGTAATTCCACGGGTTTTTATATTTATGATCTAAATAATGGTACCGAAAAAAAGTTAATCGGATATAAGAATCGAATCACTGATTTATCATATCTCCCACAAAAGAACTGGTGTATCTTTTCGGATCTTTATGATGTTAATTTAAAAAAGTTAGATTGTTCCAATGGGTCTATAGAAACCTTGTGTAGGATTCCTAATAATTATATTAATAGTATATCTGTTTCTTCGAAAGGTGAAATATACTTCTCCTCTAGTCAAGATTCATTTGGGAAAAATCAATGTTATTTCTATAATCGAACAATGAGAGAAGCAATAGATATTTTTAATTATAGTCACATAAATGACCCAGTGATAGATCATCAGTCTAACTCAATATATTTTATGACTGGTGACGGCATATATTTATATGACATTAGTTCAACTAACATATCATTTCTCATCGAGGTGCCACAATATTTCCAAAAAATGAAGTTACTCTCAAACGAAAATGAATTGATCTTTAATTCAAAACCCCAATATGAAAGAGAATCCAAGAATTTATTCCGATTGAATTTGACTACTTTAAAGATTGATACTTATTTTTCTATAAAAAAATCGTTAAAGCACAATATTTATAATTTTGATATTTTCCCCAATGAAGATAAAATTGCGATTACATCATGGGGATCATATGGTCCAGATAATTTTTTATGCAACCTAGATGGTAGCAATTGGACAAAAATATCAAACATCGATCAACCAGAACCTTGGAAATATTCTGAAGATTATTATGAAACCTCCTTCTTTTTTCAGCCCCCTTACTATGGAGTATTCTTAGTCATTATCTTTGTTGTTATCTCTATTTTCATTGTCATTAAAATTGTAAGGAGAAAATCAAGTAAACATGAAAGTGATAAATCTGATTACACGGCTCATTCAACTTACAATCAATTGGATAATATCAAAATTGCAGACTGTCCAAAATGTTCCTTACCGCTATTTAAACTAGATGAACCAACAGAAAAATATTGTCCCAAATGTAATTCTTATTTTACTAAATCAGATGAATCATGATAAATTTTGTTGATTTTTCAATCCTTGAATCATTAAATTTGAACCACTCGTTTTCTATAACGAACTCGGTCTTGTCCCTTACCCCGAATATTACAGATATACACCTTAGCCTCATCATGGGACGCGATGTGTAAAAAGCTGTTAAAACCTACAACTATTAACGAGATAAAAACACCCGCCGAAACGGTATTAGACAAGATTAAATATAATAAAAATCAATTCGGGCTCTGAACCCCTAATCAAGGTACAAAATGGTGATCACAAATGTCAGACGATAAGAAAGCAGACCTGGCTGGTCCGGGTATAAGTACGTACGAGGAAGTGGAGAAGATACTTCCTGACAACTACGCTTCGCTTCTGGACGTCAAAGAGACCCAGAAGGCGGTATATGATGTGAAACAATATATCGAGGAAAATCTGGCCAAGGAGCTGAACATAATGTTGGTTCAGTCCCCCCTCATAGTGGAGGTCGCAAGCGGTATGAACGACATGCTGGACCGGGACGGGTCCCGGACTCCCATCGAGTTCCACTGCGGTCTGGGCATCAAGGTGCCGATCCACGCCTCGGTGGTGCAGGCGGTCACGAAATGGAAACGATGGGCACTCGCACAGTACAACTGCGAGGTGGGCGAGGGGATCAACACGGACATGAGGGCCATAAGAAAAGATTATTTCCTGGATCACGATCACAGCTCATACGTTGACCAGTGGGACTGGGAGCGGGTCATTACTCCTGAACAGAGAAACCTCGAATTCCTCACCGATATCGTGAAGAGGATCTGGAAGGTCATCGTTGGCGCCGAAAGGATGGCTCTCGAAAAATACCCGAAACTTCAGGATCCCAGATTTCCCCCACTGCCGGAAGAGCTGGTATTCATACATGCCGAGGATATGCTCGCAAAGTACCCTGACCTCCCGCGAAAGCAGCGGGAGACGGCCACCATCAAGGAGCACAAGGCGGTTTTCATCTACGGTATTGGATGGGTCCTCGAGGACGGCTATCCCCACGAGATGAGGGCGGCGGATTACGATGATTGGGTCACGGAAACTGTATCCAAGGACGGCAGGCCCATGCACGGTCTGAACGGCGATATTCTCGTTTGGAACGATGTTACCCAACGCAGGCACGAGTTGACGTCCATGGGTGTGCGGGTCACCAAGGAAACTCTGGTAAAACAGCTGGAGTTATCGGGGCAAATGGACTACCTCAAACAGCCCTATCACAGTGCCATCATGAACGATGAGATCCCCCTGTCAATAGGTGGCGGGATCGGTCAATCAAGGGTCCAGATGCTTCTGCTGAGAAAAGCCCATCTCGGAGAGGTCAGTGTTACCGTGTGGCCCAAGGAACTGAAGGAGATCTGCCTAAAGAAGAACATTCATGTACTGGCGTAATCAATCTTCCCACACCAGTTCTATTTTCTCTTCTTCTTCTTCCACCGGCTCAAGTTCACCTGTAATTTCTACCTCGTCTGCCTCGTCATCTTCGGATTCATTTGCAAAATCGAAGAGTGCGTCAAGTACGTTGGTCCTGTTGTCCAGAATATCCAACAGTTCATCTCCTGTTCCTTCGTCTTTCTCGTCCCTGATGGACTCTTTTTCTTTCGTTGACGCCTTAGGGACCTTGGTGTGCTCTTTCGAGCTGGAAATGGTTCGCATGGGAGTTCCTCGGAAAGTTGGTTCTGTTTCGTCATCCCATCCTGTCAAGTCGGGTTCCACGGTGTGAGTTGGTTCCATTTCGGTTTCCCATCCTGTCAAGTCGGGTTCCACGGTGTGAGTCGGATACGATTCACTCTGAAAGAAACCGTCCTTTTCGAATGTTCCCACATTTCCCAAATCTTCCACGTACGTATCCTGCTCATAATAGTATTCCCCGTACAAATCCGATTCCTCATGGTATGCCTCACCTGCTTTGGTTACGGATTGGGATGGTACTTCTGGCAGATTGGAGTACAGGTCGGTATAGGACGGGGCCGGGGGCTCGTTAAATACCGGTGTCGGAACCTTTGTGGGGGATTCTTTTTCTTTCCCTTTTCGCCTGCGTTTTCCAACAATAATAAACACGATTATCAAAGTGATCAATATTACAACTGCTGCCGCCACTCCTATTATCGTGAAATTCTCCGAAGACGAAACTCCCAGGATACCGCCAGTATCGTCGCCGGTAACGCTCAGGTTCAGTTTCGCGCGGTCGATTACTTCACCATCGTTGACCGAGATCACCACTATATCGAGGGAATAGTCCCCGCTGTTGGTTCCCGAGGGTATGAGCATATCAACTGTGAGACCACTGTCCTCTCCGGGGGCTATGCTAAGGTTTTTCAGGGAGCTGCGCAGCCAATCTGCCGATGAGCCGGAATATTCTATTCGGACCTCATCCGGTGCATTCCCTTCGTTGGAGATATGGAATGTGTAAGACGTTTGCCCTGTTCCCACTTCTTTCGTTGGATTGGAAGGTGACACGGACAGGCCGAAGACCTTCCGAACCTCCACCGTTATCAAACACCAATCAAACGCGCCCCCGGCCTCAGCACCGGTGGATGCGACGCTCAGGTTGAGATAATACGTACCTGCCAGGGCATCATTTTTCGCGATAATGTTCAATACACCCGAACCGGAGGAAAAGTTTTCCATTATGAATGTCGGAACCGTAATACCGGTTTCAAGAGCGTTTACGGGCCAACACTGAACTATAAGTTCGTCTCCGGTATTAGCCAGATTTTCAACCGAAAATGAGATATTGTCCTTCTCACCCGGGAAAAGTCTAGTCAGTTTTTTGGCCGGAGTAATATTGCATTCATAATAAGGTATGACAATTAATTCCAGTTTCAATTCTGCAAGATAATCGGGATCAGACTCATAAGTAGCAGTGAGATTAAAACCGTAGATACCGCTGGCCGCCTCCTTCGCCGGTGTGACGCTAAGGATTACCTCGGTCTCCTGATTCGGAGCCAATTCAAGGGTATCTTCGGAGAGCGAGGAGGTGAAACTACTGGTGAAATTATGGAGTTCCAGAGAAACGGTATCGGGAAAATTTCCCTTGTTTGAAATTTTCACAGTATAATTGACAGGTATCAAATTGTCGGTTTCCATACTTTTATCAGGACAGGTAATTTTTAGGTCGCGTATCTTTGAAACCTTGATATCGAGAGGAACCCTCTTTTCCTGATTTCCTTCGCTGGAGCTAACTTTCAGTCCCACCGGGTAATCACCGGCTAGGGCGTCGGTTGGCACCGAGACCTCTATAGTGAAATTCCTGGTGGAATAGGCATCGATCTGAAGATAGAAATCCTTGAGTGACACCGTCCAATTCTCCGGGCGACCTGTGACCTCGAAATCAAACTTTTCATCCCCGTTCCCAGTATTGTTAAGGGGGACTTCAAGGAGAATATACCGGCCCGGCAACAATTCCATATCCTGGAGATCGCCCAGATCGAAACCGTAGATATACCTGATTGTGATGTTGAACTTCAGCATGGCTCTCTTTGTCCCGTTGGACCCCTGGGAGGACGCAACCAGGGTAATTCTCCTGGTACCGAAAAGGGTATTATTTGCTGGCAGGATATATATGGTGGTGTTGGTGGATTCGAAGGGTGGAAGGGTTATATTGCCGTTCTGTGCCCAAACGTCCCAACCGGGAAGGTTCTCCAGGAACGACAGCTCGAAGGTGTCCTCGACATTTCCCCTGTTCTTCAAGTCGATCCAGAAAGGCACCTTCGCACCGGGATCTGTAGTATCATCGGTTAGTGGTGAGGAAAGGGTCACTCCGTAATCTTTCCCGATTATACAGTTAGTTTCCAGAAATTTTCCTCTCCCCCGGCATAATATGCCAACGGACAATTCATGAACCGAACCGGCAACCAATCCTCTGGGAGGAGTGATCGAGATAGAAATGTCTACATCTCCGTTCGGTATTACCGGTGTGTTTTGGGCTGCAACACCGGAGAAGCCGGGTGGAAGTTTCGTGAAGTCAACTTCAACATTCTCCCCGAAGGGGCTTTTGTTGGATGCGCGCAATACATAATGTCCGCTGGCCCCAGGAATGATGGTGGCAGTTCCTTCCACAATCGAAGCATCCAGGGGAAGACCGCCGATGGCAAGACTGGGGTCCCCGAGACAGATGTGTTCCGTCAGGGTCTTGTGGTCTTTATCATCGTGGTCGCCCACTTCGGATAAATAATAGGCTATCGAGCCTGCCAACATCCTTCCCGGGGTTCTCTTTCCTTCCTGATAAGCCTTGTAGAGGTTCACGTCGATAAAACCAGAACGGTGTTTGTAGTAGTTCGTACCGCCGTCACCCCAGCCGATCCTAGTTGAGGAAATGACCGCAATAGCTCCGCCGCCGGTATTCAGAAGTAGTTTTTCCGAGATGGATTCCCCTGGATTCTCTGTCCAGAGAGAAGGCTTCAACTCGTTATCGAAGGAACCTGTGAGACATGCGTCAAAGGTCACCACCGGAAGTTTCTTCCCGTTCGTAAGTGTCAAAGCATCATCATAATCGAAGATGCCGTTCCCGCCTCCCGTGGCTCCCCAGCAGTGATGATCCCCATGGTCGGAGAAAGCTGCGAAACCAGCTCCTCCATTGAGGCCGCTGACTATGGCATTCTTGTTACATGTGCCCAGGGTCTCATAATATCTAGTGACATCGAATCCAGCCAGGTAGCCGTTGTCAACGACCTTGTCAAGGGTCATCTCTCCCTCCGCTCCTGCAGCCCACCCAAACGTATCAGTTGCGTGAAGATTCGCTTTTGAGAACCAATCGGCCCCTAAAGTGTTATTTTCATAATAAATAATATCATTCACCATGTCGGTCAGTTCGGCATTGTTTCCCGCCGGTAAACGCCCTACATAAACGTCGTAATATAGATCACATTCATCCGTTTCTTCCCCATAGCGGCTGTTCCCATTTGCGTTCCAATCGCAGAACTGTCCCGTACTGTTGTAAATGTCAGCATAATAGGCATCGCTGGGCACGTCAGCTCCGTCCAGCTTGTTGGCCCCGTTATCATCGAAGCCGTCAGGGACCCACGCGTACCGAACCGGGCAAATGTCGCTGTCCCCGGCCAGAAGAACATAGGTGATATCCCAGCTATCGAGGGCATTCTTGATGAAATATTTTATTTTTTCCGGATTATTCGAACCAGTTAAGGGAAAATAGACCGAATTATAGATATCGTCGAGAGAAACGTAGATAGTATCCAACCCGGTGTATGTTTTGTGTGCCGCCAGAGGGGATGCGGTCTCCCTCATGCTCTCGGGTCCGATTATCACCATATCCGTTCCCGGGCCTGACCGGGCTGATGCTCTGTTTCCTTCCACCGTAAGGGTCTTGAGTACTATCTGAGCATCAGTGGCAACAAGGCAGATATTCGCGGACGGTAGATAGCGTACCGGGTAAAAATCGATCATAACGAACAGAACCTGCTCATCCGTAACAGGATCGCGGCCCATGCCGGTTCTCATCTCGAACCAGTTGGAGGGGAATGCAGCATCCGAACCGTAAATATCTTCGTCGCGAAATACCTCTGCCGGGCCGTCAGTGAATTTCTCACCGTCATAGTATTTTTGAGGCGCATCCCCCCAGTACGATGAGCCCATATGGGGTTGACTTGGAGCAGCAGGGATTATTTCTCCCTCAACATTCATCTCGTAGTATGATATATCCCACAGGTCATTGGAACTGATTCGGGTATCCGGGGGAAGTGTCATGCTATGCGTGTATTTCGGAAGAACCGGTTTACCGTCCTGGGAAAAGTACAAGGCATCATCCATTTCAACCCTGATAAAATCCCCTTCTTCCGAAAGTGTTGGTGTGGGGAACCGGAATGGGATTATTAATTCATTTTCAGGTGCGGGAAGCGCTCCGGCTTCCTCCTCTGTTTGCGATATGATACTATTATTTCTGTAATAGGTGTTTGCGAAACTGCTATCTTTTTCCTTCCCATTAATTACTGACAGCGGTAACGAAAGACTTGTGCCCAGTAATAAAATAATTATTACGATAGATCGTGCAGAAACAGACATATTCGGCCCCTCACATTCTTTCAATATTAAATCGACAAGCCAGTTAAGATGTAACGCTCAAGTTACTAATAACAGTATCCCTGCTTTTTCCGGTGTGCTTCAGCGACTTACTATAGTACTGATTGACACAAACCCCTTTACGGAGATTCCATAACTCCTTGCGTCTGGCAGATGGGGCAGGTTACAAGAGCAGGAAACTGGCTTATCTCCGCCACGTAATTATTACCGCATGAATGGCACTGCATTGTAATCGAGTTTGTCATTGGAGTCGGCGTTCCCTCCTGAACCGGTGACATGGCGGGAGCTAAGGGTTCGGGGGGTTGTGATTGAACATTAATGGAATCAAGATATGCATCCAGTTCTGACAGACCATCCGGGTCCTCGGGCGATGGAAATACAGTCTCCATGGATGGCTGTGCTGCTGCTTCAGGAATTGGAACCTGTGGACCTCTTATTGCAGGTTCGGGAGTCATCTGAAGTTCATTTGGACTTGGGGATATTGTTGGTGAAGGTAAAGGAAGGGGAGTTTCCGTTAATCCGATATCCGGCAAGATATCAATCTGCTGGGTTGGAGTAGTGGAAGATCCCGGGAAAGGTTCCGGCGTTCCAAATGTTTCTTGGCCGTAGATATCTGTGGGGCCGGGTGGAAGTGCCATCCTGTTAAGTTCCTGTATCCCCTG
Source organism: Thermoplasmatota archaeon (assembly GCA_030740765.1). Taxonomy (GTDB): domain Archaea; phylum Thermoplasmatota; class Penumbrarchaeia; order JASLWR01; family JASLWR01; genus JASLWR01. Next base: position 20,758 of record JASLWR010000004.1, read on the forward strand.
CTCGGTGGTGAATGAAGGGAGGATGTAATTGGTTCCAGCTGTGATACCCACCCCTGATCCCATTTGATCGTACTGGGCCTGTTGAGGGGACGGAGCGTACTGTGGGAACTGGGGCTGCCCGAACTGATTGGGCGGGACCGTGCCAAATTGTTGAGCGCTCGAAATGCCGGTTCCCTGTGGCAGCATCAATGGCGTTTTTTGGGGTTCCGGCATCCCCATTAGTGCTGCCTGGAATTGCGCTGTTTCTCCGTAGCCTTTATGCTCTCCAGGGAAGAACTGACCCTGGGGATAAGGATGCTGGCTTGGCCCATACTGTGGGGATTGAGGGATCGCTAGGCCTGCTGTGTTCAGTTCCTTTTCTTCCGTTTTCCTCTTTTTTCTAATGATGAATAAAACTACTATAATTATTATGATCAGTAAAAAAATTCCACCGAGAATGACGAAAAACATGGATGAGCCCTCACCCAGTATTCCGGCGCTTTCCGTGTCTACAATGTCTGGCTCTCCAGCGGGTTTTTCAGCCCCGTTTCTTGGGTCGGTCCCTTTTTCGCGCTCCAATCCATCGGAAAAACCATCTCCGTCACTGTCCCGCTCATAATCGGTCTTGCTTCCCACCACAATTTTTACTTTCTCGCTTTCGTTGTAACCGTTCCCGTCGGACACGAAAACAGTTATTATATGTTTTCCAGGGACCAGTCTGGCGTTTATTACACCGCCGGATCCCAGGGCCTTATTGGCGCTGACATTGCTTGTCCAGTAATAACTGAGATTGCCCCCGTCCTCGTCGGATGAGTCAGAGGCGTCGAAAATAATTTCGTGATCAAATCTGAAATACGACCCCTTATCAGGTGATGATATTTCCACCTTCGGTCTGGAATTGATCCAAACACGGTATGACTTAGATATGTTGGACCCGGTCCCCATCAGGTCGTCCGCACGCCACCGGATAAAATTATCTTTCCCCCAGTCAAATTCCAGCTCCAGGAGGACCTGGGTCGGATTGCCCGAAACCACGTTTACTACCTTCTTCCACGGACCAAAGCTTTTATCGTCACCCCCCGCCTCATTTGCGATGGAATACTCTACCGTTGCCGGGTCCACCCCGGAGCCATCATCGAATATCCGAATGAAACATTCAACTTTTTTACTGTCTGCAAACTCGTCTTCCAGTGGCGTGAAGTAACCAAAATAAACCGGGGACGTATCGATCTTCAGATTGAATTTATCGGAAAATGCGATGGGATTGCCTACAAAATCGGTTCCCCTGAACATGATGTAATTGTCCTTTCCCTCAGCGTAGCCGTAGCTCACTGTTATTTCGTAACCGTCTTCACCTGATTCGATAATATTTTCCGGCTCAATGTGAATCCACGGGCCAAAATCATCAGAGCCGGAGATGGATATTCTGGCTTCAAGGCTTCCGGGATCTACACTGCTTCCCGAATCTCTTACAATTATTTTTGTAGTTATTATGTCAGTTTTGTACCAATCGGTCTCCGGCGAGATTACTTGTGCGAAATTTATTGGAGAGACATCTACTTTAATATTCACTGAAGAAGATTCTGTAAAGCCGTTTCCCGAAATGTCCTTGGCACGCCATTTTATGTAATTTTCCTCGCCTTCCTGAAATATGTATTTGATATCCGGCACCATAGGTTCATTCTTCACAGCTATCCAGGCCGGTATCCAGAAATCAAAGCCATGCTCGCTATTGGTAGATACGGAGTATTCTATTGTGCTACCATCAACCCCGGACCCTTCTCCATCATAGACCTCTATAGAGCATTCTACATCAGTATGATTGTGCCATGAACCGTCCAACGGATTATGGTTGGAAAAGAAAGGTGGTGTGAGGTCAATGAGTATTCCCGAGGTGGCTGCATCTCCAATATTCCCTACATTATCAATGCACCACACGAAAATCTCTCCGTATCCCTCATCCAGTTTATCGATCTTGACTTCCGTTTCATTGGTGAATGTCCCGTTGGTTGTGCCCGAATTGTCAAATGGGGAATAATAATATCCCAGTAAACCCGAGGCCGGATCTTCCACGGCATCCCAGGTCACATACATCTCGGCCTGGTTCGTGTTCTGGGTCTCCTTGTCCTTGAAATCCCCGGCTCGACACTGTAGGTTAACGGGGGAAAGTGGCGGATCCGCATCGATCTTTATCGGAAATGTCAGATTCGTCATGCAGATGCCCGAGCCGGGGATGTTCTCGATCGTGATGAGAAATTCTTCGTCGGGATCGGTGATGTCCCGTGTCCGTATAGGCAATGAAATTCCTTCAACGCTGGATTTATTGTCCCACCATGTTCTCCCGGATCCGTCGGATATCCTCACATCGAAGAATCCATCAACGGGATACACCATGGGCGACCCGGCATAGATCACCGTGAGATTGCTAACAATGATTTTCTGGTTTCCTTTTACCCATGACCCCGGTTCGATCTTGCCCTGTTCATCCCCGAAAAGGAACGGAGTGCCTTTGAACTCGAAATCGTTCTCGACCCGGCATATATACGGAAATCTCTTCAAACGGGAATCACCGTTACTGGCTGTAATCCTGACATAGCAGTCCACCCGTTTCTCATGGGGAAAGGTAAAATTGAATCTGATGGAAAAATTCACAAACCATTTATCATCTCCGTTATTTGAAAAAGAGCAGTCTTGAACAAGGAGCCACACATGCCCCTTCTCGTCTTGTAGTTTGTAGAATTCCTGGTGAGTCCAGTTGAAGGCCAGGGTGGCATTTGTTGTATTGTAATCGAGCCATACCTCCAGTTCCGAGGCATCGTTAAGGCTTTCTGTGGTGGTCACGTTCACGCTGAGATTGTACGAACCGTACTCGGCATAACATACTTTACCATCGTCTTGAATTCCCTTCAATGCCGCTGACTCCACATTGGTGATCCGAACACCTCCTATCTCGGGATAACGGTAGACAGTTCCCTGGTTCCAGACCAGAAGACTGTTATCATCTGCATTGTAGGACGTATGTGTGATATATCCTCCGGCACCGAGACTGTTGGAGTAAACGCTCTGGCTGGAAGTGCTGGTATCGTATTTGTAGTGGAAAGTGGCATCATTGTATCGATTTCCCCAGTACAGAACACCTCCAACCATGAAAGCCCACCCCACGTTTCCCTTGTTCCTACCGGTATTCCAGGTTTTCACAACGTTCAGATTTTCATCGAGCTGGCTCAATTGCATGGCTGCAGAAGTGGAGGTCGCCCAGCAGACGTAAAGACCGGTCTCGTCACTCATAAGATTGATGTCGGTATAGCCACCCCAGTTGAAATGGGCTCGATTGTGAAACCCAGCATTTGGCAATGCTCTTGTTAGTACCTGGCCCATGTCCGTTGTCCTGCATTTTACCAGAGTATTGCTGTTGTATTGCGCATAGTAGAAATGGTTCTTGTAAACGGTGTGATAGGTACCTTCGGATTGTTTTGGCATATTAAACTGCTGAGAGCCAGTATTCGTGATGAAGTTAGCCAGCGACGTGTATCGATATACATTTGACTCACGATAGCTGTTATGATAAAAAACATGACCGTTTGACTCGTCCACATCGATAAAACCATGAGTGTTTAAACCTCCCCTGATCTGCCCGTAATTATTTGATAATTGTCTCATCTCCTCATCGCTACGTGTGGATTTCACGCCGTTTTCAGCTGATTTCCCCCTAATTTCATTGACGATAGTTTTCGGATTGGTTTTCGACTTCGATCCGATAAAGAGGGTTGAGTACGCCGTACTTATCAACAGGAGTACTATTGATGTGGTAATAATGATCAACAAGTTCCTTTTCTGAATCATCTTTTTCCCCCTTCGGTCATTGGTGAGAAAATTATATTAAGAAAATGGATTGAAAACAACGAAATTCCACTATTAATAGTTATTTGGAACATATCACAATGATTCGATCGCTCCCTGCGTCTGACAGACCGTGCAGGTGACCAGGGACGGTAATTCTGAGATCTCAGCATTATAGTTATTGCCGCATGAATGGCACTGCATTGTTATATTTTTCGTTTCGGGCTCTGGGCTAGCTCCGTTGGGAAGCATTGGGGGTGGGCCGGGGGGTTCCTGGGGTATGGGCTCCGGTGCTTCTGCCATATCACCCAGTGTAGAAAGATAAGCATCCAGTTCTGAAAGGTCACTGGTCTGTGATGGATCAGGGGGAGGTCCATCTGGCAACTCTAACGGTGGGGTGTCGGGTGATTTAGGAATCGGTTCGGGGGGAAATTGCGGTGTCGATTCCATTGGTATTAAGGGTTCTTCCGGTAGGGGAAAGGGAGTTTCCATAGCACCAACAATCGGGAATGCGAAGGGCTGGACTGCCAGATCCGGAGTAGTGATCTGGGTCGGGGGTGCTGGATTCATGATTGTTTGATCCGAGGGGGAAGGTCCGGGCGGAAGAGCCATTCTTTCAAGGTATTGCGGCCCCTGCTCAGTTGAAAATGAAGGGAGCGAGTATGCGGTGCTGCCTACAGTACCCATGCCTTGTCCCGCCTGATTATTGGGAGTTTGTTGTGAGGATTGCCCGTACTGAGGTAACTGGGGCTGCCCGAACTGATTGGGCGATCCCCCACCTGATTGTTGAACGTTTAGCCCCGGTCCCGGCGGAAGCATTAGCTGTGAGAATTGCATTCCAGGCATCCCGCCATGTCTTTGTGGCTGTGGGGCTGCCCCGTATCCTTGCTTCCCCGTATACATGTGCTGACCCTGGGGATAAGGATGGGAACTAGGGCCGTAAGGGGATTGTTGGAATGGAGGAGGTGACGATGGCGGAACATCCTTCTTCCCGTTCTTCTTTTTTCTCACTATAATCAAGATGATCAGGACAACGATGATGAGGGCGAGTATCCCCCCCAGGATAATGAATAGCATGGAGGAACCTTCGCCCAGTATCCCGGCACTTTCCGTGTTGACAATATCGGGCTCGCCTTCCGGTGAATCCTCCCCGTTATTCGGGTCGGTACCGGATTCCCGTTCGAATCCGTCGGAGAAACCGTCCCCGTCGCTGTCCATCTCGTAATCGGCACTGCTGCTCACCGCGATCTTTATCTTTTCACTCTCATTGTAGCCGTGACCGTCTGACACGAATACCGTTATGGTATGTTTTCCCGGAGCCAATCGTGCATTCATTACTGCACCTGTCCCTAAAGATCGGTTGGCGCTGACATTGGATGTCCAGTAATAGCTAAGATTATCCCCGTCCTCGTCGAAGGAAGCGGATGCGTCGAATAAAATCACGCTGTCGAACCTGAATAACGAACCTTCATCAGGAGCTGATATTACCACATCCGGCCTGGAATTCACCCATACCCTGTACGGGATCGAAATATTGTAACCGGTACCCATCAGATCGTCGGCACGCCAGCGGATGTAATTATCGGTCCCCCAATCAAACTCCAGCTCCAATAGTACCTGGGTGGGATTGCCATCCACGACGTTTATTACCTTCTTCCATGGACCGTAATTATTTTCGTCGTCACCCCCGCCATTTGAGATGGAATATTCAATCGTTACCGGATCGACCCCGGTTCCATCGTCGAATATCTGTATGAAACATTCAACATTGTTGCTGTCAGCATACTCATCCTCAAGCGGTGTAAAAGAGCCAAAATGTACGGGAGAACGGTCTATTTTCAGGTTGAATTTATCGGATAATGTAAAGGGGTTCCCAACCAGATCAGTCCCTCTGAACATTAGAAAATTATCCTTCCCTTCAGCGTAGTCGAAGGTCACCGTTATCTTATAACTGTTTTCAGCATCTTCGATAATATTTTCAGCATCTATGGACATCCATCCACCGAAATCGCCCGGACCAGAGGTTGATATCCTGGCTTCCAGGCTGCCGGGATCCACCCCGCTTCCTGCATCCCTTACAATTATACTGGACGTTATTGTGTTTGTTTTGTACCATTCCGTCTCAGGCGAGATTACGTTTGCGAAATTTACAGGTGTGACGTCCACTTTTATATTTATCGAAGGAGATTCTGTAAACCCGTTTCCCGAAATGTCCTTGGCACGCCATTTTATGTAATTGTCCTCACCTTCATGAAATATGTATTTGATATCAGGCATCATTGGTTCGCTCACTTCAGGTATCCACGCGGGGATCCAGAAATCGAAGCCGTGCTCGCTGCCGCTGGAAATAGAGTATTCGATGCTGCTGCCGTCAACCCCGGATCCTTCTCCATCATAGATCTCGATGGAGCATTCCACGTCCGTGTGATTGTGCCATGAGCCGTCTTGTGGGGAAAAGTTCGAAAAGACGGGGGGGGTCAAGTCCACCAGTATGCCCGAGGTTGCGGCATCGCCAATGTTCCCCACCATGTCGATGCACCATACATAAATTTCTGCAAATCCCTCGTCCAGTTTATCTATCTTGATCTCCGTGTCGTTGATGAACGATCCGTTGATGGTTCCCGACTTATCGGTTCCGGAAAAATAATATCCAAGTAGACCCGAGGCTGGGTCCTCCACCCTATCCCAGGTAACGTACATCTCGGCTAGCTTCGTATTCTCCGTCTCCTTGTCCTTGAAACCACCGGCACGACACTGCAGGTTAACGGGAAACAGCGGAGGGTCCGCATCGATCTTCACCGCAAATGTCAGATTCGTCATGCATATGCCTGTTCCGGGTATATTCTCGATTGTGATGAGATATTCTTCCTCCTCGTCCGTTATGTTTCCGGAAGTGAATATTATTTCGACGTTTTCACCCCTGCTTTCGTTATCCCACCAAGTTCTTCCGGAGCTGTCCGAAAGCTTGACATCGTAATAATCGTCATGGGGAAAAATGTCGATGCTACCGGCATATTGCACTGTTATATTGCTAAGGTTTATACTTTCTTCACCTTGTATCCAAGCTTCCTCCCTCAAGGCTCCTTGGTATTCACCTATATAATCAGCCGTACCGAAAAAGTCCAGGTCGTTCTCGATTCGAAAGAGCCATGGGAACCGATCAACGGAATATTCACCTGTTTTTGCCGTTGTAAAAACCAGGCAATCGATCAACTCCTCGTGTGGAAAAGTGAAATTGAAGATAAGAATGAAATTCAGGTACCACCTGTCCACACCGTTATTCGTGATGAAACAGTCGTTTATCAGTAACTGAACTGTCCCAACCTCGTCCTGCAGTTTGAAGAATTTGCCCTGGGTCCAATTGTAGCACAATGTGGCGTTGGTGGTATTGTAATCCAGGTGGACCTTCACGTTTGATACCTCATCGAGAGAGTCCATGGTGCTGACATTCAGGGTGAGGTTGTACGGTTGGTACTGGGCGTAGCAAATTTTGTCGTCGCCGGTGGGATTGACCAATTCAACGTTCTCTGCACTGGGTATGGAAGTCATACCCTCCATGGCCTCCAGGATCTCCTGTTGGGAAAGATACCTGGAGAAGATGGCGGCATCGTCTATCAACACATCCGCACCGCTGTTAGCGGAGATTGGTTTTCCACCCACACAAGGGTCCGTGGGGCAGTGGGAGCCCTGTGCACGCCGCGGAGATGTAGGAACGTTCTTTGCACCTGTAACCTTCAGAACACCGTCAACATAAATCTGGAGATTGTTCATATTGCACCGAATGGCGACATGATGCCACTGGCTGTTAGCCAGGTTCAAACCGTTTGCATACGTATTATAATTCGAATTGTCATTATCACTCCCTCCCCAGAAACGTATCTGTGATGAACTGGCAAGGTTCATAGTGTAGCCGTTTCGGTTGGTACAACAATCCCCGAACATCATCAGCCCCTTCTGGCTTCCAGAATTGACCTTGAACCAGCACATGAAAGTATAGGCGTTAGGCATATCGAGGTTTGCAAGAGGCCCGCCAACCTGAACACGATTCTGATCGCCCCCGGGGACCCGTAATGACCACCTTCCGTGTTTAGCGTCGTTGGAAAACGAGACTCCATGAAGTGTCCCGTCGTTCCCACCAGAAATCGACAGGTCCCTTGCCAGGTTTCCCCTGCCTTCCTCAAAATCATAGTACAGTGCCTCCGGCTGCAATCCTCTCCGGCGTGCGAAAGCAGGTTGAGCGGCTTCCATCTTCCCGATTTTAACGTCTTTGGACCTGTTTTCCTCAAATGCATGAGATGATAAGAATACTGCATATGAAGAGACTAAAAGTAATATGACGATGAGTGATATAAAAAACATTTTACTACTGGTCACTTGGGCCATTCGATCATTCCATAGCTTGTTTATAACGATAAAGAGAGTGAACCATAAGGGCGATAGCTATCCGATTGCTTATCTTAATCATAGTATTAATTCATTAATAACTATTTGGTAAAATATCCGGATTTGTCCTTTTCCAGTATTTTTTTAACAATTACCCATCACTAGCGGAATTTTCTCTAAATTGAATTGATTACCCCTTGCGTCTGGCATACCGGGCAGGTGACCAATGCCGGGAACTCGGCGATCTCCGCCATGTAATTATTGCCGCATGAATGACACTGCATCTGCAGGAATCCCCTTCGGTTACCGCCACCGTCTGGTGGCGTAGGCCCGTTTACACTGCGCAACACCTTCGGCGTTGCTCCCCCCTCGGGAGCAAGCTCCCTACGGGGGAGAGGGGAAGCAGATTCTGCTTTTTCCTGAAGGAAGCTAGCTTCCGAAGGATGTAGCGGAGCGGAACGGTCTGCGGTCACCGAAGATGAAACCAACAGACCTGTCTGTTGGTGATTCATAGTTATCTCATTCGTCAATTGTGATGATGAGCCCTCCGGAGCCGGGGGAGCCATGTTTCCTTCCGGAACTGGCGGTGCGGCAGGCACCGTGGGTTCTTTATACATATCATCCAATGAAGAAAGATATGCATCGAGCTCGGACAGATCACTGGTCGGCGAAATACCTGCCGTGGGTGGACTAAGCCCAGCTGGGGCTTGGCTGGCAGTAGGGATCGAAGCCCCCTCCGGGGGGAACTGCGAGATTTCTCCCGGGGGAGATGAAGGTGATGGCGGTCCCGAAAAAAGCGTTCCCATGGCACCAATGTCCGGTGAAGTGGGAGGGAGGACTGACAGATCGGGGCTTGTCATCGGGCTTGGTACCGCCGTATTAATAGTTGTTTGCTCTTCCATGGAAGCGGGTGCTGGAGGAAGTGCCATTCGTTCAAGATTTTGTACTCCCTGTTCGGTAGTGAATGAAGGAAGGGCATATGCCTGACCTGCCGTAAGATCGGTTCCTGGCCCCGTTTGATTGTAGAGAGGCTGTTGTGGTGCTTGAGCTTGACCTAATTGCGAAGAACCATACACGTCGGGTCCATGCGGGAGCAACGGGAGGGAGCCCTGTCCACCCGCCATCCCAACATATGGTGCCTGGAATTGGGGTGAGCCCCCGTATCCTTGCTGCCCGGGTGACATATACTGGCCCCGGGGATGGGGCAGCATAGCCTGCCCTTGTACTGAGTGCTGGATGGGTGCTTGGACGGATGGAGAAACCTCTTTTTCTTCTTTTTTCATTCTTTTTCTTACGATAAAAAATATTACCCCAATAAGTATGATCAGCAATAGAATTCCTCCGAGAATGAATAATAACAGTGAAGAATCTTTACTGAGAATACCCGCGGTTTCGGTTTCCACGATGTCTGGTTTACCGGGGGGACTATGGGCCCCATTATGGGGGTCGGTGCCTTTTTCACGCTCCAGACCGTCAGAGAAACCGTCCCCGTCGCTGTCGCGTTCATAATCGGCTGTAGCGCCCACCTCGATTTTAACTTTCTCGCTTACATTGTAACCGTGCCCGTCTGACACGAACAAGGTGATAGTATGTTTTCCTGGGGTCAGGATACCTCTCATTAGAACCTTTGAGCCGATTGAACGGTTCGCACTGACATTGGAGGACCAGTAATAGCTGAGATTGTCGCCGTCCTCATCACGTGATCCCGAGGCATCAAAAAATATTTGACTGTCAAACCTGAAGTACACTCCCTGTTCGGGATCCGTGATTATCGCTTCAGGGCGGGAATTCACCCATACGCGGTACTCCCTAGACTCATTGTAACCGGTACCCATCAGGTCGTCGGCGCGCCAGCGGATGAAATTTTCTTTTCCCCACTTGAATTCCACCTCCACCAGAACCTGTGCAGGATTTCCCGAAACCACGTTTTCCGCCTTTTTCCAGGGCCCAAAACTTTTACGGTCGCCCCCCGCCCCGTTCGCAACTGAATATTCAACCGTTGCCGGATCGACCCCTGAACCATCGTCCAGTATCTGGATGAAACATTCAACCGTCTCGCTGTCCCCGTACTCATCCCCGCCAGGTGTGAACGTCCCGAAATATACCGGAAAGGTATCAATTTTCAGATTGAATTTATCGGATAGGGTGAAGGGGTTGCCAACCACGTCCGTCCCACGGAACATAATGTAGTTATCTTTCCCTTCGGCATAACTGAATGTCACAGTGATTTCGTGTGTGTCTTCTCCAGCTTCAGTAATATTTTCGGGGTCAATCGGCATCCATTGGCCATAACTATTTTGACCCTCGGTGGATATCCTAGCTCCAAGGGTTGTAAGGTCCACTCCGCTTCCTGCGTCACTTACAGTGATAGTTGTGCTTATTTTATTTAGGTCGTACCATTCCTTTTGGGATGATATCTCCTTGGCGAAATTGACCGGTGTAACGTCCACCTTCAAATTTACCGGAGAAGATTCAGCAAATCCGTTTCCCGAAATGTCCTTGGCACGCCATTTTATGTAATTGTCCTCTCCCTCAGGGAAGATGTATTTTACACTCGGAATTATAAGGTTTCCTCCTTCCGCGACCCATGCAGGTATCCATAGATCGGAACCCAGCCCCAGGCCTACTGAAACCGAGTATTCGATGGTACTGCCGTCGACTCCCGCTCCATCTCCGTCGTAGACCTCCACCGAGCAATCGATATCCGTGTGATTGTGCCAAGAACCGTCCATGGGAGTATGGTTTGAAAAGACCGGCGCCGTCAGATCAACCAGTATGCTCGATGTGGCGGCCTCCCCAATGTTTCCCACCTTGTCCACGCACCACACGTAAATCTCAGCTTCTCCCTCGGTCAGCTTATCGATCTTGACCTCCGTATCATTGGTTAATGTCCCGTTAGTGGTTCCTGAATCGTCCATCTGGGAATAATAATATCCAAGGAGACCAGAAGCAGGGTCCTCAACGGCATCCCAGGTAACGTACATCTCGGGCTGATCCGTATTCCCCGTCTCCTTGTCCTTGAAACCTCCGGCGTGGCATATAAGATTGACCGGATACAGGGGTGCCTCAGCATCGATCTTCACGGGGAAGGTCAGATTAGTCATGCATATACCAGAGCCGGGGATGTTCTCAATGGTGATGAGATATTCCTCGTCCGGGTCGGTTACGTTTATCGAGGTGAAACCTATGTCGATATTTTCTCCCTTGCTATCATTGTCCCACCAGGAATTTCCAACGCTGTCCATTACACGCACGTCGAAATAACCGTCTTCAGGGTATATGTTCGCAGAACCCGCGTATCTCACTTTGAGATCCGATAAAGCCAATTTCTCGCTTCCTCTTATCCAGTCCCCTTCATCCAGTTCTCCCTGGAATATGCCTGTTAAACCTGGCGAGCCAAGCAATTCCATATCATTTTCGACCCTGAACAGGTATGGGAAACGGTCCCGGGAGTTCTCACCAGTATTTGCTGTGATGTCCACGAAACAGTCCACCTGCCTTTCGTGAGTGAAAGAGAAGTTTATAATGAAGGTAAAATTGACCCACCACCGGTCCACAGCGTCATTGCTAACGGAACATTGGTTCGGAAGAAATCTCACGTGGCCGTCCGGATCCTGAACTTTAAAAAATTGGCCCCGGGTCCAGTTGTAGCCAAGAGTTGCGTTTGTCGTGTTGTAGTCGAGATATACAAGAAGTTCGGAAACCTCATAGAGATCTCTCGTGGCCGTGATGTTTACGCTGAGATTGTATGCCCGGTACTCGGCATAACATACCTTTTCCACCCCTCCCTCGCCCCTGAGTGCTACCTCGTCAACGTGGGCCGTGATCTCCACGGCAAGCCATTTTATTACATTCAGAAAATAACGCTGGCAGTTGCCATTGGAATCCCAGTTGCCGCCAACCCCCGAATACGTCCGGCCCCTGCCGTATATGAAGATCATTGGGCTCTGACGGTTGTTGGCGTCCCCGATCCGGGTTGCCTGGGGAGCGATGTTGTTATCCCGCAGCTCGGAATCAAATAGACCGTTACTGCCGGTGACGGGAGAATTCACACCGTCCCATATCTCGTGGTTGCCCACCTTGTTAAAAGAGAAACCTCCAGCATTGTCGCCTCTACCGATCCTGTTGGTATAACCGAACATATCTTCGAGAGCGATGTATCCCCCTTGAATGGGATCCTGCTGGTCTACCATCCCGCAGCTTTCGCTCCATATACCGCCTCCAGCCTGAACCCAGTTCCGCACGTCCGCAGCCACCACCCTGCCGCGCCCCCTAGAACGGCCCAGGTACACCACGTCGTAATTTGCCAGAACCGCGGCATTGAGGGTACCGCTGCACATCTCGGTTATTTCTATACCATTGTTTGTGAGATAGGTTTTGGGAATCGTCACGTAGCTGTTGCGCCCGCAGGAATTTGTCCCGTCCCCCTGGTAGATTAGAAATTTAACGTTACCTCCACCCCGGCTCATTGGTGAAAGTTCCTTATTGACCGTAATATGATTATCCCCATTGGCGTCATTTACCTCTCCCCGCCATCCATTGAGAGTTGGTCCAATATCAGCAAGCAGTATTATAAACAGTATCGAAAATATCAGGCCGGAGACCACTTTATCTCTCATTTGCTTCAATTCCTTCCATCTCCAAAAAGACCCTGAACAACCCACAAGTTGTGGGTATCATCCTCAGAAATATCAGTATGCACATGCATTCTGATATTTCTACCGGATAAAACAACGTACAACCTGTATTTATATCTTATCCGAAGATGCAGCGGGAAGTCTTAAACCGAAGCTAGAGAGATTCGATCATTCCCTGTGTCTGGCAGACCGGGCAGGCGACCAGAGCCGGTAATTCCACTATCTCCGCTGAATAATTATTGCCGCAGGAATGACATTGCATGGTTATTTCATTCGTCACTGGAGCCGGGGCCCCCTCCGGAACCGATGGTATCGCTGGTGGAATCGCAGGTGGTGCAGTAGGCGATGCAACAGGTGGCGCAGGCTCTGGCGGTTTTGTCATGTCCTCGAGATATGCGAGATATGAATCAAGTTCGGACAGATCACCGGAACCCTCGGGTGGTACGGCAGGCACTTCCGGGATCATAGACGGGGTCGGCAGCGGTAATGGAAATACTGCTTCCACACCTGTAGGCGGCATTAGCGGCGGAGATATTGAAGGTGGTGCCGCTTCCATTGCATTGGGTGGTATTGGCGGTGCCGGTGATGAAGGTAGTGTATTATCCACTGGGGAAATATTTGTAGTATCAGCAATAGGCATCGGGGACCCAATATCGGGACCAAGTGGTGCCACGGATGCCTGTATTGGAAATTCAAGACCTGTGAAAACCACTGGAGCGGGCGAAGGCTCGGGAGCAGGCGGAAGGGCCAATCTACCCAGTTCCTGCATTCCCTGGTCTGTTGAGAAAGTGGGAAGGAGATAGCTGCTGCCTCCTGCATATCCCGTATTCAAAGCTGCTGCCCCTGTCAGTGCCTGCCCGGGGGCGGCAGCCTGGAACTGGACCGGGTTCACAAAACCGGGACCGGGAGCCAGCATCAAAGGCGGGGCTGGGGAACCCGGCATGCCGGCCATCGGCGCCGGCATAACTCCACCATACCCTTGCACCAGCGGAGCATACTGCGCAGAATGCGGCCCCTGCCCGTATGGGGGCTGCCGGGGGAATGACGGCACTGGCGCCGCTACCTTCTCCTCTTTGGATTTCCTTTTTTTCCTGACTATGAAAAAGATGATCAGGATCAGTAATATGAGAAGCAGGATGCAGCCGAGTATAATTAAAAGCAGCGAAGAACTTTCTCCCAGTATCCCCGCACTTTCGGCAGGTACGATATCCGGCTCGCCCTCAGGGATCACGGCGCCGTTGTACGGATCGGTCCCGGATTCCCTCTCGAAACCGTCCGAGAAACCATCCCCGTCACTGTCCGTCTCGTAATCGGTCTTACTGCCGACCTCTATCCTTACATCCGTACTCTCGTTATAGCCGTGCCCGTCAAAAACGAACAACGTGATGATGTGTTTTCCGGGAGTCAATCTGCTGCCAAATAGGGCAAGGTGACTCATGGACTTGTTCGCGCTGACGTTGCTGGACCAGTAATAGCTAAGATTGTCCCCGTCCTCGTCGTATGAATCCGTAGCATCGAAATATATTTCCCTGTCGAATCTGAAATAGGATGCTTGATCAGGAGACGAAATTACTGCTTCCGGCCTGGAATTCACCCAAACTCTGTATGGTTTCGATATATTGTGACCTGTACCCACCTTATCGTCTGCACGCCAGCGGATGAAATTGTCCGGTCCCCAGTCGAACTCCAATTCCAGAAGAACCTGGGTAGGATTCCCGATGACCACGTTTACTACCTTTTTCCATGGTCTAAAACTATCATTGTCGCCTCCCGCCCCACTCGCCATGGAATACTCCACCGTTCCCGGGTCCACGCCTGAACCGTCATCCAATATCTCAACGAAACATTCAACAGTCTGCTGGTTGGAATATTCGTTCTCCTCCGGTGTGAAGGTGCCGAAATATACCGGCGAAGTATCTATTTTCAGATTGAATTTATCGGAAAGTGTGAAGGGATTGCCCACTATGTCCGTTCCCCTGAACATGATGTAGTTTTCGGTCCCTTCAGCATATGTGAATGTGACGCTTATCTCAAAGCCGTCTTCACCGGATTTGATTATATTTTCCGGTTCAATACTCATCCACGAACGAAAGTCGGTTGGGCCCGACGTTGATATCCTCATTTCAAGACTCTCAGGGTCCACTCCGCTTCCTGCGTCGTTAACGGTGATCTTCGTAGTTATCGTTTTTTGGAGGTACCATTCCTCTTGTGGCGATATCGTTTGAGCGAAATTGACCGGAGTGTTGTCAATTTTTATATTTACGGGGGAGGATTCCACGAAACCGTTTCCCGAAATGTCCTTGGCACGCCATTTTAGGTAATTGTTCTCCCCTTCGAGAAATACATATTTGACAACAGGTGTCATTGGTTCGGTCTTTTCGGGCATCCAGACGGGTATCCAGAGATCGAAACCGTGCACTCCGTTTTTGGACACTGAATATTCGATGGTGGCGCCATCGACACCGCCTCCCTTCCCATCGTGGATATCAACCGAGCAATCGACATCCGTATGATTGTGCCATGAACCGTCCAAGGGAGTATAATTCGAAAAATAGGGTAATGACAGGTCAACCAGTATCTCCGAGGCTGCGGCCCCACCGACATTCCCAACATTATCCACGCACCACACATATACCGGTACGGGTCCCTCGGGTAGCTCATTTATCTCGACCTCGGTTTCATTGGTAAACGATCCGTTCTCAGTGGTGGAATTATCCATAAGGGAATAATAATATCCTCTGAGACCCGAGGCAGGGTCTTCAACCTCATCCCAGGTGACGAAGACCTCTTGCTTGTTGGTATGTTCGGCGGACTTGCCTTTGAAGCTGTCGGGACGGCATTGGAGGTTCACCGGCGAAAGTGGCGCAGCCGCATCTATTTTGAGGGGGAAATATAGATTCTTTGCACATACTCCTTCTTCCGGTATGTTCACTATGCTTATTTGATATTCCTCTTCCGGATCGGTGGCATTTCCGGATATTGCCTCAATGGAAACGCTCTTACCGCTGGATTCGTTGTCCCACCATTCATTAGCCATTCTGTCCCGTACCACCACATCGAAGAAATTATCGTCCGGATGAACATTCCCGGAACCTTCGTAGACCACGGTCATGTTGCTAAAAATCAGTTTTTCCTTCCCCCTTATCCAGTTTCCCCTATCAACAATACCCTGATATTCACCCTCCACCACGGTCTCTCCCACGAGCTCAAGGTCATTTTCTACACGGAATAGATAAGGGAATCGATCAAGGTTGAATCTCCCGGAGCTTCCGGTTGTATTTATAAAACAATCTATAAGCTCCTCGTGAGGGAATGTGAAGTCTAGCACGAAGGAAAAATTTATCCACCATTTCTCCACATTATTGTTGGAAAACGCCGAATCACCCAGCAGTTCCAGATGATTTCCGAGGTCATGAACCTTGTAAAAGTTCTTTTGTGTTCCATTGAATCCGAGGCTTATGTTGGTGTTGTTGTAATCTATGTAGATTCGGAGGTCGGAAAGATCGTCAAGAGATTCGAAGGTGGTGACGTTGATACCCAGTTTATAGGAACGGTACCCGGCATAGCATACTGCGCTTTTATTATCCGAATCAATCAGGTTGACCGATTCGGGCTCGGGGGGACGGGCCGTGGGGAAATTATCCTTAATCATATCGATATATTTTACCATCTGCAGAAGTTCGTTGTTTCCGCGGTTGCCCCAGTCGAAGGTCATCATGTTCATCATGACATACCCTTCGTCCAGCACGTATTCTATGAAAGCCGGTTTATTGTTCGCGTTGGACCAGAGAATGTCATTCCACTTGTTGGTTTCGGGATTTGTTCCGAGGTTCGCTCCACCGGAGTCCGCAAGCATACCCGGCGCGGTAACATAACCGTGGCAGGTGGTACCCCAGCCCTGAAAATTATTGGCATTAAGTCCATTTCCGCCGTAGCCCTGACCGGTAATCCATTCGTGATCGTTATCAGCCACCGTAGGGTTCTCGTCGGTGTTGCCGGATTGCTGGTAACTACCGAAGTTCGAACCACCCGGTCCGGTAACATCCTGTCCGGAATTATGCGCGGCATTTGCAACGAAGATACCACCTTTCTTCACATATTTCTCGATAATACCCCCGTTCATCATTGTCTTTAATGATCCGTCTGCAATATCACCCTGGCAGCCAGTATAAATAGCATAATAGCGGTCGAAGAGGTACTCTGAATTGTGCTGGGCCGTTACCCCGGGCTGCTCCACATCAAAAGGGATTCCTCTGTTTGTTAGATGATTTTGTAGAGTGTTGGTACGATCCCCGCCCGAAGAGCAGACCAGCACCTTGTTCGCGGCTCTACTGGACCACTGTTTTCCGCCAATTGTGCCTGCATTTCGAATTTTCTCATCAATTGATTCAACGGTACTTATGGAATGGTCGCTCCAATCCGTGAGTAATGGGACACTAATTGCAGGGATTATCAATAGTATACAAAGTAACAGGGGAAGACTGCGTAAGTGGGAAATCACGCTTTTCATTCAATTCAACCTCTTTCCATACTGACCGACAGCCCTTACCGCCCGGCGTTGGTCTGCCTTTGGAGTCATATGATAACAAATCCATAGTCTTATGAATAAATAATGCTTTCGTTTGAAAAGGATAAAACCAGCACGAATATTCTCATCGATGCCGGATCATATTGATTCTATAACTCCTTGCGTCTGGCAAACCGTGCAGGTGACCAGTGCAGGGAACTTAGCAATCTCCGCTATATAGTTATTGCCGCAGGAATGGCACTGCATAGTAATTTTATTAGTCGGGGGAACCGGACTTTCTTCCGGAACCGGGGGTACGTCGGAAGGTGTTGGCTCCGGTGGCGGGGACAATCCACCCAGGGTAGTTAGATATGTGTCGAGTTGGGATAAATCACTATCCGCTGAAGTGTCTATTGGAGGTACGCCAAGCACTAAAGATGAAGTGCTGCTAGGGGAAATAGTGGTGGGTTCCGGTGGAGCCGGGGGTGCTTCACCACTTAGCGGAATGGGTGCTGGAGGCGATTGGAAAGGGTTTTCCATTGCACTTACCCCAGGTAATAATGCAGGTTGGGCTGAAAGATCCGGAGCGGTCATCTGGGTTGGAGTGAACGCTCCAATCATTCCTTGATCTTCCGAAGGAGGTGGTCCCGGCGGTAAGGCCATTCTGTCGAGGTTCTGCGGCCCCTGATCGGTACTGAATAATGGTAATGAATATGCGGTACTGCCTGTCATCCCTGTCCCAGACTGACCGTAAAGAGCCAGCTGCTGTGGCTGAGTTTGCTGGACTTGATTCGGGCCGGAATATTGAGTGTTTGATATATCAGGTACTATCGACTGTATTAGAGGAGGATTTTGAGCTCCCCGCATCCCCATAACGGCTGCCTGATATTGCGCCATTTCCCCGTACCCTTTCTGCTCAACAGGAATAAATTGACCCTGGGGATAAGGATGCTGGGCCGGTCCGTACATTGATTGCGGCATAGGTGACCGGATCGGAACCGAAACATCTCTCACTTCGTCCTTTTTTCTTCTCCTCACAATAAATATGATGACCAAAACCAGTATGGTCAAAAATAACACAATACCAAGAATGACGAAGAATAGCGAAGAGCCTCCTCCGAGTATGCCACCGCTTTCGGAGATGACGATATCAGGCTCGCCATCCGGGCTAATGGCACCGTTGTATGGGTCGGATCCTGATTCCCGTTCCAGTCCGTCTGAGAATCCGTCCCCGTCGCTGTCCCGCTGAAAATCGACCTGGCTGATCACCTCTAGCTTAACTTTCGTACTCTCGTTGTAACCGTGTCTGTCCGAAACGAATAATGTGATCGTATGTTTTCCAGGGGCTAATCCGGCGCTGAAATAGGCGTCGAATCCGATTGAACGATTCACACTGACATTTGAGGACCAGTAATAGCTAAGATTGTCCCCATCCTCGTCACTTGAACCGGAAGCATCAAAAGTAATTTCGCTATCGAACCTGAAATACGACCCTGGATCGGGTGAGGCGATTGCCGCCTCCGGCCTGGAATTCACCCATACCCGGTATGGCAGCGATATGTTGAGCCCGGTACCCATCATGTCGTCGGCACGCCACCGGATAAAATTGTCATATCCCCAATCGAATTCCAGCTCTATCAGAACCTGCGTGGGATTTCCCGCAACAACATTTACCACCTTTTTCCATGGCCCGAATATCTTTTCGTCGCCCCCCATCCCGGTGCCCCCTGCTCCATTTGCCACGGAATACTCAACCGTCGCTGGATCCACCCCCGAACTGGCATCGAGTATCTGGATGAAACATTCCACCTTCTCGTTGTCTGCATATTCGTTCTCATCCGGTGTGAATAAACCAAAATAAATGGGAGATGTATCGATTTTCAGATTGAATTTATCGGAGAGAGTGAAGAGATTGCCTACCATATCGGTTCCTCTGAACATAATGTAGTTATCCTTTCCCTCCGCGTATTTGAAAGTCACTGTTATCTCAAAGCCGTCTTCACCGGATTCGCTGATGTTTTCGACATCTACGGACTCCCACCGGCCGAAATCGTTGGGGCTAGACGTGGATATCCTTGCTCCAAGACTGTCCGGGTTCACACCGCTTCCAATGTCGTTAACCAATATCTTTGTGGTTATTTCTTCATGATCATACCATTCCACCTGAGGTGATATCAGCTTTGCAAAATTGATAGGAGTGGTGTCCACTTTTATATTGTACGAGGGTGATTCGACAAACCCATTTCCAGTGATGTCCTTTGTGCGCCATTTAATATAATTTTCCTCGCCCTCCTGAAATACGTATTTGATATTTGGCACCATGGGTTCATTCAACTCGGGTATCCACGCGGGAATCCAGAAATCGAAACCGTGCATCCCATCATTGGACACGGAGTACTCGATAGTGCTGCCGTCCACACCGGATCCAGTGCCATCATAAATCTCAATCGAGCAGTCGATATCAGTATGATTGTGCCATGAACCATCCTCCGGGGTGTGATTCGAAAATACTGGCGGTGTCAGGTCCACAAGTATACCGGATGAGGCGGCCGTGCCGATATTTCCGACCTTGTCCACACACCAAACGTAAATTTCCGCGAATTCCTCGTTCAGTTTCTCGATCTTGACCTCTGTGACATTGGTGAATGTCCCGTTACCAGTTCCCGACTTATCCACCGGGGAATAATAATAGCCCATCAGACCCGATGAGTGGTCCTCAACCGGATCCCATGTGACGAACATCTCGGCGCGATTGGTATGCTCGGTCTCCTTGTCCTTGAAATCATTGGCATGGCACTTTAAGTTGACGGGGAAGAGAGGCGGGTCCGCATCTATTCTTAGTGGAAAGGTCAGATTTGTCATGCAAATGCCTGTTCCGGGTATGTTCTCGATGGTGATGAGATATTCTTCTTCCGGGTCCGTATCGTTTCCGGAAGTGATGTTTATCTCGATATTTTCTCCCATGCTCTCGTTATCCCACCAGGCGCTCCCGTTATTATCGGCAACCCTGACATCGAAATAGTCATCATCGGGGTAGATGTCCGGAGCACCTGCATATCGTACCTTGAGATTGCTGACCTTAATCCTTTCCCTGCCCCGTATCCAATCGTTCTTTTTCAACTCACCCTGATATTCACCTGTAAGATCGGGAATACCAACCAGCTCCAGGTCATTCTCGACCTTGAAAAGGTGCGGAAAGCGGTCCGTTCTTACAATTCCCGTGATGGCAGCAGTACTGATATAGCAGTCCACCAGTTCTTCATGTGGGAATGTGAAATTGAAAATTACTGAAAAATTCAACCACCACCGCTCGACCCCGTCCGTGGAAACCTTGGAATCGTCAACATTCAATTGAACGTGCCCGTCCAAGTCCTGATATTTGTAGAAGCGAGATTGTGTCCAGTTGTAGCATAGTGTAGCATTGGTAGTATTATAATCAAGGAAAACCTTGACCTCGGAAACCTCGGTAAGGTCCCTTGCGGAGGTGACATTCACGCTGAGGGTGTAGTTTCTATGACGGGCATAGCATATATTATTCCCGTCACCCTGTCCCAAAATGGCTGCGTTATCGGTATAGGCCGTGAGGTCCACTTCCAGCCAACATGCTACTGGCGTCCCACCCTGGTTCTGACCAACCGTGAGAAGAACTTCGGAGCCGAGCGGAATGGTGGTTATCTCACCATGGGACGCGGAACTACCGGAGAACGATGGCCGGTTCATGTTTCTAACCATGGGATGATTCACGGATGCCACGAAATTATGGCTATTACCATTTCCATTTGTCCTTACACCGAAAGGACCGGGGACACCCCTGGACCACCGGCGTTGGTAATTCGTACCGAACATGTCTATCAATATTCCACCGTCGTTCACGTATTTCTCCATTGAAGGGACCAGTGACTCCATCTGGTTCAGATGCTGGTTCGGCTGGTACTCGGAAATAATGATCATCCGGTAAATGTTCGGATCGAAATCGTTTGCATTGATCCCGCCAGCGCTTTTCTGGGTGAATTGTATTCCTCTGTTGTTCATCTCCCGGCGCCAGCCGTCAGACCATCCCTGGTGATCCCATATGATAAGTATGGCTCCCGAATCCGCATGGGTGGGCCATAACCAATCGAAAGTATTGATGATAAAATAACGGGAATGTTGGCCGTTGCCGTAGCCGTAACTTGCTATGGTCCCCGTGACAAAATAAATGCCTTTGTCACCAGCGGTACGTTTGTTGGACGAGATGGGCGGAGGCTTTGAGGGGCTCTTTACGTTCAACCCCACATCGTGGTTTTCGCTGAGAAGTATTTCAGAGCAAATAGTAAGATATCCCGTTCCTATGAAACACAAAACAACAGCTATCGACACCACCACGGGCCATGGATTCGTTCTACTCATACATGCATCTCCTTAAATGTATAGCCCGTTCTTTGGGTGAAAAATTCGGAAAATCATTGATTTGGAACTATTTATATCTTGTCCAAATTTATCATGAAATATTATTGAATGATACTGGTTTGGTTCATTCCATCTTAGAAAAAAATTAACAGAATCTCCGAAACTGTAATATTCCAATTCAAAGATGTCACGGTCATGTCAGCAGCACCATATGATGTATCCCCCCTCACCATGATACACGAGGTATTCCCCGGTGACACAAACGATTACGGCACCATGTTCGGCGGCAACGTCATAGCATTGATGGACAAGGCGGCAGGTATCTGTGCTTCCAAGTTCGCCCATGAAAATTTCGTCACCGCAAGTGTCGACAGGTTGAAATTTCTTGCTCCCATAAAACAGGGCTATGTGGTTGAAGCAACCGCAAGAGTCGTTTATACCTCGAAACATACTGCCGGTCTGGAGGTCATTGTCACCTCAAAGGACCGCAAGACATGGGTGGCACAACACTGCTCCAGGGCCTTTTTTTTTATGGTGGCGGTAGGAGAGAACGGCAAGATAAAGGAAATTCCCCAATTGGTACCCATCACCGGAGAAGAGAGGGAAAAGTTTGAAGAAGTTAGAGCCATCCACAGACGCATTAGGAAATAATCGCTCTAATTTTCGTCAAAATGAATTATTATTGTTCACACAATTATCATTGTTTGAAAATGTCCCAATATAATAATATCCACCTTAAATTTATTAAATATAATGTCTATATATCACAGAAGGACGGATATAATGACCAAACCCCAGATATAATCCTCCCATAAAATAATATAATAATTGCAGGTGGTAAATTCTCATGAGAAAAATAATGTTATTTACGGTTATTCTGTTGTTGATGGCGCCTCTCAATGTATTTTTTACAGCCCACCGTTCATCGTTTGTCTCTGACACCGGTTTCGGTTCCAATGACGGGAATAGCAAACTCCATGTACAAAGTGGAGGTAGAGATGCGACCGCGAATCCTTTTGATTCAGTATTTTTCGATGATTTTGAAAGCGGTTTCACGAATTGGACCCATTCGGGTGTCCAGATCAATCAGGAAGCCAATAATGAACTGAGCCCAGTGAACGCGGCCAACCTAGACGGCAATGGGGATACTCTTACTTCCAATGCCATTGATCTCCGGGGTTATGGGTTCGGCCATTTGGAATACGGGGTTCAACCCGGCGGAGGAAGTGATCCGCCAGAGGTGGGGGATGATCTGACAGCCTGGATGAACCTGCAAACCATCGGCTGGCATAGGGTAAACATCAGCAAGGGAACCGGTAACCCAAGACCTGATTTCTTGACCGTGAACGTCGCGCTTCCCAAAACCGCTTTCCATGCGGGTTTTCAGATACGTTTTACCACTCCTGCAATTGAAGCAAATGCCGATGATTGGTATATTGATAACGTGCGTGTAAGCGCATCTGAGGGATCTAATTTATTTTTTGATGATTTCCCCCCAAATCCTCCCGACAATGCCAAATGGCCAGTATCACTGGGAACACCAGTGGTAAATACAAATGCCCAGGCCATTCCAAGCACGGGGAACTCTCTGAACCTGGATGGTTCCGGCGATACACTACAATCAGGGACCATCAATTTGGGGAGGGTGAGCGAGGCATATATATTTTATTTCTGGGAGCAGGGAGATGGAAGTAACGGCAACCGGGACGAACCGGAAAATATGGATAATCTCAAAATCGAATATTATATCGACGATCCGGCCCCTCTATGGTTAGAGGTGGAGGTTACATCACAGGAAAGAGGAGGCGACCCCGGCAGAGCGTTTTTCATGCTTTCCACTTTTTCGTTACCGTGGGACGCTCTTCATGACAATTTCAAATTCAGATTACATACCCCTCAAGGAGATAATAATCTTGATGACTGGTTCATTGATGACATAGGATTGAATGCGGCACCCTCCTATTCCGTCCCTTTCGAGGATAATTTTGATGACGGACAACTTGCCGCCGCGAAATGGCCCGGCGGGGACCGAAAAGGGTCACCCCAAGTAAACACCAGGGGCGCGAATGAACCCTCGCTGACCTATTCTCTCAATCTGGATGGCAGCGGTGATACGGTTGTGTCAGAAAAAATCGACACGTCCTGGGCACCATGGGCCAGCCTTACGTACTGGTGGCAGCAAGGGGGAGGGGGGGACGAACCGGAAGCCAATGACGATCTCATCGTGGAGATAAACGTGAGCTCAGGGTGGCGTGTTCTCAAAAAACACCTGGGTGCAACCGCAGGAACCAATACATTTACGATGGAGGAATTCGTTCTTCCCCAGGACGCAATTTACGACAAATTCAGGGTTAAGTTCAGCACCACCCAGGGCCAGAACAGCAAGGATGACTGGTTTATCGATAACGTTAGCGTGAGAAAGGGGAAAGTAGAAAATCCTTCAGATAAGTTTCAGGATTTTTTCGAATCGGGGAACCTCCTATCGAACTGGGAAATATTGGAGGGTAATCCACAGATCAACGCGGACGGTCAAAATGAACCCTCGCCATCATCTTCTCTTAATCTCGACGGTGAAGGCGACATGATTAGCAGCGGAGGGCTTAATCTAGGACAAGCTGCTACGGCTGTTCTCAGCTTCGATTGGCAGCAGAAAGGCGGGGGTGACGATCCGGAAAACGGGGACGATCTCTATGCAGACATACTTCTCATGAAGACGGGATGGTTTAACATCTTTCAAGCAAAGGGAGTGGACCAGGCCAATAACTTCTATACCAACTTCTCATTCGTGCTACCCCAGACTGCTCTCCACGGCAATTTTAAAGTCAGGTTCAGAGTAGGCTCCGCGGAAGGGGTAGGGAAGGACGATTGGTTCATCGACAACGTATTGATAAAGGGTAAAGATGGCATGGGATTCAAAAGGGTGGGTATCTACAACGAGTATTCCAACAAGGAGAAGGAAGGAATCAACCCGGCGAAGGCACTCAGTTCCCAGTTCACCGATTACAAACTGTACCTTTTCGATGACTACCGTTATGCAGCAGAAAATCTCAGCTCTCTTGATTTCTTCATCATCTGTGAACAGGAAAGCCTGGCAGCAGGGAAGGCGGGGGACATTCATAACCACTGGAAGAATTCCATGGCGGATTTACTTAACTATACCGGAAGGGTAGTGGTGCTTGACGGCGGGTCCGGAAATTCCAGACTTTTGGTGAGCTCATTTCTAAGCTCCACCGGTCATCAGAATATCCCGGGAAATCCCAACGTGGACAATGACATGCCAAATCATCCAATTTCCGTTGGAATTCCAAATATCTTCGCTGGCCCTTCGGAAGTGGCTCGTTTTACCGGCGTCAATGGGCGAGAGGTGATGACCGTGAACAACAACCCGGTGGTTGTTGAGAAGAGATATGCACGGGGATCGGTGATGTTATTTGGTCTCGATTACTCCGAATGGAATTCGTTCACCGAGAAATTACTTTTCAATGCTTTAAACTGGTCTGTGATCAATAAGATCCAGGTCAACAAACCCACCATAGCAGAAAATGATGTGTATGCGGGTCTGCCGGTAATGGTCTCTGTGGATGTGAGCGATACCATCGGACCCGAAGATGTTAGCAAGATCACCTTGGAATTCAACGACACTGGCGTCAGTTTTGAATACGAAGATGGAAATGTAAATAAATTTGGCAATAATAATGGAACCGTTTCTCTGGATTCATGGCATACCGGAAAAAAAGTGGAGAACCTTACACTCAACCTTAACCTAACATTCGGGTGGGACTTTCCGGTGGGGGTGCCCGTAGATGTCATGGTGAAAGGTTATGCGTCAATGGCCGATAATAATGAACACGAAAACGAAACCTTAGGTCTCTTTACCGTTAAGAACGAGGTTGCTTTCTTTGGAACGCCGGTGGCAAAAAACAGTACTGGGGACGTGATCCCCTCCGGTGGTTACTGCAAGGGGGGTGACGTGATCACTCTAACCGGTATAAAGGTTGTTTACAGTGGAACCGAGGACAAATACCCGCCTGACGAGCAATTTGACGTCAACGTCTGGGGTGATGGTGGTGACGACCATTGGGTGGACATGGTTTCATCTGGAGAGGAGATATCCATCGAAGCCACAATGCCTAATAGTGGTATGAATAATTATTCCTTCAAATTTAACCTGTCAGGTCCTGCCAGGGCTAATTCGGATCCGGTGGCGTTTTATTACGTGAAAATAGATAATGTCACGCCTCGTCTTTCGAATCCTTTCCCAGAAGAGGGGATGTGGTTTAACAGCACCAATGTGAAGTGTAGTATCAATATCAACGACACCGAACAATCCGACGACCTGAGCGTGGTAAAATGCTCATACTCCATTGATGGCAACCAAACCTGGTCCAATTGGGTGAATGTGGATTCGATCGTTGATGGTGTGGCGGAAAAGACCCTGACCCTTGCTCAGGGAAAGGTGAATCTCGTGAAGTGGAATGCCTGGGACCGTTTGGGTAATGGACCCATCGAGTTCGGCCCCACCCCCGTATGGATCGATAGCGAAGGTGTGGAGTTCAGTGATTTTGAACCTTTAGGCAAGATCGAGGATCTTATGCCCACATGCACGATCAATGTCTCAGATAGCTTGTCAGGGGTCGGCGATCAGGTATGGGTGCGACAATCAACCAATGGTGGAAATACATGGGATGACTGGACTCAACCGGAAAAAACACCAAACGACGATGGATTCGGACTTTCATACCGAGCCACTTTGCAGGAAGGAAGTGGCAACCGCATCCAGTGGAAAGTTGAGGATGTCGCGGGAAATGTGAATACCAGCGAATTCAAAATAACCGTGGATACGGAGTTCACCATCCCCGAGGTGGAACTGACCTTTCCGGGGAACGGGACCAACACGAGTTTGAGGCCCAAGCTGGAGTGGAGCCTGGCCAAAGGGGGTGCAGGAGTGAACTTCAAACTGTTCCTTTCGCTAACGGCTGATATAGATACCGATGCCGATACACCGAGAACCGAGACCGAGAACCTATCATATACATTTGACGAGGATATTGCCGATATGACCACCTATTACTGGTCGGTAATTCCGGTCAAGGACAACGACGTGGGTATCTGTAAAAGCGGGGTCTGGTCATTTACGGCCATGGAGGGGACTCTACCCGAGCTAAAACTGCAATCACCAGGGGATTCGGACAAGGCAGAAATCCGTCCCACATTGAGATGGGATTTGACCAGGGCAAAGGAGGGCGTTAAGTATCGTGTCTATGTAAGCAATAACAGTGTTATCGATACAACAAACGTGTCAGGAGCGAAAAAGATCTTGGATGACAAATCGTATGAATTTGTGGAAGATCTGGTGGATGGCGAGACATATTACTGGATAGTGATTCCCTTTATTACGGAAGGGGGGATCGACTCTGATGGAAGTTGCCTAAGTGGGGTCTGGTCCTTTATTATAGATGCGAACTTCACCATAAAATGGGAATTTGATATTGCGGTGGAGCACGAAGCAAAGGATGCCGAGTTCGAGGTCGGGGATCACATGAACTTAACCGTAATAATAACGAATTTGGGTAATTCCCTCGACATTTACAACCTCTCCATCAGCGAAGATTGGAACTACACCGCTATAGGCTCCCTCGATGTAGCTGACAACGCTACCGGCGACATCAAAATATCAATAGTACTGCCGCTGGACATCACTCTTGGAAATCACACTTTGGTTATTACCGTTACGTCAACCGGCAATAACACAATAGAGACCGAAATGGTTTCATATGCAATAATACAGCCTGGAGGGGTGAATCCTCATGATGACACGAACGAGACGGGAGGAGGTTTCTTTTCGGATATCCCCATGCTCTGGATCATTATCGCCATCGTGGTGCTCTTCCTGATCATCGTGATAATCGTGATCATCGTTAGAAGACGGAACGATGACTGGGATGACGACGAGGACGACGACGATTACGATGACGAATACGACGAGGACGAAGATGAAGAAGAGGAGGATTTCGGTCGTATTCGTAAGGATGGAGCCTCACCCATGCTGGCAACTGGCGCCCAGATGGAACCGTGTACCAACACCAACTGCCGTAAACCCATCCCGACAAACACTATGTTCTGCACACATTGCGGAGTGAAACAGGGCCAGCAAGCCGAGACTCCTACAACCGCTTCGAAGCCGGTTGAAACTGAGATAGAGATCGAGGACCTGGATGTGGAAGAGGATTCGGCCGTTACCCTGGATGAGCTTATGAACCGAGCTTCCCAGTTAATAGACACTCCCAAAAAGGAGGAGCCCGTAACGGAAACTGTTGACGAGCCGGATATAGAGGTCGTTGGCGAGGTAAAGGAAGATAAAGGACTTACTATCGATGATGTTACCTCCGTGGACCAGCTACTGGACATCATGGTAGTGGAGAGCGAGCCATTCGATGATGACGATGAAGACATTATCGAGGTCGTTGCCACCGCGCCCTTGGAGGAAGATGACGATGAAGCTTTACCATTACCCACGGTCTCCGCTGCCTCGCTTTACGAGGAGGACGACGACGAGGATCTGGCAGCACCCGAACCCATTCTTTCCATAGAGGATGTGATGATGGAGATCGCCGGGGAGCCTGACCTTGATGAACCCCCGGAACCGGATCGCGCACCTCCGGGCCTAGCGCCTCCGGCTCATGCACCACCGGGTAATGCCCCGCCGCCTCCGCCTCCCCCGGAGTAGAAAATTATCCGACTTTTTTCCAAGCCGTACGGCTAAGTTGTGTAAAGTAAAATAATATTTATTTCGGGTGGATACGGTCTTCGTTTTGGCCCCTGCTCTAATAGTTGTGTAGACACAATTTTAGAAAATCCTTAATATTACAAAATCCTTAATTATTATATCCCCCATTTCTCTGGTGTTCCCGCCTGCGTGAATTTGGGAACCCTTCTTTGATATTGTCAATGGTGCAAATCTCGACGACCCTAATGGCTCGTCTGACTTGCCCGCTCCTGATGTATGGTACATACATCTGTATTTGCGGGGTACTGTGACACCAGTAGGTATCACTGTATTTGCAGGGACGTAACCCTGCAAACCGTTTCCCCGCAAACGGGGTGCGGTCAAGTTTCGAAAATAATTCGAAGCCTTTCGAGTAACGATTTGACGAGTCACGCCTCGGCAAATCCAGGCGTGTCGTAAGATAGGCCAGGACTCGAAAGGACCAGATGCATCTCTGATGCATAAGGGTTTGCAGCTTGACAATCCTTGACGACCCTGACGGCTCGTCTGGCATGACAGGGCGTTACCTGTCATGTTTCGCGGGATCGCGGGCCAGTAGATCTCCGGAGGAAATCGATGGCTCAGCAATGCCCAAAGGGTATTGCGTAGCCTGACCGCACACTTGCGGGCAGGGATAGGAACATCTCTGATGTTTCAAGACGAAGTGGGAGCCCGAAGGGCCGATTCCGCTTCATCTAATAATAATCAAGGTGAATGTTTTGTCCATGGAAGAGAAGATCGAGGAGCTAAGGAGAAAGAAAGAGGAAATGAAGCTGGGTGGCGGTAAGGAGCGTATTGTTCAACAGCACAAAAAGGGTAAATTAACGGCAAGGGAAAGGATCGATCTATTGTTGGATAACGGCAGTTTCATAGAGATGGATGCATTCGCGCTTCATCATTGCACGGATTTCGGTATGGAAAAGAAACGCGTGCTTGGAGATGGTGTGGTAACAGGTTACGGCAACATCGACGGACGGCTGGTTTATGTATTTTCACAGGACTTCACGGTATTCGGCGGTTCACTGGGTTGGAAATTTGCCGAAAAGATCTGCAAGGTCATGGATATGGCCATGAAGAACGGCGCACCTGTGATCGGCCTTAATGATTCGGGTGGTGCCCGGATCCAGGAAGGAGTAATATCGCTGGGCGGTTATGCCGAGATATTTTTCAGAAATGTCATGGCGTCCGGAGTGATCCCTCAGATCTCCGCAGTAATGGGACCATGCGCGGGAGGGGCGGTCTATTCACCCGCCATAACGGATTTTATCTTCATGGTGAAGGAAACCAGTCACATGTTCATAACCGGTCCCAACGTAATAAAGGCTGTTACCGGGGAGAAGGTCAGTTTCGAGCAGCTTGGGGGAGCCATGGCCCACAACGAGAAGAGCGGCGTCGCGCACTTTGCGGCCGAGAACGAGGAGAACTGCATCGAATACATAAAGACCCTTTTTTCCTTTCTTCCGTCGAATAACATGGACGATCCACCTCGAGTAATGGTCGGTGACGATCCGAACCGGATGGACACGGAACTGCTGAAGATAATTCCGGACGAGTCTGACAAACCCTATGACATGAAAGACATAATCCGCCGAGTGGTGGACAACGATGAATTTCTTGAGGTACATAAGCATTGGGCAATGAATATAATAGTGGGTTTTGCAAGACTCGACGGCTACTCAGTTGGTATTATCGGTAACCAGCCGAATGTTCTGGCCGGTACTCTCGATATAAATTCCTCGACGAAGGCTGCGCGATTCGTCAGGTTCTGTGATGCTTTCAACATTCCCCTCTTGACCTTCGAGGACGTTCCGGGTTTCCTTCCAGGCACTTCCCAGGAATACGGCGGAATAATCCGAAACGGGGCCAAATTATTATATGCATACAGCGAGGCCACTGTTCCAAAGATGACCGTTATAACCCGAAAGGCATACGGTGGGGCCTATGACGTTATGTGCTCGAAACACATACGGGCGGATATAAACTTTGCATGGCCATCGGCAGAGCTTGCGGTAATGGGCCCGGGCGGTGCGGTAAACATAATATTCAGAAAGGAAATTCAGGCGGCCGAGGACCCAGAAAGAAGGACTGATGAACTAGTCGCCCAGTACCGTGAAAAATTCGCCAATCCCTATATTGCAGCCGAGATGGGTTACATTGATGACATAATCGAGCCTCAGGAGACCAGACCCCGGATAATAAACGCTTTAAAGACCCTGTTGAACAAAAGGGAATCCCGCCCGGCAAAGAAACACGGAAATATACCTTTGTGATCACATGTTCCGGAAAATACTGGTGGCCAATCGAGGGGAGATCGCTCTCCGGGTCATGAGGACTTGCAGGGAAATGGGTATCTCCACCGTTGGAATTTACTCCGATATCGACGCGTATGCTCTTCATGCGAGGTATGCCGACGAATCATACAGGGTCGGTGAAAACCCGTCTAGAAAAAGTTACCTGGATGCCGACAGGATCATCGAAGTTGCAAAAGAGACCGGTTCGGATGCAATTCATCCCGGTTATGGCTTTCTCGCGGAAAATGCCGATTTTGCCCGGAAATGCGAAACGAATGACATTATTTTCATCGGGCCGTATTCCGATTCAATGGCGAAGGTTGGAGATAAGATCGCCTCGCGTCGATTGGCTAAGAAGGCAGGGATACCCATAACTTCCGGGAGCGATGGTGCCGTAGACGAGAACAATGCCATGGAAATTGCCCGTGAAATCGGCTATCCTGTGATACTGAAATCCTCGGCTGGTGGAGGCGGGATAAGCATGGGAGTGGTGGAGGAGCCCGGGGACCTGATAAATAAACTCGATATCGCCCGTTCATCATCGTTATCGTCCTTTGGTGACCCGAATATATTCATTGAAAAATATCTCCTGAGGCCGAGGCATATCGAATTTCAGATTCTGGCGGATAAACACGGCAATATCATACACCTGGGTGAGCGGGAATGCTCGATCCAGCGAAGATTCCAGAAGTTGATAGAAGAAGCTCCAAGTGTTGTTGTGGATGAAGAGACTCGAAATCTTATTGGGGAACGGTCGGTGGAAATTGCGAGATTGGCGGGCTATGTGAACGCGGGGACCATTGAATTTCTGTACCAGGACGGGGAATTCTTTTTCAATGAGGTCAATGCCAGGTTGCAGGTTGAGCATCCCATCACGGAGCTTGTGACCGGTGTGGATCTTGTAAAGGAGCAAATTCGTATTGCCCATGGGGCCGAACTGGGGTTTTCACAGAGCGACATTAAATGTAGGGGATGGGCCATGGAATGCAGGATCAACGCAGAGGATCCGTACAATAACTTCATCCCTTCCCCTGGAAAGGTTACAGGCTACGTAGCTCCTGGCTCTATTGGGGTCCGTGTCGATTCGGGTATTGTGTCTGGCTCCCTGATCCCAACGTTTTACGATTCTCTCTTCGCCAAGGTCGTGGTTCACGCGGATACCAGGGCCTCAGTGGTGGAAAGAATGGGCAGGGCATTGAGAGAGATGAGGGTAGAGGGGATCGATACGAACATTCCGTTCCATTTGCATGTGATGGACGACGTATGCTTCAAGGAGGGAGACTTCGATACGAACTTCATCGTTAAAAGAGAAATAATTAAAGGCCTTTGCCGGGAAGGGGAAGAGCTTAGGCGCGAAATGAATAGAAGGGCTGCGGCGGTTTCGGTTGCCCTTGCCATGTCAAAGGGGCAAATGTCAAAATTTCATCGGATCGATAATGAAACGAGGTCGCATGATGCTGTCAGCAAATGGAAAATGGCGGGTAGGCTGGAGCGGCTTGGTAGGGGTTTGTCCTCATGAAATTCGACCTGTTATTGGACGGAAAAACTTACGAAGTCGAACTGAATATCGGGAAAACCGTTGTTGTAAAACTTGATGGTGTCACTTATAAAGCGGAATTGGACCGTACTGAAAAAGATATTTATATATTACTGAACGGAACTAAATCTCACGTGCGGTTTACCGGATCGCACGTATCGGTGGACGGCCATAGACACATGGTAGAAGTGAAAAATCTTAGGAGGGGGATGCCCCACTGGTCTAATACCTTGAAAGAAGTTGAAGAAGATGCTACCCACAGCTCTTCATTGGAAGAACCCAGGGGAGAAGGAGTTGTTTACCCGCCCATGCCCGGTAGAGTAATTGCCATAAACGTCAGTGAAGGCGATCGGGTCAATATCGGCTCGCCAATTCTGATACTCGAAGCCATGAAGATGCAAAATGAACTTTGCTCGAAATGGAACGGGGAGGTGCGGGAGATAAAGGTCACAGTGGGCGATATGGTAGAATCGGGGGATGTATTGATGGTTATAGGGAACAAACATTAATATGTAAGGCCGATTATCAATCCCAACTATCTATCCATCCCTCTTCACCTTCCTCATATCCTTCTAGTTCTTTCATTTCGTTCTCCCTTTTCTCCCCGTACATCCTCCGGGCGATCTTCATGATGTCGACGATCTTCTATTCAGCAATAGAGGAGATAAGTTCTCACCGAGGTCTTTATTCAGCAAACCAACCTTTACTGAATATCTTTCCATTCAAAATATTTGTTCGAAAAAACTCAAAAATAATACCATTGCTTTTCTGAACAAATAAACACCCTTACATTTATTCAGGAGGCGGTGGCAGCGGCGGCTCTGCAGCCTCAGGCAAAGCCTGCGCTTCCTCAACCGGTGCTAATGCAGGCCATCCTTGCGCTTCGCCGCCGGATTCCCCTATCGGAACAGCCGGAGATTGTGCGTTTTGCGTAGGCAAAACTTGCTGTTGCATTCCATAGTCCGGCGCGGATTCCGGTTGATGAAGCTCAGTCACGGTAGGCGGCCCGGATGGGTATGTTTCGCCACGGTTTGTTTCATCCGGCCCACCATTAACCTTTTTCCTCCTTAACATTAGAACGAAGAGAACCGCCGTGATGATCACGATGATACCCATTATGATACCGACCACTGCCAATGCGGAGAGCCCTTCCTTTTCCGTGACGTTATCAGGCTCGGTGGTATCGTCATCTTCGGTATCATCATCCCCCACGAATATCTGTTTCACTGTGATATTGACGATCCCGGTGCCGGAAAGCTCTGCAGCATCCATGACGGTCAGTGTAACAGAATAGTTTCCTGGAATTTCGAAGTTGAAATTTACCATCCGACCTTCCAGCATTACGAGGGAACCATTGTGGTCAAAGGACCAGACATAGCTCACTACACCTACATTGTCGCTACTTCCGCTACCGTCGAGGATCGGCACAATCAACTAATCCAGTGATGACAAGATAGAAATACCATCTTTGTTTATCGGTTTTTACCAAACAAAAAACAAAGAGGTATTTCCATGTCAATAATAGAGAGCACCCTTAATAATTTTTTCTACTGGTCGATACTACGAGAAATATTTTACTCGTTCCCCCATGAGTATGAATTCACCAAGAGGGGAACCATCAGAAGGATCGAAAGACCAATTTGTCCTCGTTGTGGGAAACCCATGGTAAAGAATGGATTCAATTCCTACACAAAGAAAGGATTGGGCATAGTCAAGGTCGGAAAATGGCGTTGCACAAAGTGCAAGGTCTCTCTTGAAGAAGACAAAACATTCTGGGAAAATCTCAAGGATGAGTTCTTTGAGGTGTTAGTTCACATAACCAAGATTCTCAAAGATCACAAGGTTTCCTTCCAGGGGATCAGCGACGTATTCGCATTGGTCTATCCAAGGTCCAGAGAAACGGTCCGTCTTCAATTCACGAAGAATATTGATGAGGTCGAAATACCAGTTGATACCAATTTCTTCGTGATACATTACGATGAGCAACACCCAAGGAAAGGTAGATGCCAGAAATTCAGATTGACATTACTTGATTCAAGTTCCAAGGAGCCTATCGCGGATGAACTCTTCGATGATAAAAGTACCGAGACCATTGAAAAGTTCCTGGCAAAATATATCGACCCCGAAAAACCTGTTTATATCGTTACCGATCTTGACCCGCGTTACCCAGGCATGTTCGAACGCTTCTTTACTAATGTTTATTATCATCAACCTTGCTTGACACACCTGAACAAGCGGATAGTAAACGATTTCCCAAGGAAATGCACCTTCCAGCTGGAGTATCTGAAATACCGTCTGCTGAACATATTCTACGATAGGACCAAGGAACTCCAGTATCTGAAACGAATGATCGAGAAGGAGGAAAAGAGGAAGGATAAAACGGGTTATAAACAGTGGTTGAAACGAGCATGGAAGTGTTTCCGTGACCACATTCACAAGTGGAAAAAACGGAGACGTAGGAATAAGGAAAAATTGAAAATGCGTTCGTACAACGGCTCGGTTCAGGTCTTCAATAAATTGGTTGACGAGTATGATGATTTTCCCGATTATGTCCAGAAACGAATAGATATGATCTCGAAAAACTGGGAGAATCTCAACACGTTTCGAATGATAAAGGATGGTCCGGCCACGAACAATGCAATCGAAAATTATTACTCTACATCACTGAAAACCCATCAGAAAAGGCAGTACACCTCCGACGAGGGGATTGAGAGACAGATGAAACTCTCCTGGATGAAGCGGGCAGGAATGTTGAAATACGAAGGCAAAACCCTGCTTCAGATTATGATAAAGTTCATGCCGTTCAGGGATCCGGGATAAAACTTGGATAATTTCCGACTATTCGTCATCATTGGTAGTGGATACTTTATTTGGATTTGGATTGAGAGATGTTTTCAAGAAGGGTCGGGGTGAGATGAGAGAATTTTCGCGCGGTTTAAAAGAAAATTGATGGGAAAAAAGGACGAAATTGACATGATGAATCTTATGAATTTGCTAAATAACGAGAAAAAAGGTTTGTGCCATCCGATTATAGTCGTTTTGGACATCTATCCCAGCATCATTTCCGCTGGAACCGCTATTTGTTATATTAAAACCCGTTATATTAACCCATGCGGACGTGATCTGTACCACATCCCCGTTTCCGCTTCCGTTGATGGTGGTATTCGCAGTTCCATTGCCGATTAGAGTGATAGTACGGTTAATGATCACGTTCTCACTATAATTTCCTGCATAAACATATATGGTATCGCCAGGATTGGAGGCATTTATTGCATCCTGAATTGTTACATGGTCCTGCCCTCCACTGGCATCAACGATAATGTTCCCGCGTTTTCCGCTGATAATACCTTTCTGATCGTTACCCTTGATTATTCTCGATTCTTGGTAGTTTGTTTCGTTTCTTAACCACTCTGTATTATTGGCGAGACTGATGAATATTCCATTAACTAAGAACAACACAAATAAGATGCATATAATTTTTTTCATAACCTTCCTCCATATTACTTAACAGTGTTAAGTTTGTGAACATATGTTTTTCTATAAATTTTTTCTTTATCCAATAATTATAATATCGACTCTCGATTTCAGAGAAGGAAAAAGATTTTACCCTCGTATTGATAAACCTTGCCAGTTGATCAAAGAAAAGTAACGCCAACATTCTCATACAATAAAAAATCGTTTTTCCTAAATTCCCATTGGAGCAGGAGGAATCAACCCTTTTTCCATCAGAGCCTTAGTTTTATTTCGCGATTCTTCGATTATTTCTCGTGCTCTTTCGCGTATCTCAGATGTCGACAGTTTCCGCCTTGCTATACCCTGCTCGATTGCTTTCCGTCCCACATATTCAGCCTCTTTGATGAAAACTTCCCAGTCATCCATTGTGGGAACGATGTAATCCTCGTGTATTCCCTTTTCCACAGCGGTCTCCGCAATAGCATCTGCAGCGGCTATTGCCATTTCATCGGTGATGGTGGTTGCACGCACGTCCAGCGTACCCCGGAAGATCCCAGGGAAACCTATGGAATTGTTTATCTGATTGGGAAAGTCGCTCCTGCCTGTGCCTACGATCCTCGCCCCCGCTTCCTTTGCTTCCCAGGGCCAGATCTCCGGAACGGGGTTTGCTACCGGGAACACGATAGCATCATCGTTCATATCCCGAACCCACTCTTTTTTGATTATTCCCGGGCCTGGTCTGGATGCCGCTACGAGAACATCGGCTCCTTTCATGGCCTCCTTGACCCCGCCTGTTAAACCGTCCGGATTGGTGGTGGACGCGAAATCGTATTTCCAGGGGTTTATTTCCTTCATCGATTCTAAGTCCTCTCTTCCCCCATGAAGTATTCCCTTGCTGTCTACCAAGGTAATATTTTTTCTGGGAACGCCGTATTTCGTAAGTACTCTGAGATAAGCAATATTTGCGGCTCCCA
Source organism: Thermoplasmatota archaeon (assembly GCA_030740765.1). Classification (GTDB taxonomy): domain Archaea; phylum Thermoplasmatota; class Penumbrarchaeia; order JASLWR01; family JASLWR01; genus JASLWR01. Next base: position 57,514 of record JASLWR010000004.1, read on the forward strand.
CACCATTTATTGCAAAGGTTGCTTCCCCCATTTTTTTCCCCACGACCTTGAGGGCGTTGATGGTACCGGCAAGTGTGATACTAGCTGTTCCCTGCTGGTCATCATGCCAGACTGGAATATCCATTTCTTTTCGTAATCTCTCCAGTATGTAGAAGCAATCCGGTACCTTGATATCCTCGAGGTTGATACCACCAAACGTGGGCTCCACCAGCTTAACCGTTTCAATGAACTTTTCAGGATCTTCCGTATCTATCATAAGAGGTTGTGCGTCCACTCCCCCGAGATATTTGAAAAGAAGTCCTTTTCCTTCCATAACGGGTAGACCTGCATAGGGACCGATATTTCCTAGGCCAAGTACCCGTGTACCATTGCTGGCCACAGCCACTGTATTCCACCGGTTCGTCAATTCATTGACCTCGGAGATATCTTCCTTGATGGCAAGGCAGGGCTGGGCTACGCCAGGCGTATAATAAACCGCAAAATCATTGAACGAACTTATGGAACACTTGGAAATTATCTCGATCTTACCTTGAAAATGTCTGTGCCAAGGTATGCCCTTGCGGACCGGTTCTTTTGCTTTTTCCAGTAATTTCGCAACATCCTGATTTGAATTTTTCTCGGGTTGTTCGTTCATGTCCTTACCATCCGTGTTTTCTTTTAAAGACTATCTCATTCGGATATATAAAAGGCACTTTCCAATTTTTCGCCCTTGGAATTCTTACCTCGAAAATTGACAATATTGCAGATTTTTTTCGACCATCCCACCAAGGATATTTTAATGAAAACCCTCGATTTACATAGACCCCGGGCGATTTTTATTCCGGGAGAACACTTCACGCAAGCTCTTCAGCCAATAACGCAGGAATTTCACCAGGTGTCGCTGCAACCCTGACATTCGCTTTTGACAGGGCTTCGATCTTTGCGCGGGCAGAACCCGTGCCTCTGGATATTATGGCGCCGGCATGTCCCATGGTCTTGCCCTTTGGGGCGGCCCGACCGGCAATATAGGCGATAACTGGTTTCGTTATATGTCCTTTTATGAACTCGGCCGCCTCTTCCTCGGCACTGCCCCCTATCTCGCCGATCAACACTATCCCTCTGGTATCCGGGTCTCTCTCGAAACGCACCAGCAGGTCGATGAAATTCAGTCCTACAATGGGGTCCCCCCCTAAGCCTATAGCAGTTGATTGACCCATGCCCGCTTTGCTTAGATCATCCACTATTTCATAGGTAAGGGTCCCGCTCCGTGAGATAAGACCGATGGTTCCCGGACAGAATACATGCGATGGCATTACACCCATCTTGCATTTTCCCGGACTTATGATTCCAGGAGTGTTCGGACCTATCACAACGATATTTTTTTTACTCGCTCGATGAACTATCTCCAGAGAATCATGTATGGGGATGTGTTCAGTAATAACAACAACCGGGTCCAAACCAAATTCGATGGCCTCGAGGGCAGCGTCTCTTGCAAAGGGCGCAGGGACGAAGATGATGGACGCCGTGGGTTTTTCCGGAATCTCATCGAATGAATCGTATACATTAATTTCTCCCACCTTTTCTCCGCCCTTTCCCGGCGTCACCCCTGCCACGACATTTGTTCCGTATTCGATCAATCTTTCGGTGTGAAACCTCCCTTGGCCTCCTGTGATCCCCTGAACAACCACTTTCGTAGAATCGTCGATTATTATTGACATCTATAAACCCTCCCTGTATGCTTTGGCCTGTTCCACCGCGTTTTTCGCTGAGTCTTCCATGTTTTCGTAAACATGATAACCATTATCGGTCAAAATCTTCTTGCCTTCTTCCTCATTGGTACCCATCATGCGTACCGAAATTGGTATCCCTGGTGCAGTATCCACGATGCCGCGTGCTATCTCATCGCACTTCGTGATGCCGCCAAAGATATTGATGAAAATGGATCTCACGTCTGGTTTTTTCAATACTATACTTAAGGCCTTGGCCATATTCCTTGCATTGGCGCCTCCGCCCACATCCAGGAAATTGGCAGGCTCGCCGTTAAACTGTTTAAGGATATCCAAAGAGGCCATGACGAGACCCGCGCCGCAGCCGATTATCCCGATATCGCCAGGTAGATCCACGTATGCCAATCCCGCTTCCCGGGCTTCTTTTTCGAGATCGGTGAACTCTTCGCTGGTTTTTCCTTCTGAGCTGAATTCAGGGTGACGGAAAAGTGCATTATTATCGATATTCAGGACTGCGTCCACTGCAATAACATTACCGTCGTCCGTGAGGATCAGGGGATTTATTTCGGCCAATTCCCCATCGTAGGCCCTGAATACGTCATAAAGTTTCACAGTAATTGCGGCAACCTTCAACATTTTCTTTCCGGCGAGTCCGATCTGCTTACTGAGTTTACGGGCGTGATATTGTTGAAAACCGACTTCCGGATCGATGTCGAACCTGGCGATGGCCCCGGGATTTTCTCGCGCTACTTCTTCGATATCCACACCTCCCCTGGAGGACAGAATACAGGTGAAACTTCTTGACTTGCGGTTTACAGTAAATCCCACGTACAGCTCTCTCGCATGGATCAGGTCTGCCTTTTCTTCGATCAAAAGTTGTCGGACAGCGTGTCCTTTTAGTTCCATTCCAAGCAATTCGGGGATTATCCTCCTGGCCTCATTCATGGATTCGGCAAATCTTATCCCGCCTGCCTTGCCCCGGCCGCCAACCAGGACCTGGGCTTTCAGGGCTACCGGAAATTCAAGCTCTTTATGTATGGCTTCGCCTTCGTTTTCATTATCGATAACGATACTCTTGGGTACCGGTATCCCGAATTGTGAAAATATTTCCTTTGCCCTGTATTCATGTAATTTCATATATAGGTGCTCCTGTAGAGTATACGAACTAGGTCATGTTTTTTCGTGAGCCCTTTGGTGTCTTTATATAATTCGTTCACCAATCCAAGATATTTTGAATCCCTAAGTTTCTTGAAGAGTTCTTTGGCCTCTTCCCCAGTTAGTGTTGGAGTGGGTTCTGGCAATGATATTTCAATCAGTGGTAGAAGAAATGGGATAATCGTTATTTATTTTTTTCTTGGATTTAAATAAAACCGGCCGATTTTCATTGATGGCAACATTGATAGGATGTTGTCAAAATGGTGTTAGCGGTATGGCAGGGGGAAAGAAACTTACCCTCAAAATTTACATAATCTAATGTCAAAATAATGCAATAGTTTTCATACTTGGAATCAAAACCGCCAATCGATCGGCCAAACAAGGATACTCACTTTCGACTGTACGGACCTTTCCTCCTCTGGCCGATCTTTTACGACAATCGTCCAATAGCTTGACGGTATGCCATACTGACCACAATAATTCCTCATATTGTTCCCGGTATAATGCCTCATAAGCGACCTGCTTGTAATGAAGAAGGAGACTGTTCCTCTCGCCTACCCATCCTTCCTTTTTTATCGACGCACCCCTGGGCGCATTAGACGAACTGCACAGGGAGAAATTGCTCACCAACCTCGAGTGGTTAGGCTCCCAGGTCATGCTTGCCGTGACCGACGCGGAACTGCCCGATGACCTTGTCAAGAAATTCTTCAGCGTGAACCTTGCCGCCCATTACCAACTGGATTACGACCAGCGGACCGGACTATCGTCTGCGAAACGCCTTGATAAACCGCTTGGAGGGTAGAAATATGAGTAAGGGATCGGATAAGGATGCGTTGGAATCTCTCGGTGGAATGGACTTTTTCCTTAATCCTATGCTTAAAGAGAGATACAAGGAAGCAAAAGAACGCTTGATGGGAACCGATATGATCACAACTTATAAACTGGGGTGGGCTGTAGGGTTTATAAACCAAGACAATGAAGATGTGTCTGAAATTCCCTTAACTCATCGGTGGAGAGCATTGGATCGTCCATGCCTCAGAGATAAACACGGTTTGGGAGCACTCCTTTCCCTGGTCCCAGAAATCGAAAAAATTGCCTGTGGAGGTAAACCCGATGAAGCGCGAGACAGAATGGATGGAATAGCCCAGGCGGGCCTGAGGCGAATCCTTGACTGGCTGGAAGACCCGCGCCATGAGGAGCGGGATATTTTCGATTTTCTTTATCAGGAGATACAGCGGCAAGAGGAGGGGGTATAATGGTAAATTTTGGGGAAGCAAGAAGCTTCACAATAAGTCCAGAAGGCCATTTAACCATGAAACGGATCACAGAATTAAGCAATTTTAACGACGGAAAGAAAGTTTTTCAGAGATTAGACATATACTTTGCTGCTGCTGCTTGGGGCATCGCGAATCGAAGTGATGGAAAAGTGACAAAAATACGGGGCAAAGGATACGACATAAGCCAAATAGACCCCAACGGCCTTTTCCAGCTCGTCCTTGAGAATTTACACCCAGAGATCCAGGACGACGTAGCGGAACTGAAGAAAGCATTTGAGGAATATGCCGAGGCCGGCCTCAAGCACTTTTCCGAAGTGGTCCATAGTGAAGTGGATCTGCTCGACTTAATGATGCCTGAAACGTCGAAAAAAAGCCGGGAGGAACAACTCACGGCAAATCTCAGACGGTCCATTGACGAGCTTCTTGAGGAGTAACTATGAAAACACGAGAGTTGGAACCCTGGGAAAAAAAGTTGATCGAGCACTACCCGGGCGTCATATTCGACAAGAGCCTTGTGGACATGGACCTCGACAGCCAGGTCCCGCGCTATGTGAGCGAGTATTTGCTCCAGAGATTCCATAAAAGAACCAGGGCCAAGAAGGCTCATAGGAATTTCCGCCGCTTTATAGAACGGTTTCTCCCGGAACCGCGGGAGCGCCATGCTGTAATTCACCGCCTAACACAAGAGGGCTCGTTGAGAGCAATAGACCACTATAAGGTCGAGGTAAATGTGAAAACAGGCGTACATTTGGTTCATATCCCCCGGCTTGGTATACATGACGCCCGTATCGACCCTGATCTCGCAGGCGACTATGAACGGCTTTTAATAGATGGCATCTGGGGCATGGGCCACCTCGTCTGGGATGGTGAAAATGTCTTCGTAGAGAAATTCGTTCCCATCCAGGTCCAGGGCATCGACCTTCCGGCCTTCATCGAAGGACGGCGTTACTTCACCACCGAAGAGTGGATAAAGGTGCTGGTGAGCTCGCTCGGTCTCAATCCCGATGCATATACGCCCCGCCAACGTCTTATATTATTAGCACGTATGATCCCTCTCGTCGAGGACCGCGCGAATATCATGGAGCTGGCGCCTACGCAGACTGGGAAGACACATCTCTACATCCATATTTCCTATCACGCCACACTTATCTCGGCGGGTACAGTGACCCCCGCTTACCTTTTCGGGAGCAACGTCGGGTACGGCTGCGAGGGCCTTCTCGCCCGTACTGACTGTATTGTTTTCGATGAGATCACGAACACGCGGCCCGCCAACCCTCAGGAGTTGATAGGAAAACTGAAGAATTACTTGGAGAGCGGGCACTATGACAGGGGCAAGGTTCGAGGTCAATCAACAGCTAGCTTCGTATTCCAGGGGAACTATGACTCCGTTGACCCGAACACGATGCGGCCGTCTTCGCCGTATCATCTCTCCTGCCTGCCGGCGGAATTCGAGGATTCGGCTCTGCTTGACCGCTTTCATGGGTATCTTTCGGGTTGGGATATGCCCAAGATCCACCCTGGAGCAATCAGCCGTTCCTATGGATTTATCTCGGATTACCTCTGCGAGGTACTGCATCAGTTCAAAAGAAGGAGTTACATGGATATCGTTACGAAGCGCCTCGATATCACGGCAGACGGGGCTAAAATAACGCTGCGGGACGTCAGATCTATCCGGAAACTTACTGCGGGATTCGTGAAACTTCTTTTTCCGAATGGCGAGTTCACGGACGGGGAACTCATAATGGTTGCGGAACTTGCCGCAGAGTTCAGACTGAACATGCTCGGACAGTTGAATCTGCGCGATCGAGGCAATTTTCCCAGTAAGGAACTGGTGGTTAGTGTGACATGAGGGAGCGCTGAAGATGGGTCGGTTCAAAGGGAAGTTCCAGCCATCCCGTGAATTAATCAGAGTTACTTGAAGGATTGTTTGATGCCCTAGAAGAAGTTTATATAGACCGGAAATATTGGAAACAGGTAACCGGATGAAAACTTTTATTGGTTTAAAGTGGTATCACGCGGGCCGATCATATGTCCGAGCACATAAAAAAAGCTACTCTTGAGTTGCTAAGAAGAGCTGCGACAACGCTGCCCTCTGACATCATGAACACTCTCGCGCGGGCCTATGAGAACGAAGAATCCGACGCTGCAAAGATGAACCTGAAAGTGATCCTTGATAACGTCAGGATAGCCGGGGAACAATCTTTACCCATGTGCCAGGATACGGGCGCGCCAATCTTTTGGATTCATTATCCCAGGTCATATTCTCAGGCTGAGTTACGCAGAAAGATGAACGAAGCCGTGCGAGTTGCTTCCCAAATTCCATATCTCCGGCCCAACGCAGTCGATTCCATCACTGGCAAGAATTCCGGGGATAATATCGGTGCAGGCGTTCCGGTATATCATTTCGAAGAATGGGATGAGAATTATCTGAAGGTTGAACTGATGCTGAAGGGCGGTGGCTCCGAAAACGTTTCTCCCCAGTACAAGTTACCCGATTCATCCCTAGGAGGGGGTCGGAACCTTGAAGGAGTAAGAAGATGCGTTATCGATGCGGTATTCAAGGCACAGGGATTGGGCTGTGCTCCGGGAGTGATCGGGGTGGCCATCGGCGGGAACCGGGACACCGCGTATGCAGCGGCAAAAAAAGCTCTTATGCGGCCTTTCGATGATCAGAATTCCATGCCTGAATTGAACGAACTGGAGCAACGATTATTGAAAGAATTGAACGAGCTGGGCATAGGCCCCATGGGCTTTGGTGGAAAGACAACCGTTCTCGCAGTCAAGGCCGTAGCTTTGCACAGGTTGCCCGCCTGTTTCTTCGTGTCCATCGCATATAACTGTTGGGCTCTTCGCCGCCAGACCATGATCATCAAGGGAGGTGAGGTAAGTTATGACTGAGCTAAGATTACCCACCGATGAAGCTACCATTAGAGAGCTGAATGTAGGCGATTTCGTCGAGATAACCGGAGTCATGTTCACTGGTCGGGATTCGGCACACTCATTTTTGATGGAAAAGGAACGAGAAAAATTCAAAGAATTGCTGGAAGGCAGAATAATATATCATTGCGGACCCGTTGTAAAAAAAGTGGATGGTGAATGGAAATTCATATCCGCCGGACCCACCACGAGTATCCGTGAAGAGCCGTTCCAGGCCGACGTTTTCAAACGGTACGGTCTCAGAGGCGCACTGGGAAAGGGCGGAATGGGGAAAAAGACCATTGCCGGATGCAAGGAGTTCGGTGCAGTCTACCTGCATGCCGTGGGCGGTGCCGGAGCGCTGGCGGCGGCCTCGGTAAAACGAGTTAAGAACGTGTATATGCTCGAGGAATTCGGCGTGCCCGAGGCTTTTTGGGAGATCGAGGTGGAGCGTTTCCCCGCAGTAGTGACGATAGATTCCAAGGGTCGGAGCCTTCACGAGAAAGTCAGAGCAGATTCCGAAGTGATCTATAAGAAATTGATCGGGATGTAGAATAAAGATGAATACAATTCTTCTTCATAGTGATACCGCCCGGTTATTTTGAATCGCCCTATCGTCAATTCATTCCTGTCACTCATCCCCACTTCTTCAGAAGTTTCTTCATCTTCACGTTGTTCTTGTTGATCAACAACTCTTTGTTGGGGTCCATTCCAAAGGCTAAACCGAGCATCTGTGATATAAAGAGTACTGGTATGTTGTATTCTACTGCTGCTTCGCTCCCAATAGATTTCTGGTACTCGTCATACATAACGGCGCAGAAAGGGCAGTCAACTATCATAGCATCCGCACCTGCGGCTTTCATGTGATCCAGCTTTTCTCTAGTCATTGCCGTGGGTGTTTCCTCTTCCACAGCCAACAAAGCAGCACCACAGCACTGGAGCTTATTTTCGTAATTCACAGGCGTAGCTCCTGTGGCCTCGATAAGCTTTTCCATCCCAACCGGGTGGGCAGGATCCTCGAAATGCTCGTGTATAATGGAGGGCTTCATGTAATGGCAACTGTAATGGGGTGCTATTTTGAAAGGGGCCAATGACCTACTCACGAGTTCTTTTATCTTTTCCGGCCCCACCGTGATATAGAGCACTTCGGTGAAATGTCTGACCTTTATAGTGCCTTTGTATTCCAGTCTTTCATCTTTCAGAAGCTTATTCACATCGGATAATGTTTTCAGATCGTTACAGAGCTGGATGTTTATCTTGGTTAGATTGGAGGAACAACTCGGGCAGAGGGTCATAATATCCAGACCTGCTTTCTCGGCCAGTGCAAGGTTTCTCGCCGCCATGGCAAAGTTGGTGATCCGGTCCACCTGCGTTAACGGGTAGCCACAACAGGCAAATTCTGATAGATCAACAAGCTCGATTCCCAGTTTTTTGGCGATGTTCCTAGCGGAAACCTCGTAGTTAAGACTACGGACGGCAACCGTACATCCAAGAAACAGTGCGTATTTCATTGGGATTCCTCTATTTTATTTAGAATACGTGTACGTTTTATAAGAGCAATGCTCCCCTGAGACGTTGGGGGGATTGGAGGCAGCTTGTATTTCTCGCGCATGGCTGTCTCGAATTCGCTTATCTCTAAAAGCCGGCCCCGTTTTACCAATTCCTCGACCTGCGTTTTAAAACCTTGATGGATAAAACCCCGCTCAGTGGCGATCTGCCGCAAGTGATCTCCGGCCTCTCTGACCTTGACTTTCTTGGGACAGAACTCTTCACAGTTATGGCAGTCCGCGCATAACCAGAGCGACTCCCCTGTTAATGCTATGAGGGTATCCACACGTTTCGGGCCAAGGTTATCCCTGGGGTCGGAAACGAACCTGTAGCACTTGGCTATTGCGGTTGGTCCCATATACCTTTTGTTGATAAGCATGGTTTCGCAAGCCGAAAAGCAAACCCCGCAGAATATGCAGTTCGATGTCGCATCCAGCTCCTTTATTGCAGCGGGCTCCATACGGAACTCACTACTGGGCAGTTCTTTCTCATAGCCGGTAGAGAGCCATGGTCTGACACCCTTGATCTTGTCCCAGAATATTTCCATGTCCACAACGAGGTCCTTTATTACTCTCATATTATCGAGAGGTTCCAGAAGTATTTGGCCATTTATTGAAGCTTCGGATATCTGAGTTTTACAGGCTAGTAAGCTTTGACCATTTACTTTAATCGCACAAGAGCCACAGATGTTGGATCTGCAGGATCGCCTGAACGTAAAAGAACCATCCTTTTCCTCCTTTATCCTGTGCATGGCATCGAGTATGGTGGACCCTTTTTTCATATCAATAGCGAAATCCTTGTAATAAGGTCTTTCATCCCTCTCGGGGTTGTACCTAAAAACTTTGAACTTTATTTCCATTTCCCACACCTTTTAATATTTTCTCTCTTGGGGCTGGAACTTAGTTATATTCACTTTTTTATACTCAAATCTGAGCCCCTCTGGCGTGAACTTTGCAAGGGTATGTTTTAGCCACTTATTATCATCCCTATGTGGATAGTCGTTTCGGTAATGGGCCCCTCGGCTTTCTTTCCTCGAATAGGCTCCAACAGCAACTATCTCTGCTAAAATGAGAAGATTCTCCAGTTCAAGAGCTCCTATCAAGTCTGTGTTATAGACTCTTCCCTTATCCTGAATATTGATATTATTATATCTTTCCTTAAGCTCACGAATCTTATCGATGGCTCTTTTCATAATTTCTTCGTCTCTGAAGATACCTACGCCAATAGTCATTGCTTCCTGAAGCTCAGTCCTTATCCCGCTAACGCTCTCGTTGCCATCGTTCTCTAATAACCTGTTTATGCGGTCTAATTCGTCCTTGAATTCAACTGTAGGGAAGGCTTTTAATGAGTGGGTTTTTGCGTATTTACTCGCATTCTCCCCGCTCCTCTTTCCAAACACAATGGTTTCAAGCAGAGAATTCCCACCGAGTCTGTTTGCACCATGACAGGAAACACATGCACACTCCCCTGCAGCAAACATTCCTTCAATCTCGGGCGAAATCCCATTAACGTCCGTGGAGATGCCGCCCATGGTGAAATGGGCTGTGGGCTGGACGGGTATAGGGTCCTTAATTGGATCCACGCCAACGTAATTCAAACACAATTCGCGAACCTGGGGCAGTCTCTCCATAATCTTTTTCTCACCGATATGTCTCAGATCAAGATATACGAAATCCCGGCCATTTATGCCCCTGCCCTCAATGATCTCCGTCCATATTGAACGGGATACCAGATCCCTGGGGCCGAGTTCCATTTTTTCGGGGGCGTACTTCTTCATGAAACGGTTCGCTTGAATACTTATTGGGGAGTTCAAGTCTAGCTTATCATCGCTCAACAGATAACCGCCCTCACCCCTGCACCCTTCGGAGACCAATATTCCCTGCCTGTAAAGACCCGTAGGATGGAACTGGAGGCACTCCATATCCTTGAGAGCCGCACCAGCTTTGAGGGCCAAAGCCATTCCATCCCCTGTGCAGACATGGGCATTAGAGGTGACCTTGTACATTCTACCAGCCCCGCCAGTGGTCACAATTACTGATTTCGCCCGAACTCCGATGAATTCCCCACTAGCCTGTTCGTAAGCCACAACACCGCGTACGATTCCATCTATAACAACTATTTTGGTCACAGTCCATTCGTGATAGATTTTAATATCATGTTTCATCAATTGCTCGTTAAGTGTCTGAAGGATGAGATGTCCCGTTTTGTCTGCACCGTAGCATGTTCGAGGGAAGCTTTGGCCACCAAATGGCCTTTGGGCTATCCTACCGTTTACCGTTCTTGAGAATATTGTACCCCAGTGCTCAATCTGGTAGATATTAAAAGGGGCCTCTCTTACAAGAATCTCAGCTGCGTCCTGGTCACATAGATAGTCAGACCCCTTAACAGTATCGAACCAGTGGCTCTCAATACTGTCTCTCTCGTCAATCACGGCATTTATTCCGCCTTGAGCTGCTCCAGAGTGAGACCTCACAGGATGAGTTCGGGTTATGATGGCAATATCTGATTCCTTTGAAGCCCCGATTGCAGCTCTCATTCCTGCGAGACCGCCGCCAATAACTATTATATCATGTGTGATCAACTAGAGCACCTAGTTGCATCAATCATATCATCAAGTATAAATTTTATTCGTTAATATTCCAATTCATGTGTCATGGATTAGCGGATATTATGGTGTAATTTTGGAAGAAAATTGGGGAATAAATCTACAAAAGAACGATATCATATCCGGTAAATGGGATTCCTATCTTCACCAGTGGGGGGAAGATCTGGAATCTATTGGGACCGAATGCATTGTCTCATTTGCCCCCCAAATGAACAACTTTTATATGCCATGGGGCGGACAGCCTGAAAGATTTAAAGATGCATGGGCCAGGGTAGTGGGAATCGTGGAATCGATTGGGAGTTATGCCGAATGGCTCTGGTTGGTATACCATGAGAATATACCGGAAGATATCGAAACCGCAGATTATTTCCCTGCGGATGGGTCAGTTGATATCGTCGGTACGTGGGGCCGGAACCTGGGAGACACCAAACCCTGGTACTCCTGGCAGGGATTCAAGGAATTATTTTCAGAATCTCTCCTTGAATTGAATTCCACCGGGCTTCCCCAGATGGTTTTTGCCGGCTCTACATGGTTCGGTGGAGACAGAACACAATGGTTCGGTGATCTGTTCTCGTGGCTGACCAATGAGCATCCGGAGGTTCAATACCTAATACTAATTGATCGCGAGGTAGATGGCTCGGACCTATATTTGACCGAGGAACTCTTCAATACTCGTGAGTTCCAGGAAGGGCTTGGAATGTTTAGTGAAAACGGCCAGTATTATCTAGAAGAGATTATAAATAAGTCTACTTTTACCTGGCCAATTGGCGAATTTCTTATTTTACTTTCAGTAATCATTCTTGTGATGATATTTCTAGGGTTCACATATTTTCTATCAGGTCGTTCAAAAGGCAATAATGGAAAAAAGATTTACATTTCCATGAAACGTATTATCGAGGAGAACAAGGCCGAACCCATCCCGGATGTTCCGATTATAGACCGGGGATTCCAAAGTACAATTGATGGTATCTATCTGGCCGGTGAAATAACCGGAACGAATCTTCTCAGACCCTGTATGAAAGAAGGACTGGATGCCATACGGATAATCGCGAAAAGGATCAAAAAAGAGAACAAGGCGGGTAAAGAGAAAGTGGATAAGAAACAGAAAAAAAAGTTTGACGTTGCGATAATCGGGGGCGGTCCGGCGGGTCTGGTGGCGGGGATAGAGGCCAAGAAATTGGGACTTGATTATATTGTTCTAGAGAAGGAACATTGGGCCCAAAAAGTACGTCAATATGCTAAAGAAAAGGCAGTCACAGGAGAGCCCTACGCACTGGAACTGGATTCTCTTTTGGATTTCCCGGATACTGATAGGGAAGCTCTCTTGGAAATGTGGAACAGAGTCCTCAAAGTTAAAAATATAAATTTATGGGAAAGAGAAGAGACATTGATAGTAAAACGGGGTTTTAAGCTCATCACTGAAAAGGCGACGTATTCTGCAAAATATATTTTGATAACTGTGGGTGTATCGGGCCCTTTGAACCGTTTGGATGTAGTGGGTGAAGACCTCCCTCACGTACATAGATATCTACCAGAACCGGATAATTATGAGAATAAAAATATCCTGGTGGTAGGGGGGGGATAATGCGATAGAGACCGCAATAATGTTCTCCAAGAAAAATAAGGTCACCATATCCTATAGAAGACCCTATTTTACCAGATTGACAAGCATCAATCAGCGTAATATAGAAGAGCTTATAAAGAAGGGAAAAGTACGGGTAATATATGATTCGGTGATAAAAAAAATCGGAAGGGACAAGGTCATCCTTGAAATCAGGAACATCGGCAACAGAAAAATGAGGTACCACGATGTATTCCTGGAACTGGGTAGACGCCCGAATAAGGAGTTTCTCACGTCCATTGGTGTAAAGTTCGGGAGCGATCTTACGATAAAAGATAGGATGAGGACTGCATGGAAAAATAAAGTTATTAAGCGAGATGTTATTGGCGGGATATTGTTATTTGTTTTCGCATTTTTATTTTACTTTTACATGAAGCGTAGCTCTTATACAAGCCTCCCGGCACCATCGATCGGAGGATATGAACTTTCATTTTATTATATTACGATATATACGTTCGGTGTAATGGCGTTGGGTCTCTGGTTCGTTTATAGATTCAGAAAGGCAAGAAACAGGAAATTGATGTTTGTTAGGATGATATTCATAATGTTGATCCAGCTATCGGTGGGTTATGTTTTTGCGAATCCGTCAGCAAATCCCATTATGAGGCAGTGGACAGGTAATGATTTCTTTACCTGGGAGGCTTATCAACTTTCAATTGTCTGGCCATTGGAACTGCAGCCTCTTGTATGGAACTGGTTGGAAATGTCATGGGTAAACTGGGAGTTCTATCTCGGTTGGGTTGTAATATTTTCTTTTATAGGTGTGCCTGTTGGAGCTTTTTTACTTGGCAAGGGGTTCTACTGTTCGGGAGTGTGCGGCTGCGGAGCCCTTGCGGAGACTGTTGGAGACCCTTTCAGGAGTAAATCACTTAAGAATAAATTCGCATACAGACTGGAATATTCAAAATATGTGATACTGGGAATCTCCGTGGTGCTCACCTTCATTATGATCGAGAACGAGATATTTGAGACGAATCCTCAAAGTCCATACTATCATGTTTCGTACCTCGTCTATTGGATATTTATTCTCGTGTTCTTATCATCGATCATTGGTGTAGGAACGTATCCGTTCCTGTCCGGAAGGACCTGGTGCAGATACTTCTGTCCCATGGCAGCGTTGTTGTCGATATTTTCCATGATAAGCCCAAACCGTATAGAAACCTATAAAGAGAGATGCATCGGGTGTAACAAGTGTAATGAGAACTGTCAATATGGGATTAACATCAAGGGCAAGGCACTGCTTGGTAAACCAGTTAGGACGCGGGAATGCGTTCAGTGCGGTGTATGTGAAGCAGTATGCCCGACAGATGCGTTAAGAGCCCAATTTACAATATACAGGCGGAAAAAGGGGGTGGTTCCAAGTGAAAGTTCCTACAAACCGTACAGACATTTCGGGGGTTTGAGGTGAGTTTTAATGTACGAGAAAATCTCGATTGGTGATATTCCAATGATAGACTACTTGATATGATGAAACGTATTGGTAAAGGTGGTATCGTATTAATATAATCGAAGAGAAGCTCAGAACCTCTCCAAGAGAATCGGAAAATGCTGGGGTGAAAGAATGTCAAGGTGTGGAGGGATCGGATGATGAAAGATTGAAGAAAATCTGCGGCCTATCTGAAAAGAGATCATCCCATAATATGTGGAGACCGATTATCCTGTTCGGCGTGATAATTCTTTTATTTGTTGTCTCGAGATCATTGAACTTTGAGGGAAAAATCCTCGAAATGCGAGATTGGATCCATTCTCTTGGGATACTCGGCCCCTTTCTATTCACAGTGGTCTACATAACAGCCACCATAACTGCAGTACCTGGAACGATCATGACCATTGCCGCAGGATCCGTTTTCGGGTCTCTAGTGTCTTGACAACTTAATTAATAGACATCCTTTATAAACCAACAATCTATTATGTTGTCATGGACAGAATTTCATTTACTGAAGAAGAAATAAAGTACCTCACCGATTTTGTAAAAAGAGGTCGGAAAAGCGCAAGAGAATTGACCAGAGCCCGTATTTTGTTACTAATACACGATGGCAAAACAGAGATGGAGATAAAAGAAATATTGCGTATCTGTAGGGCAACCGTTTCCAACACCAAGAAGAGATATCGTGAAGGAGGTCTTGAAATTGCTCTTTCGGAGAAGCCAAGATCTGGTCAGCCAAGAAAATACACCAATGTACATGAAGCCGAGATTATTGCGATGGCGTGTACAGACTCACCAAAAGGCCGTAAGAGATGGACCATTCGACTCTTGACTGAGCGAATGAAACGGCGGAAGTGCTTTAAGACACTCAACCGAGAAAGCGTTCGTCTAATTTTAAAAAAAGCAAAACTCGACCTTGGTCGAAAAGAATGTGGTGCATTTCAGAAATAAACCAGGAGTATCGAGAACGGATGTATGATATTCTTGAGTTGTATGAAAAAACTAGGTTTTTATGAGAATTCAAACACCCCACCATCTGCCGGAAAGTTCCCCAAGACGAAAAAAGATTTTAAAAATGTAATAAAATTTTCTTATGATTCCACCCTAAATTTTTACGCTTATTTTTAAATAATATAGAGTGTTTTTATATAAAAATATGATATTTGAAAAAATGACAGGTCTTACTCATAGGGTAAGGGAAATATTCGTGGAACGTAGATATTGTCAATGGTGTGAAGCTCGACAGAAAGTCGAGGTTCGGAGCTTGACGATGTTCGCGGAATCGCAGCCCAGAGGGACCGATTCCGCTGAATTCTATAAATGGAGCTTTTTTTTTCTTTCTGCAGTTATCCTCGTTACGATCTGTTTAATATTAGTTACGAGTGATATCGAAAATAATACTGATGAATTTGAGATCGAGAATTCTATCCTTTCTACCGACGAGCCTGTTATCATAGGTACCCGGGCCGATGAGAGCTGTCCGGCCGGCGGTTCCGTGAATGGTGACCAGGAATACTCTTGCGGGAGTTCCTGCCACGATGTACAAAGCGCTTCGAAAGTGATTTTGAGTACATCCTACCAGGCCATGTCACCAGGAGAGACCATTACTGTTACAGTAAGAATAACTGGTGCGGAAGCCCAGAGTTCCTCTGTGGGAGTGTTTCTGGTAACAAGCCTGTCGTCCGAAGAGAGCCACCCTGGGGAAGGCGGATGGGAAATTTTATCGGACCCCAGCGGTTCGACGAATTTTAATTACTATCTGAAAGATGCAGTTTATGGCGGGGGGGCCTGGACATGGACCCTCAAGGCTCCAGCGAATCCGGGGACGTATTACCTTTATGCAAGGGAACACCATGGAAACGGGCAGAAATATTGGCAGGAAAACACAAATGGGCTGAAATTCGATGTTATCGAGACGGAAGGTTCCGGCTCAGGATGGTTGCCTTTGATCTATGTGTTCACGGGTCTCATCATAAGTTTCTTCGTTATCTTGATAATTAAAACAATACGGAAACGCGACTCATCAAAAAAGGGTGGGACAAAAGATTTCCAGGATGTTTACGAAGACGGCGAAACGATGATCGAATGTCCCAAATGCGCCTGCTCGTTAAAGGCAAAGAACCGGAATCGACATAAGAGAAGGTGCACAATTCGCGGGCGGATTTGATCTTATACTTTCCATAACACCTTTAAAGGCGGTATAACAAACGTTAAGCAAGTGATCTCTTTTGGTCTGAATTCTATTGATTGTATGACTTCCACAACAAATTCAATGATTTGATTTCGATGTTATCTTTTCTTAAAAGTTTTATTCTACATTGTTCAATATCTTTTCCATTTTCACAAGAAAATCATCAACTGTCCCCTCCAACAGTTCCACCATTTTCTTGTAGTGCCTGTGACCCATGCCGTAGGGGTCCTCCACTTCCTTTCCACTGGTCCCGTATATCCAATCAAGATATGTTTTTGTATTTCCATGCCTGTGAATGGATAGAATACCGTTCATCTCGTATATTCCCATTGGCAGAATCAGATCGTTCTCTTTCATCATCCCCGGGGTGGCTACCCTTGATCTATGTTCTCGGATGGAGGCAATCCCCATTTCCCGACCAACAATATTCCGGACCGCCTCGGCGGCCCGGTTGCCGGGATTTATGAGGCCCGCCGAACTTATTCTTACCCTTTTTTCCAACGGGTGACCATGCAGTCGGTGCAGTATCAGATGCTCGGCAGCAGGCGACCGACAAATGTTACCCAGACAGGTGATTAAAATTTTGTACATAATGACAACTCCGAGTCCGAGGTATTGCTTATTATAGTATATAAGGAATGATGATTTTCAATGAATATTCACTTTAATACCCTGTGATAATTGCCACCATAAAGGTAATAAAGGGGTAGTCGATAAAGGGAAAGCACAAATTTCTCCTTGATACTCCCCCAAACCAGTTGGATTCAAACTTTTCTAGCGATCCCGAAAGGAAGGTGACGTGTTGGCCTGGTTAGAAACGATAATGCAATGGTTCTCCGAGGAAGATGTCGGTGGCGACCGAATCATTGATGAAAAATGGCAAATGCTTGAATTGAACGGAGATCCCTCCCGTTTTGCGGTTTCCAACGAGAATCTTCCCTTTGAGATTGGAATCTATATCAATGAGGAGTTTGCCCATCTGATGGTGTTCACCAATCTCGAGACAGCGGATTGGTATGTGAAGGACCAGCGCAATATATATTACGATCTCCTGGTCCAGAACAACAAGAACCTTTTCGTCAAGTATTATCTTTCCGGAGAGAATGATACGGTGGCACTCCGGACAGAACTCGATCTTGCCTATCTCAACAAGAGAGAGTTCAACGATGCCCTCCAGGCCGTTATTGTAGGCACCATGTGGCTTATGAAGAAAATGGGGCTTTTGGATGAGAAATCCTGTGAGGTTGGATCCGACAACGAAACCTCGGACAAGATAATGAAGATGCTCGATAAGGGTATTTCCAAGCACGAGATCATAAATTCTCTGATAAAAGACTGTGGCATGAATCCCGAAGAAGCAACCGAGAAGGTATTCGCCCTTGCCAAGAACGGGAATAATTCAAGCTAGATCTCTGATTTTTGGGGATGAACTTTAAATAACATGGCAAAATGGTTCCAAATCCTTAATATAATTATGAAAACCATATTCATATGGATAATATGGGATCATTTCGCACACCCATCTCGGTAACGATATTTATCATTATTATAATGGGCCCCCTGGTCATTTTATTGGCCCCGGGGGCAAGTGCTGCGGTTGCAAAGGTCACCATCTCGATGAATTCACCCACGTCCAAAGTAGCGGAGATGGGATACGGGGAGAAGACCGAAGTGGATTTCACAGGCAAGCTCACGACAGCAGTTGGAAACAACGGGATAGTAATCACGCTGGAAACCGTCGCAACTGTTCCGGAATATGTCTCAGTGGAATTTCGTCCGTCAGTTATAACCGTTTCAGAGCCCGGTACTCAGACTTCGGTATTTTCCGTTCTTGTAACTGTGGGGCACGAGATCGAAGGCGGAACTCCTTTCGCAATTGGCATCCGAGGGAAATGGCATAGTGAAGGTAGTACTACCCTATTCAACACGAATACCGAGCACGTTGAACTCAATCCAACAATATATTACGGGATCGAGGTTACCCCTCGAACGCTTATAAAATCGGGACCCAGGGGCGATTCTCTCATTTTTCCAGTTGCCGTTGAGAGTCTATCCAATACCGATTTCGATTATTCGGTGGGTTTGGACCACTTGACCTATGATGCATATGGCGCCATGCATTTGCTTGAACATGCGTCCCATCCTGATGGCTTGATCTCCATCTTGCAGCAGAGATCGACACTGCCGAGGCTATCCACAGACACAGTGGAACTTACGGTGGATGGGGACAAATATCGGGATGAATGGAGTGTCCTCGAAATAGTTCTTAACCTCTCCATAATGGGAACTGATATTATCGAACATTTCTCCCTCCATTCCCAGTCTGTCGGTAGTAATTTTGTATTATTTGTTCCCGGGACTAGCTTCCTGGTGGCCCAGGTTGCTTCATTTGGGATAATGGATCTTGAAGATATGACTCTCCCTGAAAGCTGGAACCCGGGAAGCAATTGGGTGATTGAACACAGCATGGGATCTCCTGGTGACGGAAGAAGTTATTCTCTAACGTTGGGAGTATTGCTAATAGGTGCGGAGAAAGAGCTTACACTGGAGAGCGAAATTCCTAACGGTTTCGTATTTACACTCGAGCCAAACTCACTTGAGCTGGGCCACCTCGAACTTGGATTCTTCAATATCACAATTACAAGAGATGCTACGAGCGGAGGGGGTATGTCCGGATCCAATGAGCTTGTCACCATTATCCCCACCGCTCCCGATTCCCATTCAACCAAGGTCTTCGTGGTGGTCCCACCCCTCGCTAAAGTTGAACCAGACGGCTTGTCAAACCTTGAGCTTGGGGCTATAGCAGGCGGGATATTCATTCTTACCATTCTGGGATTAGGGAAGATGGAGTTATCGAGATATCATCTCTATTGGCTGTTCTTTATTCCCCTTTACACGTATATCCATGAGGAGAACGCGTTGGATCATTTCACCCGCGGCAGGATCTACCAGTATATCAAGGACAATCCCGGTGCATATTACTCGAAAATAAAGAAAGAATTGGGGCTGAACAACGGCGTGGTGTCTTACCATCTTCAAACATTGAAACGAGTTGAACTGATAAAGTCTAGGAGATCGGGGATACGAAAGATGTTCTTCATCACTGGGTCTCCTTTGCCGAAAGAAATTAGTGCGAAACTCAACTTTATGGAAACCTCCATAAGGTCGCTGGTCTCGGAGAATCCGGGTATCACACACAAGGAGATCGGGGCGAACTTTCCCGACAAGAGCAGCAGGACCATCTCCCATTACGTAAAAAAACTTTCGAGAAAGGATTATATCTATCTTGTTAAGGAAGGGAAATACTCCCGGTGTTATCCGAAGGAAAAACCGATTCCATCTGGATAAAACACTGCAAGATCAATCGAGAATTATGTGCCCATCCCCTTGAGGTACCATCTCAGTTGCCCGGAAACCTACCTCCTCTGCCAAACTCTCCAGTTCCAGGTCTCCCAGGATCACTGGTTCTACCTGATCCAGTGCTTCAGGGGTGCCGATGGATATTAGAGCCTTCAGCGCAGCCCTACGATCTTCCATCTCCACCGAACTTTTCAACATCTTAACAAGAGAGGGAACAACCCGTTCGTCTTTCATTTCTCCGAGTACTTTCAATACTATCGGCCGCGTTCCCTTTGGTACCGTGAAAAGAACGTTCGCCAGGGCCGGAGCCGTGTAGCTGTTTGCGATATGCTTCAACCTGCTAAGCGTGACCTCTGCCTCCCCCCTAGACTGGTACATTAGATTGTCAAGGTTGGGTTTAGTAATGTGCTCGAACACACATTCCTTTAAGGGAGAGCGGGCAATACGCTGTAACAGGAACCATTTTATGTCATGGTCGTAAAGATCGCTCAATAGCACTTTTGATCTCGTAGATATGCAGGCACTGGATATTACTTTCCCGGGAATAGTATTATCAAAGAACGAATCCAAATCCGTATCCGATACAAATTTTTTAACATATTTCGGTTCCATCTCCACCAACATCATGACCAACCCCTTGAAGGTGTTGACAGACCTTTTTCCAGGGAGGATGATCTCACTTTTTTTCTCTGCAAACTGCCTGAGAATTTCTTTAACTGAAATGGTGGAACTTACTGCCAGTCTCCATTGCTGCTCCATGTGATCAGTTCTATTGTCGTTTGAGCCGGTACTGGCTTTTCCCGCCGGCGATCTTTCAGGTATGACTACCCGTTTTTCAGAATTGGACTTTTTCACTCCTGGCATTTCCAGAAGTAGCTTCATATAAACTGACAAGACCCTTGCAGCGGTGACAGGATGATTGCTCGCTTCGGCCAAAAGCCCCAGGGGTCGCTCCATCAATATCTCGTGTATTTCGCGAGATGTTGTGAAGCGTATGTTGTGGGAGACAACGTTTCTCATCTTTAGAAAACCACCCTTCACCGCCACCTCGGACAGCCTATAAACGTCGGAATCCTTTAAAATGTCGTAGAGTTTCCTCTTATGCATGCCTAAGTCCTTGGCAATATCCTCAAGAAGCAGTTCCTTTTCCACCTTTTTTCCCATTGACTCCTTATAAAGGTCCGCATAACGTCCGGGCCTTATCATTGCGTCGGTGATATGTTTGATTATCGTCCTGTCAGGGAGATTCCTTCGAACATCCTTTGAGGGGTATTTTTTGATCTTGATATCTGAAATTATCTCGTCTTTCTCTCCTGGGCTCTTCATTGTCCCCTTCTTGACTTTCCCCCCCGGCGATCCGAAGGCTGCCGTATTCTCCCGGGTGATGAGGTTCCCACTTTTCGGATGTGCGAGAATGGTGATCTCAGGTAACTGCTCAGGTAAGGATGAAGGGAGCTCGATCCTTATGGGGATATCATTTTTGCCCGGCTCCAGCCGAAATCCCTCTATGATGTTAATTTCCCCATATGCCTTTGAAGAGGGCCAGTGAACCCTGTACTCTTTTCCGGGCAGAATTACGGTAAAATCCACTAATACGTCCTTTTTCGCATCACAGTTGGCCGTGACGGGTATCTCAAGGAGCGTCCCTTCTGCTCCCTCAGCTTGATCATAATCAAGATCTAACTGAATGTTTTTTCGAAATTCTGCAACTGTCTTCCGGACCTTCATATTCTTTTTGTAATCCCCCAGAAATCTCAGGGTCTCATTAAGTATCCTGGTGTGGTTATTGATGTTGTTACGAAACCCGTCTCGCAACCATTTGCATGCCTTTTCCAACCTGTTCTCTTGTGACCTCATCACACGACCAAGTGTGGAAAAGAACAGATATAGATGAAGATAAGCCATATTGAAATTGTATATGTGGGCCGCCAATCCCTCTGGCTTCATCTTGCCCGGCAAGGAAAAATCACGAATACCCCGTGATACCTTATTCATAAAATACACTGACATGAGACCGAATACCATTGGATAGATTTTCTTGTAATCAGGAACATACTCAGGGCCGCCTGATTCCATTTTTTCTAAAATTTTATCTTTCAATATCCCCGAATCTAGCTGCCTAATGAAAAAATCCATGTCTTTATTGAAGAATGAAGTGTAATCCAGGTCCAGTTGTTTGATCCTCTCTGTTGCCATCTCAGTATTTTTCACAGACCTGTTGCTTTTTTTTATTCTATCATCGTAAGGGGCAAAGTGTTCGATCAGGTTTGACGAATCACCATCGCCTATCTTACAGTTTTTCATTATTCTTTTCACAAGATTGTCCATTACAAAGGCATCGGACTTTGCCTTTTTCGCAAACACCAGCCTTTTCTTGCCCTTGGGCATGCTTTCGACCCTTTTCTTTAATGCTCTTGTGTAACCTTTAATTAAATTCGATGTATAACGGCCGGGTGTTTCCAATTCTGGTCCGTTTTTACCCAGAGCTTGCAAGGAAGAAGTGTCCTCCATATATGAGCTTATAATGCTTTCAACGAGGAACGTCACTCGGCTGATATTCTTTGCATGCTCCTCAAGATAATTTCTGTCGAATCCCATGTTCGCCGCCGTTCTAGCGAGGACAGTAGAATTTAATTTATTCATTTCGTCCGGTTCAATCAGCACCTTTCCAAGGTGCAAGTTCAAATAAGTACCATTATTCAGCTTGAGAGTAGTAAAATCCTTCTCATTTACGGCTTCAGCCACCTTTTCTCCATAGAACAGGTAATTTCCGATTTCCCTTTTAAGGTCCGCCGATAGTCCACTAGCAATCTTCTTGGGAATAATTTCCTTTTCAAGTTTTACCGAAAACTGCCGGGCCCCCTTTATCAAGAACATGTACGGAAGCCTGAAAACGCTTAGGGGAGTCTTTTCCAGATCGATGTATATTTCAAAGCTTACGTTGACATACCCCGAAGGCATTTTATCATCAAGGCGTATCACCCACTCCACTTCTCCCCTTTCTTGAGCTTCCTCCCGGTTTACGTCCAAAACTTCCACCGAAGTGCCCACCCCCTTTCCTTTTATCGTTTCTGCGGTGATTCTCGCAGTAAATTTCTCATCAATCAACCGGCCTCCGGTCTTGTAAAGGGCGATAAGGTGTACGGATTCTCCGGGACAATAAGAATATTTATCCGTTGTGGCACCGAAAAATTCGATATCCATGCCGCCTGTTACCTCGATAGCGCCTTTCTCCGTTGCCTCAACATCACCAGATATCTCAAAAAATAGCTCATAACTACCTTGGAGTAATTCTTGTGTATCCTCAACGAGAAATTGGTATTCTTTCGGAACAATTTCTCTAGCAGAGTTTGGCTCCAATGTTATTTTACCCAATGGGATCGAACATATGTCGTTATCGTTTTTTCGAAAGTGAAGTCTTGTTGAAAGATCGAGTATTTCGATGCCTGTGTTACTGATCCCCGCCGTGACCGTCAACATGCCACCCGGGAGAATCGAACGGGGACTGATATCAAGCATTGAGAGTGAAATATCATATTTACTCGCAATGAAAAAAACATTTTCAAAACATTTTGAAGTTTTAACGCTGTAATGACATAGAAATATCTCAACCCCCATTTCACCCTTTTCTTCGATATCTGAGATATTCGCCAGAAATGTTTCCGTATGCTCTCCCGAAAAAGTTACTCTTTTTTTATCGAAATGATGTAACTTCTTGCCGTTTACATCGAAAATATTACCCCAAATATCGACCGAACTCTCTTTTCCGGAAGCCTCGAGGATGATATTCATCTCTGCAGGCTTACCCGGTATTACTCTGTAATTGTTAGCCTCAACCCCTTTGATAGAGATATCTGGCGGAGTGTATGAGAAAGTTTTTAACATTTCGGGAAGGATCGATGTGTAGTAAACGCCATGTTTCAGAATAACCTTCAACTCGTGCTCATCGGTATCGGAGAACGTTGGCTCCAGACTCATCCTATGTTTGAATTCCTTCGTTTCTGGTACTACGATATATTTTTCGATCGATTTTACCGGGCCAACACAACTGATCTCAATTTTTTGTGTAACTTCGTTTTCAGGAAGAGACAATAAAATATCGATGGTGATGGGTTCTCCCGGAGATCCCGTTGAAAGTTTCACATCCCCCGTAATTTCAGGTTTTGCGCTCTTCGTGAAAATATCCAGGTTGATTACAATTTCTTCGGCCCCTTTTCCCTTTCGCATGACCTCATTCCCTTTTACCCTAAATATCACAGGGCCCTTAAGTTGTTTACGTTCCGATCCATACCCCCGATACGATGTTTCGAAGCGTGGCTATACCCGAGAGTCCGGCGAGGTAACTGGTCTTTGGATTGCTTATTGCGGGGAAATTCTTCAGTTTGATACTGAAACTACCGAATCTCCCTGATACTGTGAGATAATGTTTGCTCCTTGTAGCCCCAGGGTCGGCAATGATTTTCA
This sequence comes from Thermoplasmatota archaeon, assembly GCA_030740765.1. Classification (GTDB taxonomy): domain Archaea; phylum Thermoplasmatota; class Penumbrarchaeia; order JASLWR01; family JASLWR01; genus JASLWR01. Next base: position 81,783 of record JASLWR010000004.1, read on the forward strand.
CGCTTGTTTTATCGAACCCGATCCCTGCAAGCGAAACTGCCGCAGCCACATTGACATTCTTTGGGAACTGTTTCACCGCATCTCGTGCGCTTCCCTCATAGATCACTTCTGCGTCCTTAAGTTCATACAAGTTTATTCCCTTTCTGTGAATGTATTCTGCGCCTTCGAGGCTTGCTATGGATTTGATCGTTTTCAGTTCGACCTTATCTAGATTTGCCACATTGGCGGATTTCAGCCCGTCGATACCGGCGATAGCTCCGGAAGGAAGGTAGAGATGACTGGAATGCACTTTTGTAAGTTCCTTCAGTTTGTCGAACAAGGCATCATCGTTGAAGGCACCGATGCTTAAAACCATAAGGTCTTTACCCTTGCCAAGAACGATAGGACCAAAATGCTCAACCGCTTCATGGGATGCTGCTTCAATAACTAGGTCCGACTGCTCGATCAATTCCATACAGTCATCCCTGGTGTGCGCTTTAGGAATTCGGGAAGCCAGTTGTCTACACTTGGACTGGATCGTATCAAACAGGAGAACTTTTGGAATTTCGTTGATATCGTCGCATGCCTTTGCTAGCATGGACCCAATGAATCCACAGCCGATTATCCCGATATTCATCATACCACTTTTTCGAAATCTATTATCATTTTTCAGGTTTGAAACGGTTCCGGGCGTGGTAAATTATCTGTTTGATTATATACTTTCCTGTCTGTTTGGTGGATGGGAGTGGGGTTAATTGGCGGTATTGGTGAACATTTGTCGTGTTGTCTTTTTATAACGCGGTTCAATGCGAAAAGTTGAATAGCCTTCGGGTCGTTACAGAATTGTCCCCTTCTCTGAATGCGGATCGAAGTGACAACAATGCCATCCCAAACGAAATTAAAAGCAGGAACAATTTTGGATATACTCCAGAAACTCTACCCCGACGTAAAGGTGGGATTTCACTACAGAGATCCGTTTAAGATTCTAATTGTCACAATGCTATCGGCCCAATCCACAGATCGACAGACGGGACCCGCGGCAGAGTTTCTTTTCCAGGCATATGATACCCCCGAGAAGCTCTCCGAAGCCTCTTTAAATGATATCGAAACGAGAATAAAGTCCGTGGGAATTTACAAAAACAAGGCGAAGCACGTCCGAAAAACTTCGGCTATACTTCTTGATCAATTCGCAGGCAAGGTCCCGGATACAATGGAGGGACTGCTTACGCTGCCCGGGGTTGGGCGTAAGACAGCAAACATAGTGTTATCCAAAGCCTTTAATCTGAACGTGGGGATCGCGGTGGATACACACGTATATCGCCTAGCGCACCGACTGGGCCTTGCAAGCAAAAAGGCGCGGGACCGCGTTGAGGAAGAATTAGTTTCTCTCTTTCCATCATCACGGTATATGGACATCAATAGTCTTTTGATACACCACGGGAGGGTCGTTTGTAAGGCAAGGAAACCGCTATGTTTGGAATGTGTGTTATCTGGTTTGTGCAAGTATTTTATTAAGACGTCCTTATAAAATTAATTTTTAGCTTAATGTTTTTTATATCGGGCCGACGTTCGCCTTAGGAGCCGCCCGTAGGCATTGCCGAGGGCGGCCACTTCGTTCCGCACAATTAAAATTGTGCTCCGCCTTCGATTTCCGAGGGAAATCTACAGGCTCAGGGGTATCCGTAGGCAAACTTGCCGAGGATACAAATGAATCTTTGATTCATTGAGTATCTTTGATACCCCGCAGTGAACGGGAGTCGGCCCTCTTTAGTAATATAATTTCGATCGTTCTCCAGCAACCCCCCAGTACTGAATACACACGAATCGAATGATAAGTGGGATATCACCATGGACGAAGCCCAAAACGATACTGAATCCGATGACGGGTATGAAGAAGACATCCCAGCACCGAGACGAAGAGATTATATTCCATCCATCGCGATGGCGCTGATATTCTGTGTTGCTATCATCCTGGGATTGGCTCTTTCTCCCATATATACCTCCCAGGGAATGAAGGCTTTCAAAAACGAGGATGCGGTTGTCAATCCCCTGCTCTATATTATTTTTATCATTGTGTTTACTATAATAGTCCTCTTCGTGGTCAAGAAGGGTAAACGGAGCTGGATCAAGTATTTTTTTCTGGGAGCTATCTTTTTTACCATCATAAACGTCGTCTCTCCGGTACTGGACGGAGCGGTTTATGGTGTGGGCGAGGATTGGGAAAAGAAGACCTATGGGGATGAATTGGCTGCCTGGGATAAATCGGTTTTTGGCGGAAACGAATACGATTTCGCCATTCATGCGGACGGACGTTTTGCAGTTTACGAGGATGAAAGTGAAATATTCTCGTATCAAGTGGGTAACCCGGTGGATGACCACGCCGATATCACTGTTTTTTCGTTATCATCCAATAATCGTGATGATGCCGTCGCGGTAGCTGTCAAAGGGGCCGGTATCCACCTGTTCACCATTGAAAATTCGGATAAGATCCTACATCGTTTTTCGGCTCCCGGAAACGTTTCAACTTACCTTTTCGATACCTTGAATAACGATAATTTCGAGTTTACTTCTTGTGTAATTGATAATTCGGGGAACAATCCAACAATAAACTTGACGTCAATGAACCTGGGATACGATCCCAACGGTACCGTCGTAATTGGCCCGCATTATTATTACGAATATTCACTGGAGAACATAACGAACTCTGACGGAAAACAGATCCGGATCGGTGGAGAAAACCTCACCACGGCCGTATTGATCCCTGGGAAGAACCATGGGTTGAGGATCTGTCTCTCGGTTAATACCTTGAGTTACTTATTTAGCCTCCCGGGCCTTGACAATTGCTCCACCGTGAAATTTCCCTCACCCCTTGGATCAACGTACATTCTTGGCGATGGAGGACAAAATGAGCTGGTTCTATACAATCGTGATAAGTTCGAGGTCTTTTCATTAAGCGATAACGCCGTTGTTTCCATAGCAAAGAAGGTGATGGATGAAAAAATTGATGATCTGGTAGTTGCAAAAGGGATAAAGGGAGACGACACGGAAGCCGTTTACGTGCTGTCCAATGGTAGGATTCATCTGTTCGGTCCTGATGATTGGAAGGAGGGATATGGTTATACCGAAGAAAAGCAGAAAGGGGCAAGCAGACTTTCGGTAAGCGACGCGGATGGTGACGGTCACATAGAGCTGAACCTGCTGTCTGGTAATGTTGTTCGACAATATGAGATATCCCCGGTGGAAAGGCACATCTGGGTTTGGGCCGTCGGTACTGTGGCAGCTTTGGCCCTGGTGGGAGCCATCCGCTTTCACCCCGAGTGGTACGTGGTGGACGGGGTTGGAATCCTGGTGGCAGTTGGAGCCATAGCTCTGATCGGGATATCCCTGGCAATTCTCCCCTCTCTGGTTCTCCTGGTGATACTCGCCGTGTATGACGCCATATCCGTTTACAAAACAAAACACATGATCGATCTTGCTGACGGCGTTATGGAAATGAGGCTTCCCGTATTACTTGTGATACCAAAGGACGGCAATTATTCATTCAGGAAACAAAAAAAATTGACCGAAGAGCTGGATAGCGGCGAGCCCCGGGGCGCCATGTTCATGGGACTTGGAGATATAATAATTCCCGGTATTCTTATTGTTTCTGCTTTCACCTATCTTCCCGAAGGCGTCCTTTTCGGGATCAGCAAGGCCTTGGTGGTTGCGTTGGGAGCTTTGATAGGTGGCTTGGTGGGTTTTGTTGCATTGATGAGATTCGTGTTGAAGGGAAATCCCCAGGCAGGACTGCCACTCTTGAACGGCGGAACGATACTCGGTTATCTGATATCTTATATGATCCTTTACGGTGATTTTGGTTTTGGTCTAACTTTCAGCCTTTTCTGATACATCCGCAGGAATCCTCTTCGGTAACCCCCACCGTTTGGTGGGGGCGGAGAAGAGGAAGCAGATTCCTGCGTTTCCGAGGATGAAACCCACAGATTCATCTGTGGGTGATTCATTTATTTCGGTTTTCGACCCACGAACTAACTAGTTGACAATACTTTCGGATCGTATACATTAACTCACCCGCATTTCGGGCAAAAATATAATCCTTGGGAGGAGTCTACCAGGAGCGGGTCACCACATCTGGGACAGATGTTTTCCTGGGGAGTCGCTATTGGCGCCGGTGGGGCTCGGGGCGCAAATTGTGGTGAAACGGGCTCTGCCATACCTTGGAAAGTGTAGTCGTGAATGAAATAATTGTTATCGTCGATATATCCCTTTACATATTCTTTCTTGATGCATGTATTGATGAGCATTTCGGTCTTGGGTATAGGTTTGCCGATTTTTTTGCCACTTCCACTATCTTTATCTTTGGATAAGACCGCAGTATTGCGCTGATATCTTGAATCGGTTTGTCCTGCCGATATTTATAATAACCGAATATGAAAAAACCAAGCCCGATCATAAAGAAAGGGAAGCCGCAAACAACGGTGAGCATTGTTCCATTAGACTTGTTTTTGGCCTCCGTATTGTCCTCCAGCCCATCGAAGTAATACGACATCCCCATTATGAGGAAACCTATACCAATAAGTAAGACTATGATTCCGATTGCTCTGTATACGAAGCCGGGTTTTGCCATAGATAATTACCTGATCCCTATCTAGTACCTCAAGATGTTTTATGAGATCTTACAGGTTTGGCCCGATGTTGGATCGGGGAGTTTATGATCGGATTACAGTGGTTTCCCGCAGCCTTTGCAGAATTTATTCCCAGGTGGGGATTGTGAGCCGCAGGCCCCGCAAAATACACCGCCACCACCAGAAGCTCCTGCTCCCTGTCCCATGACTGAGCCCATCTGCTGGGCCATCATCTTGTATTCCTCCATTTTCTGGGATTTCTTTTGCTGTTCGATAAGCTCGCTCATGCGGGATTTCACCTGGACCGGATTAGCGACATTTAACCAGGCGACCTCGTATGCTAGAACTCCCATTCCCCTAACTCCTCCTCCACCTGCGGTGTTAAAGCCTATCATTCCAGCGCCAAATATCCTTGCAAGGAATGGCCGTAGAACCACCGTATCGGTGATCCTGTCATAGGGAGCTTCTTTGAAAGTTTTGCTTAGAATTCCTGTTTGTGAAATGACCCTTTTATTGGTTGCCGCATATGTCGTGTGTTTCAACATTGCCATTATGACAAAAACAAAAACACCAATGAAGATTGCGTAACTTACCAAGCAAATCGCACCGACACCAATATCACCAGCCATAAGATAAATTGAGTATATCAATGCAAATATCGTTACCACAAATAGTGCCGCGAGTCTCGTCATAATGGATATAAATATGTGGGGCCCCGTTCCCAACCCCACAGGTCGGCTTATACCGACCCATTGCTATCGTCTTCATTTTAATAAACTCTGGCGAGGGCGTGCGTTTCTTACGTCGCACGCCCATGTTTGGTTACTATGTACTCAATCATGTTCGCTTTCTCCACCCACGAAAACTCAAAACGTCTGTTTATATTACACAAACGAATAAATGTACAATTTGGAATCTCCATATGCAGGGCTCAATAGATCTGGAACACATTTGTCTCAAGGGAAGATTTGTCAAAAATTGCGAAATAATCAGACCACCGTGAATTAAATCAACATATTGGGCTTTCCTCAAAGGTAAAGACAAATAATTAAAAGGAAACAATAAAAAAGGGTAAGCAATGTAATTAGGTATATGCCATCCCCGGGGAACGCAGCTTCGGATCAGATATTGGGCCTGGAACCCAATGTCTTCTGGGCAGCACTCTTATTTCTACTTGTGCTGGTGGCAGTATCCTGCTTTTTCATCTACAGGTATCTTTCACGTCGAAAAAGAGGCCTGGCAGAGAATCCGGAAGAGGATCCATTTGAACGGGAAATGGGGCCGTATGGGGTCTATGACGACAGGGCTCTTATCTCCCGGAAAGTGGATCGTACGACGAAAAAGATGCAGAGGCTGCTGAGTTCCGGCTCAGCTAAGGACGCTAGATTTCTGAAAATGGACACACGGAAGAGGAAATTACGACGAAAATGAACTGACGATCCAACGATAACACACACTAAACCATCGAAATACACATCATCAACGAGGAATACGCATGGCGCTGATACCCCTTTTCTTCCCGGACTGCGTCGTTGCCATCGGAGTGGGCGACGAGGCGAGCAAGCGAGAATGGAAAGCCTCCGGTTTCCTTTACGGGCATCTGTCCGATGTAAATGGCTCGGGAGAAAAAAAATACCGGATCTATCTGGTCACGAACCGCCACGTCATAGACGATATAAGGGAATCCCACATTTATCTAAGGTTCAATCCGCAGGAGATGGACGAGCCGGTGCACGATTACAATCTCCCATTCTATGACAAGGAGGGGAAAAGCGTATGGGTAGCACACCCGGACCCGGATATCGACGTCGCCGTTACCAATATAAACTACATGATGCTGCGTGAACACGCAATGCAGGTGAATTTCTTCAGGAGCGATGTGCACGCGGCGGGGACAGGGAAACTCGTTGAATTGGGTACCATGGAGGGGGACTTCTGTTACGTGCTCGGTTTCCCAATGGGTCTCGTGAGCAATCGAAGGAATACTGTAATAGTCCGGAACGGGACAATCGCCCGGATCCGGGGCACCTTGCTCAATAAAAACCCGAATCCGGAATATCTCATCGATTCCTTCGTCTTTCCCGGAAACAGTGGGGGTCCTCTCGTTTCCAAGCCAGAATCCATTGCTATCAAGGGAACGAAAGCTCAGAGTTCGGCCTATCTTATAGGAATTATCACGTCTTCTGTCAGGTACAGGGATGCCGCTGTAAGCACGCAAACCAAAAGGGTCAGAATAATTTTCGAAGAGAATTCGGGACTTGCAGGGGTTCACCCGGTGGATTATATCGACGAAGCCATCGACGAACACCTAAGCCGCTTCGGTGATCGTGGCCGGAAGACAGAGGTCTACCACGACCGGCACTCGTAGGTCAAAGGTGTTTTTCTCCCACCATTACTCTTTCTTCCATCCCTTTGTCCTAGCTTCGGACCCCGTGGGTAAATCATCAAGCTGCATCAATACCCCGTCTATCACCCTTAGTTGAAGGGTATGGTCTTTTCTCAGATCGCAATATATCTTTTCAGTTAGGAGCCCGTCCTTTCGTTGTTCCTTTATTTCCTTGAGGAACTTGATGTTTTCATCCCGTTTTTCCTTCATCCGTTCTACTGCCATCTTGCGTTTCTTTTCCACCTGCTCAGGTGGCATCCATGAATTATGTAAAGGTGGAAGATTGGTTGAAGAAGGGATTATCTTTCTTATTCTCAATTTGTTGAAAAAGAAGGCCGCCGCAATCAAGATAAGCGACATGGCCATGGAAGGGATGAGACAGAAGAAAACTGACATATGCTTTGAGATCACACTATCGTAGTATTTGTACCCTAAAAGGCCAACCAGTATGAAAAGGACTGAAAGGAAAAGCAGTATGACAATAATGAAAGAAGAGGGTTTCCGTATCTCACCCCTTGAACCCGTGGGAATCGCTTGTGATATGGGTATTTTTCTCGCACACAAAACAGCCAACCCCAGTATTTTACTTAGATACTTACGAGTTTTTCCATAAGGTTTGAGGCGCTTTCTCTTGCCAGGTCTATGGCTTTTTGATATTCCCCGTCCTTGATGGTATCCCTTGCCTCCTCGAGCATGCTCTCTGCCTCCCTTGAATCCGTGCCTATAGCTTTTGCATCGGAGAGCTTGGCCCAGGTGAGTCTCAGAAGTCGGATGGCTTCGGAATGGAGTTTAGTCTGGTTTTCGATAGTATCGAGAACGCCATCGGCCTCCTTTTGGGCCAGTTCGTAATCCCCCTCATCCATGAGATGTCCCACCCTTTTGAAGGATGACAGCACCCGGGAGACATTGGTCCCCCGCTGTCTCGCTTCGGTCATCCTGTTCTGGGCTATCCCTATAAGCTCCATCAAGTAATCGTATTTCTGCTCAACGTTTTCCGACTCCCTGATGGCACCATTGGCAAGTTCTATTGCACTGTCGAAATTGTTTTCATCCATGCAGGGGATTATGTCGTTAAATATCTTCTCCGCTCCTTTAAGAACGGCTCCTCTGCCCTTGAGCGAGAATATCATTTCCTGGGCTTTTTGTACGTGTTCGATCATTCTCTTGTAGCCGGAGCTTATCCCATCGGCGGATTCCTGGGCCAGCTTTATGTTCCTTTCAACATCATCCAATCTATTCTCGTCGAGAGCGGTCTTAATGAGTTTGAAAAACTCCAGAGGTTCGTCAACATTTGCTCCGAGGTTCCTTGCCATGTTGATCTTGGATTGGGTTACCTGGATAGCCCCCAGCATCTTCTGGAAATTTCTTTTGAGCTGTTTAGTTTCCTCTAGACACTTCTTTGCTAGATCAAGCCCTTCACGGTATCGTCCCTCGTTCACCGTCACAAGGGCATTTTCATTGTTTCCCTCTAGCTCTTTGGTGTCGCCACCCATAACCCTGATGTTTTCCATAAGTTCCGTAGCTTCTTTTAAAAGCGTTGTAGCGGAAACGTAATCCTCCAGGCTCTTCTCGGATAGAGTAACACATTTTTTACCCAGTTCCTCCGCGCGCTCCATCTCTCTAAGCTCGAAGACCCCCGTCAATTCATTGAAAAGGGCATCCACATCATGTGTATTACACCCGTAATCCCCCATCTTTGATATGAAGTACTGGGCTCTCTGGATCAGTGTGATCACTGCAGGGTATCCCTCCCGAAGACCCTCGATTTCCTCTGAGATTCCCTCCAATTTCTCTTTTGCATTATCTTCTTCATCTTCGGCGGGAATGCCAATCTCTTCTAGTACCGCCCCGAACCGGGACACGTCCATACCCACGTCTTTCAACTCTTCGATATCCTCTCTAATACGGTCCAGAAAAGCCCTGAAAGCGCCCTTTCTCCGGATTTCCCCGCACATTTCCCTGGTCTTCCCGATTATATTGTGAACCTCTCTGTAATTTTTCGCCTCCAGTTCCTGTCTGGCGAGAAGCATGGTTTCGTGGGGTTCACTCATATCGTACCCCTCATCCGCCATTTTTCTCATTTCGTCCCTTGATTCCATTATGATCTGAATGCACTGGTTATGGCGGAGCGCATCCCCGATGTCGGTTTCGGCACGGATTAAAATATCCACGGAGGTGGGGTATTCCCCCTTATCGGCAAGAGCCTGGCTTTTGATGATGCCTTCTCGGAATCTTTCTATATCTAATTCATTCTCTTGGGCTTCCACCATCAGCTCCTTCAATCTTGCCATTATGGTTATGTAATAGAATGGATATATTTTTCCCTTTACCTCTTTTGATTTCTCCAACGCCAGGTCAAAATCCCCCTGGTCGAGAGCATCTCGCCCTTCTTTAAGGATCTCGTCCGCATCTCCGATGTCCTCTCCACTCGCTTTTGCCTCGGCGAGAATGTTTTCGCTTTCCTGTATCTCTTTTCGGGCCTCGTTTCCTTTATGCTCTGTAAACTTCTTGTCGCCCTCTTCATGAATTATCTCGATCTCATGGATTAGTTCAGGATATTTTCTCTCATGGAGCAGTTCCTGGGTTCCTCGGAATTTATCCTCTATATCTGATATGTCAACTCCATTATTTTTCAGTTCAGATAGTTCTTTCCGGGTACGTAGTACCTCTAGAAGGCAGTTATCATACTTTTTCCAAATTTCCGATGATTCTCTGATTTTTTCGATTATCCGTTCAATATCCTCCAGATCGTTGGCCTCGAATTTCGACGCCAGCATATCGTACAGTTCCCAGGTCTCTCCGATGTCGATACCGCTGTTCTCAAGCTCAGCGAGAAAGTTTTGAAGTTCTATTATCTTATTCCTTATCCCATCCTTCTTCTCGTTGAATGCCGTCAACTTTCCCTCCATTTCCTCCTTGATCTTCGTGGTAATCTCCACCACCTTTGAATAATCCTTCTTCTTGTAAAGATTTCTGGCTTCGACATAGGTTTTTTTCTCATCGTCCATGACAACCTTTGAGCTACCTTCCTTCAATATCGTTTTTGCACTGATCAAGGCTTCATGGGCGGCTGCCTTTTCTTTCTTCAACTTCAGCTTTTTCAGGGCCAGTTTCTCCGCGATTTCCTCTGGTTTAATCTCTTCTACTTTTTCTTCTTCTTTCGCAGTGATCTCTACGTCGGATACGCTCTCTTCTTTTTCGGAATCGGTGTCCACATCCTCATCTTCGGTAATGATCTCGAGACTGATTACCTGCTCTGTTTCTTCTTCGGCTTCTCCCGCTTTATCTTCCTCGCTCTCGGCGTCACCTGATTCCGTATCTCTAATCTCAATTTCAGTCCGGGACTCTTCTTCCTCTGTTACTTCTCCTTCGACCTGTTCAATAACTTCGCTTTCCTCTGTCTCTTTCTCCGCATTTCCTACTTCTCCCACTTCTTTTTCTATCTCACTACTGTCTTCTTCCTCTTCGCTTTTATCAGGTTCCGCGTTCTCATCATCGGCTTCTTTCGTCTCCTCTCCCTCATTCACCGCCTCATCTTCCTCTTTGCTTTGGTCCTTTACGCTCACTTTCCATGCTTGTATATTTTTCACTAGAGTCTTTTTTGAGCTGGCCGCCAGGGTTTTTGCACGTTTTAAATCATTGGATTCAAGTGCTTCCCTAGCCTGCGAAAGCTGTTCGTTCGATTCACCCACATCGATCCCTTTTTCCTCAGCCGACCGCATTTTCTTTTCCATTAGATTTAGGATGTTTCCCAGCTTCTTCTTCATCTTAACGATCTTCGGACTTTTTGACTGTGAGGAACTTTTGGCCATGGTATTCTCCCCAAAATTAATTGACAATTTTCAAAAATAAGGCGAACATCTATTAATGTATTTTTATTTAATACCTTTTCTCTTGATAATCTATAACATCATCTGAATTATCTTCGCCGCGGCGAGGTACGTACCCACTACGGAACCGATATTTGCGAAAGCCGCCACCATGAGAACTCTTACCAGTCTGTTATTGAAGAAGTCCCTGAATCGCTCGAAAGAAGCCAACTCCTCGAGGTCGGCTACTCTGGGAGTTCTGATGTACGCCTCCACCATACCAGCGAACCATCCTGCAGCCAGCAGAGGATTGAGAGAGGTAAGTGGAGCCGCAGCAAATGCCGTTATAACTGACAGAAAATGTCCTCTGGCAGCCAAGGCACCCAGCGCCGAGCATACCCCGTTTATAATGAACCACCACAGAAAAACATAGCCTAATTTTGAATAATCCCCCTGATAAATGAGATATCCCACGAGGAATAGAAGAAGTAGCGGAATTGCGTACCCCAGACACTTCCCCACGGATATGCTTTTCTTTTTGAATTTGCTTAGTTTATTGAGCTCTGCACTCCTTGATTTGTCTTCATATTTTTTAACATTTTTCTCGATACCGTTGAGATGACCTGCTCCCACGACGCCAAGGACCTTTCGGGGATTTTTTCGCTTTTCGTCATTCTTTTTATTAAGATTTGCCGCCTTTTCCTTTCTCCTCTCTGTCAATATCCGGTCCTTTTTCCTGTCCTTCAGTACAGTTAACTTTCTACCGGTGTGCTTCATGGGTTTTTCCGTTTCGTCACGTAATGCCATCAGCTTCAGGGCGATGAAGGTGTCTCTTTCGTCTATAAAAGCCTTTCCGATACCTGGTGCTACATCTTTGAGTTCAGCGATCATCACTGTTATTACGTCGTCTTTCATCATCTCTTCTATCGCTACCTTGTCAAGTTCTTCGTCGCTCCCTCCGAAGATGGCCATGAGCCCGTAACGGAAAAGGCGGAACTTCTCGAAGAATCCCATACACTGCCATCCTCTCTTGAAGGTTACGGCTATATCCCGGTCCACCAGTGCAACGGGTATGTCGTTCTTTCGGGCTACTTTGATGGCCGCGATCATCTCCGCACCGGGCCTTATTTTTTCTTTAAGCCCCAGCTTCTTCTGAATGGTACCTAAGATTATCTGGACAAGCATGAGGCTGGCCCTGCCGGAACGTATTACCTTGATAAGCGAAGTTTTCTCCCACCGCTGCTGTCGGGTGATGGCCAGGTAACGTTTCGTGTCGAGCTCCACCGCAACAATGTGCGGTCGGATCTCCGATATGGCCTTCTCTACTTCCCTTGCGCTCTTTTCAGAAATATGGGCTGTGCCGATCAGCGTGATATCATCATCGATCTTCCGTAACATAATATCAACTGGTTGGGGGTATTATTATCTAATCGGGAATTTGAATATTGATCCATTCCCTAAAAACACTGGTTATATAAAACGATTCCGGACTTCCGGCAAACTGATTTGGGGCATATGGGAGCGTTTAGGGCGATCAATCCATCCTTTTACCGAAGAGCTTTCTTTCCTGAGCCCTGATCTCGCTCAAGGTTTTCAGGAGCTTTGCGGTGTCCGTTCCAAGCTCGAGACGCTTTGCCCTCCCGTCCATCTCTTCCATCGTATGCAGTATTTTCTTGGTAAGAATGCCGCTGTCCAGGCTTACCGCATCTATTTTTTCTCTCTCACCGTCCGTGGGGACCCTTGCACTGGTCTTCAGATCGTCGATGAGCATCCTTTTTGCCATCAGTTCAAGTTTCTTGCGTTCGAGATCCAGTTCGGCCATCTTGATGGTGCTGCCTCTGGAACGTATCTTGCTGACCGAGCTAATAATAATAAATACAAGAGCCAATAACGCTATACCGGTAAGAATCCAGAACAGCGGTGCAGTTACAATGCCCTCCATTGCCATAATATCCATATCTATGTTATGTTTTTATAAATAGTTTGCCTTCAAAGAATTATTGGAGTTATATAAAGAAGGAACTGGCGCTTCATTCGATATTTGATTTAAATCATATATTTCAATGTAGGAAATGTGTTATTAACATAGTAAAAAGAACCTTTAAATATATGAGACTCCCTATTGATTCTATGGAATCGGTCCTTTCGGACCGCGATTCCACTAACATTGTCAAGCTACAAATCTCGACTTTTTGTCGAGCTTTTCACCATTGACAATATTATACATATTTTACCTTGCTCACCACTGTATATGAAACCCGCTTCAGTGACCTCATCTAATTCCATTGAATTGGAGGGACCAAGATGATTATAGGACTGAAAAAAAAGATTCTGACCGTTTTCCTAACGTTAACTATGATCTGTGTCGCGGGCTCGGCTTCCTCCACAAAGAATGATTCGAACGAGGTCACATCGGTATACCCCCAAGACGGAAGTGAACTGATATAAGATATCTCCTCGCGTTATGGAAACGATAATGACATATGGCTGGACGAAGAACAGATCGAACCGGATCAATATCTTATAGGACATGAACTTAATTTGCAGGTAAACATCTACTACGATATGCCTGTGATCGACCTTGGAACAGACAATCAAAGTTCTGCGCTTGGCGATCTATTCGAGCTTAAGCTCATCGTCTCCCTGGTGGATAATAATAGCAAAGAACTAGTAGAACTTGTGAACGAGCCGGTAAGACTTGAGGACCTGAATACCAACCCGAAAGGTATCGAGAAATTCAACATTAAAGTGCCCTGGGAGATGTTTGCTGATCATATCAAAAGATGGGAAGATGGCAACAACGATACAAAGAACTTCATGAAGGTCGAGATAATGGATGTTCCTGACGGGACCAATTTGTCGGATTTCGAAAAATCCGAGGATAATAACGCCGTTATTGTGGAATTATATGCCATTAGTGTACCGACAATATGTTTGGGGGGTTTCGGTGGTCGTGTGCTGGATTCGAGTATCGTCACTATTCTATTTTTTCTCCTTATTCTCGTTATCTTTTTGTTATATATATCTAAAAATAAGCCCGGAACCAGTAACGAAGAAGAGCCCCCATATATCCATAACCGAAAGAATCCTTCAACCAATGACGTCAATACTAGAATGGAATATAGACTCAGGATGAATAGAAAAGGCTAGATGAACTTCGGACATAGGAGATAATCCATTTCACTGAAATCTCTCGCCCAGAAAGGTTTTCCCTCGGCTGTCGAATTATTAGGATTTATGATTCCACTATCCCTAGATCACAACTTCGAAAAGAAGCGTTTTCCCGGCCCTGAGTTCGAAGTAATAACCAGGCTCGGCGTAACCCGGTGAATCGGCACTGCCGTCATCGTCCACGTGGTCGTAACTTTTTATGATAAACCTGTCGCCTACTGAGAGCTTTCCATCACTGTCCCCATCCCTGAACGAGAAAAAATTCTTGTCGTTTATTGGATTCTCATAAATATCGGACACTCTGTGATGACCATCACTCATGTCACGGCGGTCTGCGCTAAATAGTGTAAAACGCAATTCCTCCACAGACAATATTTTATCGTTGTCGACAACACTCACCACCTTGAAAACATAGTCTCTATTATCCGTTCGATTATCTTTCACCACTCCCGCAGAACAACCTAAAAATGATATTCTCTCTTCTACATCGGGATCGGTACAGCCCATTCCAAACGTGAAAAATAGTGTGAAAATGGTAATTAACGAGACAATCGCTACTGCATTCTTCATTTTGTACACCCTACCACGCTATTATACGAAAAATTATATATTTCTTTCCATTAACTTCTTTGAATGGCCACTTTCTTTTGGATCGTATTATAGAAGATTCACTTAAAATTATCGCTCGTCGAAGGGATTATAGAAGAACCTGCGTTGGTAAAGCAGAAGACCGATTATAACGAAGGATATGGGAAAGAAATAAAGAGAGAATATTGCACCTCCGATTGCCAGTGAGAAATATTTTCTTTTACTTACGAAGAACATGGATAGGCCCTGGCAAATTGAGGATATGAAAAATAGAGGTATCATCAACAAGAAGAACGACTTCATGATCTCGGATAGCGAGGATTTGAAGATCAACACGAAGATCGGCAGCGTGAACGATATGGCAACCGTTACTATCAATGAAATGAGCTGGAGAACGAACAGCAACGTTTTGTAGTCCTTTTCCTTTGCAGGAGGCATCAGAACCGGCTGCCGGTAAGCGGACTCCCATGAGTATTTTTCGTCCTCGATATCTGGTTTTTTCTCATAAGTTGTGAGCAATGTGTCTCCTTCTTTTTTTTGGGTGCTTTTTTGGATAAATTTGAGTTTAGGGTGGATACCCCCCCCTCTTTTTTTGGGCGCTTTTTGGGGAGTGGGCGTGGATGCGTGCTCTAAAAAGTGCGTGCTGGTCATTTTCCCTTCTCCAACCTTGAAAGGGCTCTGTTAACGGCGTTTCCCACTGCATTGCAGTAATCGAATATTTTCTGGTAGTCCTCCACCGTGCGAGCTTCATCGAATTTTTCCTCCATCTCTCCCAGAAGCTTCCCGGCATCACTAGTATCAGCCCCTTCTTCCACGGCGGCTCTTTCGAGTGAAAGCACGTACGCGTAGTATTCTCGAGCCCCTTTTAGATACTCCTCCAGAGGTGGCTGATATGAACCAAACCCATACTGTTGAAGGTAAGGATATTGGGATAGAGCGAAAAACCGGTAAGGATTTGGCTCAACCACGGGATACGAGTGACCGCCGCCTGTGTATGCGCTTTTCTTGGAACTATTATCTTTAAGATTTTTCTTTTTCTTGTTTGAAATCTCCTTTGCAAAGGATTTTTTCTTTTTGGGCGGCAAAGCTTCAACAGTGATCTCGGTACCGTCCCTCAACGAGTATGCCAATGCAGGCGTATCACCCTGAGGGGCGCTTTTTTCTATTATTTCCTCATCCTCTTCGTAGGCCAAAAACCTTGTCCTTCTCCTGGTGATAACCACAAATAGGACCAGAGACAACACAAGGATAACGAGAATAAGTGGAATAACCCAGAAGTTACTTCGTGCACCGTCCACAATCACCTCTGGCTTTCCCTTTTCCTTCACTTCGCAAATGATGTCGAGTCCGGGGCAGGCTTCCTGGTCGCCCGAGAGGGCCATCACGGTTATGGTGAAGGTCCCTGCCCCAAAGTGGTCGGGTATCTGAATACTTACATGCACTCTAATACTTGACGCCCCGTACCCTGACGGTTGGAGTATGAATGACTCTCTTGAAAAGATCAGATTCCCAATAATACCAGGATGGCCCTCTGCCACTAGGTCGATGCGGCGTTTCTCTGGCATGAGGTTGTTCAGGCTTATGTTGAACATTTTCTGTTCGCCGGGAAATACGACCAATCTTGCTTCAGTGTTCGCCGAATCTTCGAACAGGATCTCAACCGGGAACCTTTCACCCGAGCCGTGCAACTGCCTGAAGGAGTAGGTTCCCGAGATACATTCCCCCTGTATCCTGCCTGCTCTGGGAATTACAGTCCAGGAAAAGACCGTGTTATTTTTAAGGCCGCTTATGGCTACGTGATCGTCCTGGAGATCCGTCATGTACGCGTGTGCGGTTGAATTCTTCTCATAAAGCAATATATCGTAACTTACTGGTAGTTTCCCGGGGTAATCCAATGACCATGATAGGGTGACGCGCTCCGTACCTATTGTCGCCCCGTCTTCCGGGAAAAGAAGCGTCACCTTTGGCACGTCCACATCCAGGTCCACGGTGAAACTGTATGTGCCATCAACACAGGTCCCAGTTTCGAAAAGGTCGTGGGGGATAACTTTCCAGTAGTAGGTCGTGTCGTCCAGGATTCCATCGATCACCATAGAAGTCTCTTTATAGCCCATCCGGTAAAACTTTTCTCCCGTGCTGCTGCGGGAGAAATAAACGTCATAGGATATCTGGTCGCCATCGCTATCGTTCCCCTCCCACATGAGGCTCACCGAGCTTGTGGGGATGATAACGTCGTCATAGGGCATCAGGAGTGATACGGTGGGCGGATTGTTCTTCGCTCTTACGAATATATCGAAACCCCCGCTGACACTGTACTCACCGTCCCATACGGAGATCACCACGTGGCAGTTTCCCTCGAAGTCCTGTTTAAGCACCTTTATATCCACGAAATTGTTCCAATCGAGCGCAACCTCGAAGTTCTCCTCATCACTTATTTTATCGACTTTGTAGACCAATTCATCAATCGCCGTATCTACATCCGTTACGTAATCGCCTATATTGAAGGCGTCGTTGAGGTTTTCGTTCATTGGCAAGTACACATCGTCCATTCTTTTCAGATGCGGTGGATCGTTGACGTTCCTTATGGTGACCAGTATTTTCTGAAAAATAAAATCAGAACTCTTTCCCGGAGTATTAACGTCCGCATCGTCGTCGGCAAATATCCACAAGGGAACGTCGGTACAGGTTCCGTTATCCGTGGTAGTTATCCGTATCATCTCCCCGTCGATGAATGCCGTAAAATCGACATTTTCCTCTATTTCGCCCAGGGGGTCGATCATGACATCGTAATAGAGGAAATCCCCGTCCCCATCCACGAAATATGTCTCCTCCTTAATCGAAAACGCATGGTCCACGCTCTCGTATAATTGGATGTCTGGGATCGTAACGTCCGGAGCCGGTTCATCGTTGACTTCCATTATGTTTATGGAAAAGGGATCGGAAACCACTGACAGGTTCGAGGAATCCCTCGCTTCAACCACCAGCTCTATATCACCGGTGTAATTATCGTTCTCCTCTCCGCTGAGAGCGTCCAGGGTCAGGTAATGGTCTTCCTGCACGTAACAGTCCACTATCCCGGCAAGGGAGTTTTCGATAATGGAGTAGCTCATATCGTCTCCCCTGTCGATATCATCGTAGAAGTATTCCGCCAGGTTCATCAATTCAGGTTCGAGAGTATCTTCATATACAGAAAATACCGAAGGGATGCCGTAGCATCCGGGGGGGATGGTGTAGTCGAATCTCGGCTTCGTGAGGATCAGTCTACCAGGACCTGTGGACTCGATATCTATGGGTATCGAAAGATTCCCCTGCCGGGTTTCCATGCCCGCGAGGTAATTATTCACCACGGATTCGATTCCGCTCAATCTCAAACGGTTGCCCATGTTTGGAAAGAACAGGTTTTCATCGGTGGTGGCCAAGGCGATGTCGGGATACGCGTCGCCGTCCCCATCCGCCACAGCAATGCGCGATATGCTGGTATTGAGTTCCACTGAATTGTCAAGGAGAAAGCCGCCGGACCCGTCACCAAGGTATATCTCGATTATGCCTTTCGATGAGGCCATGATAACGTCACAGTTCCCATCGAGATTGTAATCCACAGTCTCCATTGATATCGCATTCATATGCCCGAGGACATCCTCTTGTGAAAAACTTACACCGTTATTCCTGTAGAGCGCGTTCCGGTCTGCTTTATGACTGACTGCCAGATCCAGGTCTCCGTCCTTGTCGAAATCGGCCCATGACATGGCGCTAATGGGTCGATTGCCGAAGGCATCAATCTCCTGGAAGTTCTCTCCTTTCATATTGCGGAACAGCTTGTTCGGTTCGGAGAAAAATTTACCCACCGCAATGTCAGGGTCACCGTCGCCGTCAAAATCGCCCACCGCATGACTAATAGAAGATCCTGAACCGAAGGCGTCTATCTTTTCGAAATAAAGACCTTGATTCAAGTACAGCTTGCTCTGGGAACCGTGATTTATCACGATCATGTCCAATCGTCCGTCAAGGTTCACGTCCGCCCATTTCATTCCAACTGTATGGTTTGGCCCAAATTCACTGCGCTGGTCGAATCCGGACCCGGTTCTCGTAAACAGGTGATTTTGCCCGTTATTACCCACGGCCAGATCCAGGTCCCCGTCATTGTCGTAATCGCCCCAGGTCATCACCAGTGGCATACCACTGGAGAACTGCTTGGCAAGTACGAATGAGGCATTTCCATCGTTGGTGCATATGAAGTTCTGTCCCCCGTAATTACCCACAGCCAGGTCTCGGTCCCCGTCATTGTCGTAATCACCCCATGCAAGGGCGGTAGTGTTCAGCACACCGAAATCAGACCTGACCGCATCATCCGGAAAATTATTCGCCAGATGAGCGTCATTGATACCATCGCTCCCCACATCAATATCAAAACGCACCTTGGAATTATACGTTGAGCTATAGAGAATAATATTCTCGTTGGAATTGCATGCAAGTACATCAGCATCACCGTCGCGGTCAAAATCCCCTGGTATCAGGGACCTTGTATTGCCAGCTCCCGGCGCTGCCGTTGAAGGGGTGAAGGCTCCCATTCCGTCGTTTAAAAGAACACGGTTTTCACCGTCCCGGTTTCCTTCCAGGAGGTCTGGGAACCCATCCAGATCCATGTCCGCGGACATCATCGAATAGGTGGAGAGAGAACCCTGTATGTCGGTCTTGCTAAAGGTTCCACCGGCCTGGTGATTGTAAATATGGTTGGTTCCGTCCTCACCGGTGATGATCTCCAGGAATCCGTCGCGGTCTATGTCGGCAAGATGGATCGAATTGGTATTTCCGGAGCTTGCCAGAAGTACCTGTACAAAATGCCCCGTTCCAAGATTACGAAAGAAATAGTCCGGACCGTGATTTCCCGTCACCAGATCGGGAAGACCATCGTTATTGACATCACCGCATTTGATGGCATGTGTCTCGAAACTCCCTGCGAGATCCATCCTCTCGAAACCACTGCCGCTATTTATGAAAAGCTGGTTCCCCCCCTCATTTCCCACGGCGACATCGAGGAGTCCATCGTTGTTAATATCGCTCCAATCCACGGACTTGGAGGATAGATTGCCAAAATATTCCATCACCTGAAATGAACCGCCGTCAGTAATAAAAAGATAGTTCTGCCCTCCTGTCATCACCGCCAGGTCAAGGTCACCGTCGTTGTCATGATCACCCCATGCGCCTCCTGTAGTTGCGATGGAACCCGGTAGCGGGATAATTCTGAAATTACCGCCCCCGTCGTTGTTCAGAACGACATTTGCCTCGTTTCCTGAGGTGAAAACCGCGACATCGAGGTCGCCGTCATTATCATAATCCCCCATGGCTGCATCCGAGATGGCAGAAGCCGGACCTATTACCGTGTTCAAGAAAGCCAGTTCGGGCATCCTCTCCACTAGGATATTAGAATCCACTAGCCTTGTATCCATGGGAAGGTCGAAGGAGATCTGTTGTGTGGAAGGGCCGTCGAAGATGAGTTCGAGTTCATCATTACCGGTGGAAAATTGCTCAACGGTCTCGGATCCCGGAACCTTAGGTGAAAGATCAATCGGATTGCCGGAAAAAACTAATGAAATACATATAATTAACAGAACAATAAATCGGAGTCCCTTATGTCGAAGAGTGATGATATTACCACACTCGAATTATGTATTTCATGGTGGAGTTGGCGGAAGTGGAGGTGAGGGTGGAGACTGTATTGGCCCCCCGGGTCCCCCTTGTGGAGGGTTCAACGGAGGTGCTCCCGGTGATTGTCCCGGCCCCATTGCTCCCATTTGCATGGGCCCTCCGGGTTGTTGGCCAGGTTGTGGGGCCATGGCACCCGGCATGAACGATGGTGGAGGTGACGGAGGAAGTTGCGGCGAATAGCCGGGTATGTTTGATGGAGGAGGTGATGGGGGAAGCAGTGATTCTTCGGATAAGGGGAGTGCAGGACCCAGCAAGGGGGCTCCGGGTTGATCCAGGGGTAAGGCAACATTGCCACCTGTGGATGGCTTGACGCCAAAAAAGGTACCATCGTCGTCCATGTCCTGGTAGTCTATGGTAGGTGGGCGGTACGACGACATTGCCATGATCCTTGCATTTTCCTGTTCGTAACTCTGGGTCACCACTTCGATCCTTTTGCGCTCCTCTTCCTCATGTGCTTTTTTATCCTTTTCCAGTATCGCATATTTAGCCTTGGAGGTGATAAATACGAATCCTATGATCACAACCATCAGGAAGACCGCGCAGATGATGATGATCAGGAAAGGTACTTCTGTACTTGAATTATTTTCATCATGATTGCCATTACCTACCCCATTAGGATCCTGAGGAGGTTCTAGTACAGATATATTGCTGTAGATGGTCTGAAAACTGCCGTTGAATTGAGTGCCATCGTGATCCCGGATCATGAGAAGGACGGAGTATTCCCCTTTTGCCGGGAAAGTATAGTCCGGATAATCGGTCCCATTTCGGCTCTGTTGGTTCCAGATGGCATCCGCCTCGGCTCCAACGGGAGGAGAATCTTTCTTGTATATGATCCACGCGAATTTAACATCATCGCCGTCAACGTCGACGGTGACATTTTCCTTCACAATTTTTTTAAGCGTCCGATCCCTGACGTAAAATCTGTAATTTAAATTTTCGATCTTGGGTGTCTTATCATCCATATCCTTGCTTTCGATCCAGATCTCCCAGTGTTTTATTATCGGCTCGTCGTTCAGTGGAATTGTATTGAATATGATCATCTTCGATAATGTCACATCCCCATCAGTTAGACTGAGTTGAACCGTTTCCTCTCCGTTGTAATCTTGGACCGGAGTATATCTGAGTCTCGCGGCGGAATCGTTTATCTTCTCGATATTGATCCGGTCCGGATCGTGGTCAACAAGGGTGAAGGTGAGTGCCTCCTCGCCGTGAATGAAATCGGGGTCTGTTGCCGTAATTATAATCACCGCGCTCTCATCCTCGTCAATGTTGAACCGGGCCGGGTCCACATTCCCTGCTATCTCCTCGCCGTCTTCCATCATTAGGGAACTATATGAGGGTACGTCGTTCATGTTTGTGATCTTTAACGTGAAATTCTTTTCAATTATGACTGATTGGGATGGCGATGATGCGGCATCGTCGTCGGATAAGCTTGTATTGATGAGATATTCGCCCACCATTTCGTTCGTGGATGTGAAGTTGTAGGTGAAAGTATAGAGGTTGGCAACTGACACGGACGTACTTTCCTCGATAACCAGATCCGGTAGAACGTCGGCAAGGTCCGTTGTGAGATCCAGGGTATCCTCCATATCATTGGAGTCTATTGCTTTTATTGTTATACTGAATTCAGTGTCCTCTTGGGCTGTGACCGATTGGAGGAAATAGACAATTTCGGGCGGGTCATTAACGCTCTTTATGGTAAAATTTATCGTATGAGTTATGAAACCGATGATGTCTGTCGCCTTGAAGGTCAGGCCCTCGTAGGCGCCTTCCGTTAGGTAAGTATTAGTTTTGGATGTGATCCTGAAAGACATGTTCTTTATGAAGGACCCGATGAGATTATTAGTCTCGTACTTCAATCCCCAAGTCCCATTGGGATCGGCCACCCTGAAGTCCATATTGTCTCCCTCCAGGTCAAAGAACACGTTGTTAAGATCGAGATACGTTGAATTGCTGTCCTCGTACAAAGTGATGAGCGTAGGCGCGCTTTGGTTTATACGGGGTGCAGTGTTCATATCGATGACCCAGATAAGAATATCTCTGATCATGCTGAAGGTGAAATGGTTTCCCCAGATGTCGAAAATATGAAGCATAACGGGATACATCCCAGGTTCGGTTCCCAGGGGAACTATGAACTCAGTTGTGTAATTATGATCCCCCGACACCTCGTCGCCGTTTGTACCATCGTCCCTGAGCTCCACGGGTAGCGGTATGTCCATGCTTGTGAAGTTGCCCATTACAGAGTCAATACCGAATACATCGTCGTTGTCCTTTACCCATAATACTATCTTTCCCACCGATATGCCGTCCGCCATGATGTTGTTGCCGTCCTCCGGGTATTTAACGAAAGAACCTTCCTGTGCAGGAATCGTATCTTCCTGTGTAATATCCATTACCTGGGCGGGCCATTCACCCGGCATCGCCGATCCGTTAATTATGGGTTCTTGACCTGTGACGTCGGTAACCACCAGTTCCTGGCCGCCGGGATTCGCAAAATCCACCTCGTACCATCCCATATCATCTGGAAACTTGGAACTGCCGTAAAGGGCTCCCGACGTGTATTTATCCCCTGTCATCTCGTTAATATCCGTTACGCGTAAATACAGATTGAATACAGTGGTAGGGGTTAGCGATATCCCGAAATAGGACGCGTTTATTTCAATTTCGAATATTTTGTGTCCATCCCGAACCCCGGGTACATAGGTGAAGTTAAAGCTCTCGTTGTTCTCGATGGGATCGATCATGAGGTTGTCTAGCTTGCTGTCCTCGTCCCTGTCCTCATCTCCCGTATCCTTAACCAGATAGCCGAATTTGTCCACTTCGTAGGGAGCAAAATCCCAGGCGGCAAATGCCAGCATGCCAAAATCCTTCACCTGTCCCCTGGGGGCATCGAAGTCCTTCAGGGTCTCGTCCGCATCACCGTCGATATATATTGCGAGTGAATCGGTATTGTCGTTCCAAACGGAGGTGTCATTCCCCACATCTACGTAAAAGAACAGGTGCGTTCCGTTGTAACTTACGGTGAGATTTGTAGGTTTATCTGCCCGGGAGGAAGAGTACGCTTTGTCCATTCCTCCGTCAACAATGTCCGAAGTGCTTGTGTTCGATGGGGGGGAGATAACCACCGGGATGATCAGTATCGCTGTTATTGTGAAAAGAATTACTTTTTGAGTGAGATTCGGCCAAAGCACTATATCACCTGGTAAATCATTCCGTCGCGTTTCTAGGTCAAGTTAATATTATTTCCCGAAGCTATGGACGGAACATTCAATCATGGGAATGGCAAATATTATACTTCTATATTATGGTTTTTCAAACATTTTGGCTTGTTGGATAATCTCTGCGTTATGAAAAATCCTGCGCCCCGGTAGAAAACAGATTATAAAAAAAACACTATCCAATGCTTCTTACCCTGAAATAATAATATTCCGCAGTGCCTTACTCTATGGCTTCGGCCTTACTGGCCGCGATCAGAACGGTTCCTACGGTCACCGGAAAAACCGCGATTTCGTTCTTTTTGAGATTATAGGTATTACCGTCATCAGACATGAAATCTCCAGTGTCCTCGATTATCCTCAGCAGAATCGAGGCTGATTCGTTGTCGGTCCCATTGATTTCAACTCCTTCCTCTGGATTATCCTGAATCTGCGATTCGGGATTTTCAGGTACTACCGGGTCATTGTTCTCGCCAGTATCTATTTTATCGTCCATATCTATATCAGGAGCGGAAGGCATCTCCTCCGGCACCACGGGATCGGGACCAACCTCGATATCACCCTCTCCCAGTTGTTCCTTTTCCGCGTAATCCTCGTAGGGCTCGATAAAACTATCGTCTTCTTCCTCGTCGATCTCTTCGGGGTTTCCCACGTTTTCTTTCTTCCTATCGCTCGTAAAAAAATTCGTAGGCAATTCATCCTCCATTTCCGATGTCGTTTGAATCTCGTCCATGGCTGTGGAGGACTCCGGAAGGTAGGCTGCTCCCCTAACGCTTTCCTCAAAAGTTAACAGACCCTTTCCCTCGGGGTCGGCTTCCATCAGGTCGATGATATCCTTCATGATTCCGGCATCCTTTTCGGATTGGCTCATAATGGACCTTTTTGATTTTACCACTAGAAATACCATTGCCGAGTACAGCTCCCTCTCCTCCGGGACGAGGCGAGAAAGGTTTGGCTCTCGGCCGTCGATCTTGTGATTTACCAGGGTGAGTATCTTCCTCAAACGGCTAATAAAAATGTCCGACATGCTGGCTTTTGCCGTCTTCCACTTTCGATAACTCCGTTCAACCGCCAACTCCCCCCGCTCTTTGCCCTGCCACAAACCTTCCAGCATGTCAAGGTGACGTTTCGCAGACGTGTAAAAATTATCTTCAAGCTTTGCCAGCGTCCGGTCGGATTTCTCCTTGCTAAGAGTATCCCGGATATCTATCTCGACCTTGGTCATCGTCCTAATTATTTCGACTTCGATAAATTAAATTTGTTGTTGAATTAATGATTATTGGAATTTCGTTTTTCCGCTCGATGGTCCGTAGCTTATCGCTTAAAGAAAATTTGAATCTAATCTGTTGGATAGACACGGGGGGATTTCGATGGCCCTCACTAAAAAAGGTATACAAATATAATTTTTATCCGGGACCCAATGGTTGACCGCAATCTGTGCTGGGAAAAGTAATGAATCAGACCACGGGTCTCGGCAGCAGTCCCGCCCTCTCGGTTATCTCGGGTATTTTCTCTTCCCACATGATGGCCATTATATGTGCTCCGGCCACACCTTCGATCTCCTGGAGCCGTTCAAGGATCTCTATGGAGATGTTGATACCTTCTTTTTTAACATCGTCGGCAGCCTTGAGGCGATTTATCAGTTCATTTGGTATGTCAAGACCGGATACAAATTTCTGCATGTATCTGGCGGCACCAACTGACTTTACGGGTATCACTCCGGCCATTATATTTGTTTTCTTGTGCAGTCCCAGTTCCCGGACTTCTTCCATCTTGTCTGCAAACTTCTCAACATCGAATATACCCTGGGTCTGTATGAAGTCCGCTCCGGCCCCTATCTTCTTTGCTAGGCGAGGTACTCTCAGGTCCAGTGGCTCGCTGAAAGGGCTCCAGACCGCACCGATGAAGAGTTTCGGCGGAAACTTTATCTCGTCGCCGTTACAGAATTTCGCCTCGTCCCGCATGTTCTTGACCATCTGCAGAAGCTGCATTGAGTCCAGGTCATAAACACCCTTTGATCCGGGATGGTTCCCCAAAGATTGATGGTCGCCGGTAAGGCACAATAGGTTCGGTATTCCTAGCGCCCCGGCTCCCAAAACGTCGCTCTGCATGGCGATCCGGTTCCGGTCTCTCACAGTCATCTGCATCACCGGTTCCAGTCCTTCCTCCATGAGTATTGCTGCCGTCCCCAGTGAGGAAATTCGTACAACTGCCGTTTGATTGTCCGTTATGTTCGCTGCGTCCACTGAACCTTTCAGGTGACCAATATTTTTCTTCATTCCTTCAGTACCGCAGTGCTTTGGAGGTCCAAGCTCCCCGGTAACGGCAAAATGACCACCCACCAATACTTTTTCCAAGCGACCATTCGTTATCGTATCCATTAAGCATCCCCCTCCCGCTCGATCACAAGGTCCTCACGAATGATTTTTCTTGGTCCCTTGTGCCCCGCCGCACGCCAATCGTTTGGTGGCTGGATCTCTTCGAAAATTGAAAGTTTATCTTGTTCTTTCAGGCGGTAATAAACGAGATACCATCCACAGTCGATGTCCTTGTCCACCTCGCATTTCCCTTCCGAGGTGGTTCCCCCGCACGGCCCGTTCAGAAGGTTCTTGGAGCATCTCGTAACCGGACATATTCCACCAGTAAGATGTAAGCGGCAGTTACCGCAGGCACGACAGTTCTCCACCCATATTCCCTGTTCTTTCGGCATTCCCATGAAAGTGGTGTTCAATGCTGGGAGTATCATTTTATGTGGGAACATGTCTGCTATGGTCTGGACACCCACACCGCAAGCCATGGACAATACTGCATCATGATCCTCAATTTCCTTTTTTATAGCATCAACGAACTCCTTCTCGCATTGTCTTTCAATGGTATTCTCATCAAACGTAATTTCGACGTTTTCAATTTGACTTTTCATCCGAAGCGCTGATGAAAGTATACCCACTTCTTTTTCACCGCCTGCCGAACAGACAGTAACGCAAGTTCCACATCCCAGCACAAGAATTTTTTTATTCTCTTCCAGAATACCCATAATCTCATCGATAGGTTTTCTTTGTCCTATGATCATTCGCTCACCTTCAGTTTTTATTGATTGGAGAGGGGCCTAATTGACGAATTTTTTCAGTAAATTCAGTGGCTACCCTGGCAAATTTCGGACCTGATGAAGTTGAAATGTTATGCATTTCCAGGCGTTCTCCTCTAATGCCGATCTCATCCAGAATCTTCTTTGCATATTTCACCCTTTTTTTTGCACGGAAATTACCACGAATAAAATGACAACTCCCTTCTTCGCACCCTGCAACATAGACACCATCAGCCCCATCTTCAAAAGCTCGAAGAATATAGAGTATATCCGCTTTCCCGCTGCATGGTAGTCGGATGATCTTAATGTTGGGTGGATATTCCAGTCTCATGGTACCTGCCATATCAGCGGCGCCATATGCACAGTAATGACAGCAGTAAGCAACAATTTTCGGTTCGAAGTTTTTGGATGTCATCACACCACCTCCAGTAGCATTCCGTCACATTGAGCCAAAACTTGATTGTCCTTAAAATGAAGGACCTGGATCGCTTTTGCAGGACATTCGCTGGCACAGACTCCGCAACCCTGGCACTCGGATTCATCGATAATGGCAACCCCCTCTTCTCCAATCCGTGGTACGGAGTATGGACACACTCTCACACATGTCAGACACCCTGCACAATCCTCTTCATTTACCCTGGCTATAGAGCCGCCTACTTCAAGGAAAGGCCGGGAAAGGATGGTGGCCGCCCTGCCGGCTGTGGCGGAGGCTTGGGCCATGCTTTCTTCCACATATTTTGGTGAATGGGCGTCCCCACAGAGAAACATTCCGGAATTGGCGAAATCAACCGGGCGTAATTTCATATGTGCTTCCATGAAAAAACCGTGTTTCGTGGTGGGGAGCTTGAGTAATTGGGACAGCTCCTTTGTGCCTTCCTGTGGTACCATTCCGTTACTTAACACCAATAGATCTGGTTTGACACTCAAATATCTTTTGAGCAGGGGTTCCCACATCGTTAGTTCCAGGTCTCCCTGACCGGTAATCTCGCTAACAGGTTTATGATCATCGTCATACCTAATAAAGATCACACCCATCTTGGCAGCTTCTTTGTAGTATTTCTCTCTGAATCCATAGGTCCGGATATCTTTGTAAAGGATAATAACCTCGGTTTCCGGATTTATCGATTTGATCTCCAATGCATTCTTAATAGCTTCACCGCAACAGGTCCTGCTGCAGTATGATCGTACCTCATCTCTCGAACCGACGCACTGGATCATGACCACCCTGTCAGCTGAAATTGTCCCCGAAGCAATAGAAGCTTCCAGATCAATCTGAGTAATTACTCGATCATGCTGCCCATAATGATATTCGGTTGGTTTATATCGGTTCGCACCCGTTGCTATCACTATGATGCCGTGTTCAAGTTCCGATTCTTCCTTGCCGTCGCCCCTGGAAATGGTTGTTTTAAAATGACCCACATGTCCCGAAACGTCAATTATCCTCGTATCGGTAAAAACTTTAATCCTGGGATGTTCTTCTATCTTTTCGGTCAATGATCTCAATAAGATTGGTGCATCCTGATTCGGCGGCAGGAAGAACCTGTCCCTCAATCGTCCCCCCAATTTTCTATCGTGTTCAACGAGGTAGGTATCGAATCCCTGATCCCCCATCTCCAGGGCAGCACTCATACCAGCCACGCCCCCGCCGATAACCAGCCCTTTGGGAATAACTGGCAGTTCCTTCTTTGTCAGGGGTTCGATCAAATGAGCCTTTGCCACAGCCATGCGGACCAGTGTCTTCGCCTTTTCGGTGGCTCCTTCATGGTCGTTCTTGTGAACCCATGAGCATTGATCTCGTATATTGGCCATCTCGAAAAGATGCGGATTCAATCCAGCTTCCTGGATCGTGCTTTGAAACAGAGGTTCATGGGTCCGGGGGGTGCAGGATGCGACGATAACACGATTCAGATGGTGTTCCTTGGCCATCTCGATCATCGTCTTCTGTGTGTCCTGTGAACATGAGTACGTGTTCCAATCCACATAGACCACCCCTTGGAGATTCTTGGCATATTCAACTACTTCCGGTACGTTCACCACCGAAGAAATGTTTATCCCGCATTTGCATACAAAAACACCGATTCGGGTCGCTTCTCCTCTAACATCTCTCTCAGGCGGATATGTTTTCTCGGTGACTAGAGAGTGCCTTTCGGATGATATGATCGCCGATGCTTTGGCCGCGACACCGCTGGCATCCGCAACTGTCATAGGTATATCCTTGGGTTCTGAAAAGGCACCACCAACGTAGATTCCCGGCCTGGATGTTTCAAACGGCGTGAATTGGCTTGTATCACAAAAACCATACTCATTTAGATCGACCCCCGCCTTTTCACTAAGTTCCTTGGCTTTTTCGGGAGCTTCCAAGCCAACTGCTAAGACGACCATATCAAATCTCTTTGTCATTCTCGTACCATCTTCAACATAATTGATGATAAGATCATTCGTGATGGGATCCTCTTCTATACCGGGTACTCTGCATCGTGTGAAATTTATTCCGTATTCATCCTGTGCACGTATGTAGTAATCCTCGAATTCCTTCCCAAAGGCTCGAATATCCATGAAAAAAATGTGTGGTTGCAAACCCGGAGAATGCTCCTGGGCGATTATTGCTTCCTTTATGGAATACATGCAGCAAACGCTGGAACAGTAGTGATTGGTTTTTTCATCTCTGCTACCAATACACTGGAGAAATGCGATTGTTTTCGGTTCCCTGCCATCGGATAGTCTCTGGACATTACCGGCAAATGGTCCTGATGCGGATAAAATTCGTTCGAACTCTATGGACGACACGACATTTGAGAACCTCTCGTAACCATACTCTTTCTTCCTGGCGGCATCAAACTCTTTAAAACCTGGGGAAAGGATCACCGAACCAACATCTATTTCGATTTCTTCCGGTTCCATATTATGATGGATAGCGTTTGCTTCACAGTTTCTCGAACATTCGTAACAGTCTGCACACCCACCGCATGTCAAACACCGATCCGCTTCTTTCATAGCCTCTTTTTCCGTGTAACCCAGTTCAACTTCATTGAAGTTGTCCTCCCTTTCCTCGATGGGAAGATATTTCATCTTGACCTTCCTTTTCTTCTTCAGACCCTCCACCTGTACCTCCGCAATCTCGGGTTTGATATCCCTTCCGGCCCTCAGATCAATCCCGTTAATATATCTATCAATGGAAATAGCGGCTTCCTTACCTGCTGCGACGGCGCCTATAACGGTCCCCGATCCGACGGCCGCATCACCCCCGGAAAAAACTCCTTTCATATTTGTTTCCATGGTAATGGGATCGATCTTTAAGGTCCCCCAAGGAGTCCTTTCCAGATTTACTTCGTCAGTAGTAGTACCCATGTTGACAACCTGCCCTATGGCCAAAATGATATTGTCAACTTCTATTGTATGCTCTGACCCTGGGATCGGAACCGGGGAACGGCGGCCCGACTTGTCAAGTTCCCCGAGTTTCATCTTTATACATACGATGGTTTTCAAGCGTCCGTTCTCACCTATAGCCCTTTTTATCGCAGTACAATAGAGCAGCTTTACACCCTCTAGCTCGGTCTCATCTATCTCCCAGTCAGGTTCGGCCGGCATTTCCTCCCGGGATCTCCGATACATTATAGTAACATTTTTCGCACCCAATCGAATCGCCGTCCGTGCAGTGTCCAAAGCGGCATTTCCCCCACCAACGACAATAACACTGCCACCTATTCTGGGGTAAGTGTCGCGGAAACCGCTCAATCGAATAGCCTTTGAAGGACATGCGGACGCGCATTTCCCGCAGTTCGTGCACATATATTTCGATACAAGGGGATACTGCCTTTTGGAATTCTCTTTATCCGGCGTAAGTTCGATGGCATTATAGATACAAGCGGGAGCGCAGAGACCGCAACCAGTGCAGGCGTCCATATCGATCTTGGCGATGGATGTTTTGATGATCTTTCCAAGGTTCACCTCTTTTAAAAATTCTATAGCTTGATATACACCTTCAAGTTTTTCACCGGGACATTTCATAGGCTTGCCTTTCTGAGCGCCGATGGCAAAGAATACCGCTTTATGCCCGAAATCGAAAAGATCCTTAATTTCCAGGGTCCTCCCAATAGTCGTGTTTAGTTGTACGCTAACTCCAAGCCTGAGGATACCGGTGATTTCCCTCTCAAGTATCTCCTTTGGCAAGCGGAATCGCGGAATACCGAATCGCATCATACCGCCGAGTACCGGCGTGGATTCGTATATTCTCACATGATAACCCATCAAGACGAGATCATGAGCGGCGGTAAGTCCGGCCGGACCGCCGCCAACTATGGCAACGCTTTCGGCTCTTGTTAAGACTGACGGGGCCTCTATGGCAGGAATATTTAATTCCAGATCCCCTACAAAACGCTTGATATGGGCGATTCCAACAGGACCGTCGAGTTTATTTCGCTCGCATTTCTTTTCACAGGGTCGATGACAGACCCTGCCGCATATGGAGGGGAACGGTAACTTTTCTTTGATAATTTGAAGTGCCTCATAGAATTTGCCGTGACTCACCAGAGTGATATAACCCGGGGCACCTACGCTGGCAGGGCATTCGGCCACACAGGGCTGCATGCCGTGCTTATTAATAGTGTACTGGAGTGGGACGGCCTGGGGGAACGGCACGTAAATGGCATGTCTTTTCCCGAGCCCGATATCGAACTCGTTAGGAAATTCCACCGGGCAGACCTCGGCGCATGATCCGCAACCAGTGCAATTTTCATCGACATACCTCGCTTTCTTCAAGATCTTGACCTTGAAGTTGCCTGCATCGCCAGTGATCTCTATTAGTTCCGAATAGGTGATCAATTCGATATTAGGATGTTTTCCGACCTCGACCAATTTTGGTGCCATTATGCACATTGCGCAGTCATTCGTCGGGAAGGTCTTGTCGAGTTGTGCCATTTTCCCGCCAATTGCCGGTGATCTCTCAAGAATAAAGACTTTAAAACCACTATTGGCAAGATCCAAAGCGCTTTGCATCCCTCCGATGCCGCCACCAACAACCAGAACTGCTCCAACCTTATCATCCATATTTCTAACCCCCTCCTCTAAGAGTTTCTATCTTTTTCAGTAACGGTTTGACTTTCACCTGGTTCTTGTTCACCGCCAGGTCCTTCCGCGGGTGGAATCCCATGGCAAGGCCCAGGAGCTGTGTATAGTAGAG
>JASLWR010000050.1 GCA_030740765.1 Thermoplasmatota archaeon
CCGGTTTAAATCTTCGGCGCCACAATTCATCCAGAGCCTAAAGGCACTGGCGTTCTTGTGGCTATTTTTAAGTAAAAATTTATCAAGGCAAAAATGAATTCAGTTTAGAGCATAAGCATAAAGTAAAAAAGGGATTGACCTATTTTATTACCGGTTTTGGAATTACATTCATTGGAGTTATGTTTTCGGGTATTATAAGTCCACCATTTATTACTTATTTAATCAGTTTTATTGGAACAATGTTGTCATCATTAGGTTATATTTACTTCATCGTCTCCATTGCTCAAAAAAAGCATAAAACATTTCTTTGGCTAGGTTTTGCTTTGGGAGCGAGCGCATCCTTTATTAATTTGGTAAATTCCGTAATTAGTTCATCTGATATTGGTATTAATATCTTACTATCGATAATTGTAATTTTCGCGGGGATAATGGGTCTTACAAGCTCGATCCTGACACTACTAGCATATCGTGGTACGTACTTGGGTATCCGGAATGGAATAATTCAACCTCTTTTTCAGTGCTATCCTCATCCATATGGTCGGGTTGTATTCAAGTTAGATACAACCGATTACGGGTCAAGATATCCAAAAGATTTTTCGCCAACTCACCATCACAAAAAATATCATCAGTGGAATCATAATGGTCGTGGAGATCATGAATTTGATACAATGGATACAGATATTATTAAATGGGAACGCCAATACAAATAATTGAGAGGGTTCCCCTATTCTTTATCAAGATAATCGAATATCTCTTGCACCCGATCGTCCACGACGGTGTATTTCAACCGGAATTTCCTCACACTTGCCCAATCCTCATCGAGATAGAGCCTTTTCAGTTCATCATTTATCCGTAGAATGGATGTAAAAAATGCCGCCCGGTTCTCCATGTTGAAACTCAGTTTACCGTTCTCGAATTGTAAAAAATTCCAATCTAAAAGCACGTTCAGCTGGATCAATGATTCCTTGTAATATGGCTCCAGCGTCTTGTCGCCTCTCATGCCTTTGGTCATGAAACGGATTATCCTTGCCACAATAAACAATGAAAGGGAGTCAAGGTAACCGGGTGGAAGTCGGTTCTCCATGGTCATAAGAACTTCCATTCCGATATGGCTCGCCTTGAACTCCTCTACGTTTCGGTAGTTGTCCCCCATCTTTTCCCTGGTGTCGCTACCGATTAAAACCGAATGACCGCATTCGTGAGCGATCACGTAATAGAGAAAGGTTTCCGGGCTTACCCTCTCATGGAAATTGCTCACGAATTCTTCCGTGAAATATTTATTGACCGTCGCGCCGTATATGTCGATCTTGTTCCTGCAGGAATTCCGGTCCAGAAAAATCTTTGTTCCCTTTATCCTCACCTCGCTCCTGTTGGGCACGATCTGGCCCGAGAACCTGAAATCGAAATCCTCACCGCTGTACAGAGGGGTAATGAACACACCGGCGTGGGTGTTTTCGAGAGCGGTACGGAACTGCGGATAGCGGGGGTGATTGCCGTAGAGTTCCTCCTCCCAATCCAGCATCCGTTGCTTGATAGTGGCGATCATGTCCTTGGCGTCGTTCAACTGCAGTAAAACCCTCACCTCGGGCATTATTCTTATGGGATCAGCATAACCTTCTTCCATGGGATGAACTATAATTACCCTGCCGCTGCACGCAACCCAGGCCTCGTCAACCTTTTTCCATAATATTTCGTGTAGTTCAGCATTCCCGTTCACCGCCGCCGCTGCCCAGGCTTCGAAGTAGGCGATCCAAGATCCCGTTTCATCGACATTCGGAAGTTTTTTGAGACTTTTTACACCGTTCATTAGTATCCGCCGGATCTCCGAGCTTTCCACCTTGAAAAAATCCGCATAAGCAATCTCCCGATAATCTCCATCATTTTCATATATAACGGGAGGCAGGTCCGTGGCAGCATCCACCACCACTGCATACCGGTCATTCAGCTTACGGTCGATGAGAAATTGTGCGACTTCAGAGCGCTCCATTTTCAATTCTTGAGCAGTTCGTTTCAATACGTCCGGAACGGCCTCTTTCCATCTGAAAAAAAGAAAATCTATAACGGACATAAGCTCCAGGCCCGTGTCGAATAAAATATATTCTATGGAACTCAAAGCCATACCATCCAGGTTTTCTCTGATAATCGTCCGCTCGAACTCGGTTCGCTGCCGTACGAGGTCAAGAACGATATCGAATTCATTCCCGTCCTTGTTCAGGGCACCGTGGTTTCTTCGGCTTACGGATTCCGCAAGGGCCTGAAATGGAATTCCGGTCTCTTTGGCCCGGTCCCTGATAAATTCTTCAATATCTTCATAACCACAGGGAATCTTCTTCTCGCAGTTATCCAGAAGTCCCCCGAAGAATTCTTCGGGATCATTGTTTTTGGGCGTCAGCTCTCTTTGCCGTTCCACATTATTGAGAAGGTTTAGAAACGTTAGGTCGCGCATAGTCATTCCATCACTCCAGTCAATTCCTAAAATCCGCTGCACTATTATAGATTTGTCTCTTTTTTTTTGATTATTACACTCCCAACCTTTGTTTTATTGATAATCAGGGCACTATCTTTAAATTATCGGGAAAGTGGTCAACGTGTATTCCGTAAAATGAACACTGGTGGCGAAAATAATGGACAGCGAAATGAAAACTCTGCAGGATATCGACCTTCGGGAGCTCGCAAGCATTTATGATGCGGATAGCGACGACAGCTTCGTAACCGTTTTTATAAATCTGATTGACAAGAACTGGAAGAAGTTCATTGAAAAGAGAATGCGAAACTGCATCAAAGCCCTTCATGGCCGTGCGGATCTCCGCGAGAACGTGAACAAAACCTTCGATGTGATGATGGGGCAGCTGGAAAAACTTCCTCACCTGGACCAGGAGCGGGGCCTTGCTCTTGTCGGTTCCAAAAAGAATGATTTCTATCGTATTTATCAGCTCTCCGTACCACCGGAAAACCTGTTCATCGTGGATTCATCACCCTACATAAAACCTCTGGCATTGTTACAGGATGAATGGGAACAGTTCTTGCTGGTATTTATAGATGGCACTTCGGCTCAGATATATCTCATGGGGGCCCGGCAGATCGAGGAGTCGAAGGAAGTTGAAACAGACGTTATGGGTCGTCACAAGAAGGGAGGGTGGTCCCAGATGCGTTTCAATCGCCTGAGAAAGGAGGCGGTGGACAAATTCTACAAGATGGTGGCAAGGGACGTCAATGAGGTTGTGGCCGAGGAGGGCAGCATCGTATCCATCATTCTGGCAGGCCCGGGAAAGGGTAAAAAGGAGATACTGGAATATCTCACTCCAGATCAGAAAGAAATGGTCAGCCGTGTGCTGGACATAGACAAGAACATCCCCCTGGCCCAGATGATTAAGGAAATTACCGATATTGTTCACCTTGACGAGAAAATTGCAGGCGGCAGGTCAGTGGATCTATTACAGAAATTGATATTGACAGGCGGCCCTGCCGTCTACGGGCTGGACAATGTGGTGGACGCGTCCAGGAACGGGATCGTACGAGAATTATTCATACTCAAAGGACATCCCATCGGCGGGTGGATCTGTGAGAACTGTCAGGCTGTGCAAATGGGTATGAAAAAGACCTGCCCCTACTGCAACGGTCCGACTTCCCGAGTGGATGTGGTGGAGGAGATAATAGAGTTCGTAGTGAGGAGCGGCGGAGAGCTGGAGTTCATAGACGAGTCGCCGTACCTCGAAAGCCTCGGTGGTGTTGCCGCCATCTTGAGATACAGTGCGGAATGATCCTTCGTAGATGAAAACCTGATCGGTGAAACCTCATGAACTGCTGTGATAATTGCGGTGCGAATGTACCGGATGGGGCGATATTTTGTCATATCTGCGGCGTGAGATTTCCTGAAGACAATGCAGACCTTGACCGGATGCCCCAGGAGTTCAGGGCCGGGCTAGAACGGGAGAAACTGGATTTGGCCGTATTGACCGGCCAGGAAAAGACTTATTTGAAGTATGCGAACGTCAGTACCATCGTGGATGTGGGGGAAATAAAACTGGGATTGGGACTGAACGAATTATCTCAGTTACTGGAATTGTTTGTCAACAAGATTCAGCGGAATCGGTCCTTTCAGGCTGCGATTCCGCGAACATTGTCAAGCTCCGAACCTCGAGATTTTGTCGAGGTTCGTACCATTGACAATATCCATGTCGGTTTGCCCCATGGTCAGGGTCTTACCTCGAAAATGCCTTTTTCCACCACCGAGAAAACTGTGATATCCAAGGTGGAAACCGCCCTTACGGAACTGGAAAAGAGTGCTGGCAGAGTACTTGATGACCCCGGATTGTACATGAAAATGGGTGAGCTGGACTACATGGCCGGCAGACCTGAAAACGCATTGAACAATTACAAGAAGGCTCTGTCCATATACGGAAAGAGGATCGATCCGTTGAATATTGCCTGGTGCAATCTCAAGCTGGGTCGCGTTCACAATTTCCAGGGGCGTTTTATAAAAGCGCAAAAGAGATTCCTGCAAGCGGAGAGATTGTTCACTGACATAGA
Organism: Thermoplasmatota archaeon; assembly: GCA_030740765.1. Lineage (GTDB taxonomy): Archaea > Thermoplasmatota > Penumbrarchaeia > JASLWR01 > JASLWR01 > JASLWR01. The sequence goes on from JASLWR010000050.1 coordinate 4,531, forward strand.
CGACAAAAACGGAATGGTGGCCTCTTATCTAGATCTCGGTCATATAGAGCACGATATGGGAAACCACCAAAAGGCCACAGAATACTATTACAGGTCCATGAAGATGAACGAGGTGTTAGGGAATCTGGAAAACATGAGCGCGACATTATCGAGTCTCGGGGACGTGGCCAAGGAACTTGGAAATCTCAGAGAGGCAATGGACCATTACAGCAGCTCGTTGGAGTTGGATCGAAAGACCGGCAATATAGGAGGCATGGGAAGCGATTATGCAAACATGAGTGGGATTTCCTGTCAGCGAGGCGATTACAAAAGCGCGCTCGATTATGCCAGCAAAGCGTTGGAAATCGCCAAGGAGTTCGGGGATAAACCGGCTTTGAGCAATGCTTACGGCTCGCTTGCTAATGTTCTGTTCAAGATGGGGGATTATGAAAGAACGATGGATTATGCGGAGAGATCGCTCAAGATCGACCTCGCGAGTGGAAATAGAAAGGGTATCAGCGTGAATTACACCCAGATGGGTAACGTTGCCGCCGCCCGGGAGAGCTTCAAAACGGCGTTGAGTTACTATGAAAGATCATTGGAGATCGACATGGAACTGGGTGACCGAGGAGGAATATCCGGATGCTACAAGAATATCGGCATTATTTACGGGATGAAAAAGGAATTCTACCGGGCGAGAGATTGCTGGAACAAGGCTTATGATTTGAGAAAGGAAATGGGGCGAGACACTGCCGATCTGGAAGAGTTGATGGTAGGTCTCCCGGAGCAGTGCCATCCATAGATCGAAAATCTTTTGCATATCTTTATGGCTTCTTTAGTTGATACGAAATAGGATGTGACCCAATGGGACAGAAAAGATCGGAATCACCAGGATTATCCCGCCTTGTTGAGGAAACCATAAGCACCCTATCGCCAATCCAGAGCATCATGAAGATTGCCGATCCCAGCAATATAGTAAGGATGGGTCTCGATCCCGAAAACATCATCTCCTTTGGTGGTGGCTGGTGCAATCACGAGGCGCCGGAAAGACTGCGCGAGATATATGCCGATATTTGTCTGGATGCTTCGGACTTCCATATCTCCGGCAGGTACAGCGCCATAACCGGTAATTTAAAAATCAGAGAGCAATTATGCGAGTTCGAAAAGAATATTTTTTCGGTAAACGGATTGAGACCAGATAACATCTGCGTTGGCCATTCCTCAACGCAACTCTTTCACGATGTACTTAGAGTGATCTGCGATCCGGGGGACGGGATTGCTGTTCTCGATCCATCCTATGTGAATTATTTCAATGCTGTCAAGTGCGCCCTTCCCGGCTCTTCGGTTCAATTCATTCCGGCGTTGGACCCAGTGACTTGGGAATACATGCCGGACCCGGAAATACCCACGGAGTATTTGAAGGAACTTTGCAGTGAGGGTCGGATAAAGGCCCTGGTCATACCCGATCCGGACAACCCCACCTCCCAGATAATGCCTTCGGGGATCCTCAGTGGTTTTCTCGATATTCTCACCGATGCAGGGGCGTATCTCGTCATGGACCATGCCTACAAGACACAGTATTTCGGGGATATGCCGGAAACCTATTCATGGTCCTGTGAGGACATACCCAACCTGATAAGTATTCATTCCAATTCAAAATGGCTATCGAGCCTTGGAAGGAGGTTAGGGTGGCTGGAAGCCCCCTCCGTGATCACAAATGCCATGGAGAGATTGGTTGAATCAACCCTGTTAAGTCCTGATTCACTCCATTCCGCAGCCACGGCAAGGTTTCTAGAAGAGTCAATTGGAAACGGAAGCCTTGTCCATTACATCGACGAGATGCGGAAGCTGTATCAGAGGACCGCCACCATTACAATGAAAGCCATAGACAGGCATATGGGTAAACCGCGATTAGATCCGAAGGGGGGACTGTATACATGCGTGAAGATAGACACGGATCCCGTACGTTTTACAGAAGAAATACTGCGTGAAACGGGAGTCCTTTTCATACCCGGCACGGGCTTTGGTCCCTCCATGGAGGAAGGAATACGGGTGTCTTATGGACCCCTGTGCGACAATCACGATAAGATAGTCGAGGGAATGGAAAGGGTCGGGAGCTATATTTGATAGATATCGATTAATATCGGGTCCGTGACCTTAATAAGTATGTTATTCCACACCCGAATTTAAAGATATTGTGATATTGGACAAATAATAATAAAAATCAGTAAAACCTAATTTGGCTCATGCATCCGAGCGAAGGCATATACATGATAAAGAGTCAAAAGCTGAAGGGAAAGAAAATAGTACTTGGAATAACCGGATCGATTGGAGCAGTGAGATGTGTCAGGTTCATCCGTGAAATGATACGACATGGTGCGGAGATCATACCGGTGATGACCAAGGATGCTCTTGAGATAATCACCTCGAAGTCCATATGCTTCGCAAGCGGTAAGGAACCGGTGACCGAGATAACGGGAGATGTGGAACATGTGAGATACTGCGGCATGGTGGAAAGCCGGGTTGACCTATTTCTCATTGCACCCTGCACTGCAAATACCGTCTCGAAGATCGTGACGGGGATTTGTGATACCACAGTTACATTATTCGCTTCAACCGCCATCGGCAGCGGAATCCCGTTAATGATCCTACCTGCCATGCACGAGTCCATGTATAATCACCCCTCCATAAAGGCGAACGTGAGGAAGTTGAAGGACATGGGTGCCGATATAATCGAGCCTGTATTGAGCGAGCGAAAGGCAAAAATGGCAAATGTCGACATCGTCGTTGAGCATGTGCTCAGAGCATTCGGGAGCAAGGATCTTATCGGCAAGAAAATACTCATTATCGCCGGCTCCACAGCGGAACCCATGGATGACATCAGGATGATCACGAACCGGAGCAGCGGCAAGACCGGCGTCGCTCTTGCCGTAAATGCATTCAGAAGGGGAGGGGAGGTGGAGCTGTGGTACGGTAGGGCAAAGGTCGAAGCGCCCTATTTTATCAAAACGAGGGATTTCGAATCTGTGGACAATCTGATGGGTTTGGTGGATTATTCCAATCTCTATCGATTCGATATTATTATCAACTGTGCGGCCATATCCGATTTCACCATGAAGAAACAGAAGGGAAAGATAAAATCGAGAACGGATAAGCTAGTTATCGAACTTTCACCGACACCGAAAGTTATCGAATTGATAAAAAAGAACGCCCCGGAGAGTTACATCGTGGCATTCAAGCTGGAAAGCGGTCTTCCCGAGAAAGAATTGATAGATAATGCCAACCGCCGGCTTAATGAACTTGATATAGACATGATCATAGCCAATGACCTGGAAGAGGTCAGGGGAGATAAGGGACGGGTTCATATCATAAAGAGAGACGGAAAAGTACAGAGTATAGAAGGACGAAAGACCGATAATGCAAATCAGATATTCAACGAGATATTGAAGGAATGATCCCCCGGGGACATGTTCCACGCAGCCCGAGGAGACGTAATCAACCCGGTGGGAATTAATTGGTATCATCAAAATCGGTTTCAGCCTTCTGTCCCGGTCATATCACAGGTTTTTTCCAGATCCGGGATTCGTCGGATGAACCGCAAAGGAAAGGCTCAATTGGGAGTGGATTCAACACAACAGCCGGAGCTTTGACAAAAGCTTCTTTTAACCGGCTTGGAAATACCGAAAAGGCTGTGGAGATGAAGCCGGGAGTTTTTCTCAGCCTAAACCGTAGCGGTAACCCAGTGGAGATGGATGATCTCGCAGTATCACGTGACATGATATCCCGTTTCTTAAGCCTGATTGACAGTGTTAAGTTGCCGGAAATATCCCGCGGCGGAATTTATCTACTAGTCGATACCCGTTTCGACCTTCCCCTGTCGCAGGGATTCGGAATGAGCGGCGCGGGTCTGATCTCGCAAGTAATGGCCCTGAACAGTCTTTTCGATTCACCCCTCTCCAGAGAAGAATGTATACGGATTGCTCACCACAGCGAGATAGTTCACGGGACCGGCCTGGGTGACATCCCCGCCCAATCGGTGGGTGGTTTTACCATTAGGGAAAGGGAGGGGTTGATGCCGTACGGTAAAATTCACAATTTCCCGGTGACGAACAAGGTTATTCTCGCGGTTTTCGGGAGCAGAGTACCCACCAGGAATATTATTTTGGTCGATACTCAAAGGAGTACTATCAATAAACACAGCGAAGGAATGCTTAGCAGATTGTTGACTAATCTTCCTTCCCATTTCAGCGGAAATCAACCACTGGAGCCAGGCTCCGCAGAAACACTTCTCGCTGAAATGGTGACGCTATCGTTCCGCTTTGCCTTGGATACGGGGCTAATGAATCCTAAGACCCGGGAGCTGTGCCAAGAAATAAACAAAGTGGTATCTCCGGGAAGTTCCATGTGCATGTTGGGAAATTCGATCTTCGTGATATTCCCCTATGGAAATCTCACCGAAGATGTCCTTTACAAAAAAGTGAAGGGAAAACTACTCGAAAATTGCGAGGTCTTCGAGACCGCTATTTGTCCCACAGGGGCAACGGTTTTGTAGACTAGATACGCCTAAGATCGTCAAGGTCCTCGGCGGTATTTACGTCGATGTTAATTCCGGGATCGTCCACATCGAGTATGAACGCCTTCTCACGATACCTCCACGTAAGATATCTAACCTGATCGTCCTTGCCCAGCATTTCTATCTCGGGGCGAAGATCAGACGAGAAGAGCACAGGATGACCCTTTTTACCGTTGAATCGCGGATGGATCAGAAGATAATTCTTGCCGCTGGTATTGATATCGCGGTATGTTTCGATGATCTGATGAACGGTATTTTCCGAAACGAGAGGCTGGTCCCCGAGGAACAATAAATATGCCTCGGAGTCCTGTGGAACAGCCTTTATGCCCTCACGGAACGAGACTGCCATTCCCTCTTCATAGCGGGCATTGTGGACCATAATAAATTTTTTATTGCAATGTGCAAATATCGAATTTATTTTATTGCGCGCATGCTCGCTCACCTGCTCCCCCTGGTGGCCAGTAACAAGGATCACATCTGTGACAGCACAACGAGAAATTGTCTCCATTAGTTGTCGGAGGATGGTTTTATTCTTCACCTTTGAAAGAATTTTAGTTGGACCCTCGCCAAATCTTCGAGACCTTCCTGCTGCCAGCACTATGGCGCTTACGTGCATGATGCGAAATTGTAGAAGGTGATATATTAAATTTGATTTTCTTAGGTTCATGATAGATTTTTATTGAAATAATCTCCACATATCCATTTCCCAAGGAGTGAACATCCAATATTATCTACTCCTTTTCTACAATCTAAAGAGGGTCGGCGGCAATAAAGCCACGCCGACCCGCCCCAAAAAATAACAAAATATCAAGTACACTTTTCATCAGTATCGGCGCCCACTACGTTCCGGGGCATCAATAGATACTCGATGAATCAAGATTCATCTGTATCCTCGGCAAGTGTGCCTGCGGATACATATGCTATTTTGTTTGATATAGGGGCTTATTCGGTCTTCATAATTCAGGTCCTTATTATTTTATGTTTTATTATTTATGTACCGTACTGCCTGGTGAAAGATAGGAAGGGTAAGGGGGATCCTCGTATCATATCAAAATCAGAAAATACCGCCATGTTATCTCGGAGTAAAACCGAAAGGGAGGTGTACCGGGACACAAGATACAACCTGGCGGCCATGATATTCACTCCGATCACCCTCTTCTTCTGGGGACTTGTCGTGTTGATAATTGTCAGGGAAGGACTAGTGTGGGATGCCATTATTTTAATGATAATCGTCGACATTGGAACAATTTTTCTGTTCCTTTATTTCAGGCGGATCATCACTATAAACAGCTCACGATTGTCCATCTGTTACGGGGTCGGGATACGACAGATCACTCTGCCTCTAAAAAATATACGATCTTATGACATCCTCAAGGTCAATTTCCACGAGCGGTACCGCCGCAGACGCTACTATTCATGGAGATTGAAAACAAATACACCTGGGTTTAGTTTTATCTTCCGTTCGGACGGATTAGAGACCATTGGCATAAGGATGAAAAAAGGCAGGAAATACGATATCTGGACCGATGAAGCCCATAAACTTATACGAGGGATAAAGGAAGGAAAAGGGGCCCGGTTCGTGGGAGATATAGAGGTTGAGGTCCGGGAAGGAGCCAGAGCCGGTTTGCGGTAAATAATATCTAAAATAAAGTTGAGAACGCGGACAGAAATGCATTGAAAAATGAAGAAAGAGGCAACATCATCTACATCTGATGAGTCACCATGGAACCTCTTTCACACCGATCTTGTACCCGATGATATTCGCCACCCTATGAAGGACCGGTGTGAGTATAAGTACCGCGATCAAACCGACCCACCTGCCGTCACTGATGAACATGTCTGTGAACCATCCCCACGAGAAGATCATCAGCAATAGCCATACTCCTGCGATCATGTCGAATTGATCCAATCCCGGTACAGCAGCCCCCCGCTTGAACTTCATCCTTCGCTTGATGAAAGAAGCTGCCGAATCTCCAAACAGGGCACCAAACGAGATGAGAAAAACGTTCTTTAATATCTCCACTTGGCTGGCTCCGAACTGCCAGTGAACGTCAGCATCAGCACTCCTCATGACGAAGGCCATTGCGAGACCCGCCACCATACCGATGAGGGTTCCTCCCACGAGGCCCCCCCAGCTCTTCCCGTCGCCCAGTATCCTGGTACCGTCCGAAAAGCTCTTACCAAAATCAATGGGTTTCTTGTTTCCCGTAAATACTGCCGATGGATTAGAGATGAACAGGGGAAGCATCAACCACATGGACTGTGCAGATATTATCAATATCTCTTTGATGTCCATGCAATCGTTCTCCCATACGGCTTCCTTTTTATTAATCAGTGTAATTTGGCGTAAATCTTTCTTGCCAGGGTGGGATTGATCCCTTCAACGTACACAAGGTCCTCGGGGATGGCCTCCTTTAGTTCCTGCAGGTTCCGGTAGCCTGCGGAGTAGAGTTTGACAGCCACATCCTCTTCAACGTCCAGTATCGTTACGAACGCTCTCACTGGAGAGACAGTATCGGTTCCGGTGATCTCGGGGGACCCCACTTTCAGAGTTTTCCCATCTACTTCCGCATCCTTTTCGATCAATTTTAGGTGTTCACTTTTTTTCTCATCAGTATGCCGAACGGAAGTTTGGATCGGATCGTCCTTGATCGAATCACCTTCTTCCTTTTTTGTAGTTAGCAGCTCGAGTGTTTTTCCATCAGAATTTTCCGGCATGTCCGTCGATTCATCGGGGGCGATTTCTTTATCGTCTGTTCCTACCAATTCGGGCACTTCGTCATCGGAAGTCTTCTGGTTCTTTCCATCATCCGCCTTCTCTTCCGTCCCCTCTTTATCAGCCTCTCCCTTATTACGGGAGAAGAGTCCCTTTATCTTCCCCCACATCCCGCTCTTTTCCTTTTTCTCCTTTCCGACCCCTCCATCCTCCGCCTTCACTTCACCTTTCGTCGGTGGAACTACCTCGTCCGTCTTTTCCTCAGCTCCATCTTCTTCTGGTATGGGTGCTTTTTCCTCCATCTCCTCTTCAGACCTCACTTCAGATTTCTCTTCAAGCTCTGGCGCCACCTTCTCTTCGATCTTTTCAACGGGAACGGCCGGCTCCTCTCCCACATTTTCCTCCTTGATCGCCTGGAGAGGATATTCTTTCTTTAAACATTCGACGATCTTTGCTGCCAGATCGGCTCCCAATCCCGGAATATTATTTAGATCTGAAACCTCCAATGTGGAAAGTGAATGATAATTATCAAAACCACCATTGACAATGGAGACCGCCATTACATGCCCTACTCTGGGCACTGATTTTAGTACATTAAGGATATCATCTCTGGCAAGTTCGGGTAGTTCCGTTGCATCTGGTTCCATTTGAGACAATTCTCTCAATGACTTTGTTCCCCGGTCCGTGGAGCTTACGGTTAACCCGGGGTCTCGGGGTGATTCCACTTCGAAATCGAAAGCCTGTCGGCGTGGTTCCCCCACTTTTTTTAATCCTTTATCGAGTAGAACCAGATCTCCGATCTCACCCTTCTTGTCATCATCATCCGAGAATATGTCCCCCATCAATTCGATGAGCTTCTCATCATCGTCGTCATCATCTAATATTTCATCTTTTCCGATGTCTTCCATTAACTTTACCCCCATGGGTGAATAATAATAATCCGATCGTTACTTTAACATTTCTTACCACAATAAGCACAGAGAGCCCATCCCTTCTTCAGGGGTTTTCCGCAACTGGGACATTTGTCGCGATTCCCATCCCCCAGCCGGATGCCACAATACGCACAGTTGGTCCAATGTTCCTTCGTCTTCCGGCTGCATTTTGGACATATATCTTGCGTAGGGGCCACAATTGCCTCCTTGTCATCATCTTCGGGTTCGGGTGGTTCGTCATCCCATTCATCTTCGTCACTACCATCATCCCATTCTTCTTCTTCGTTATCATCCTTTTCCCCGCCATATCCAACATCGTCGTCTTCAGTTTGGTCCTCAGCACCCCATTCTTCTTCAGATCCCTCCCCGGGTGGAGTGGGAATTTTCCCGTCCTCAGGGGATTTCGTAACTATTTCACACTGGAAAGGTTGATTATTGTTACATCTATCACATATAAAACTAGAATCATCCTCGTTGATAAATCCACATCTCATACATACCCAGCTCATCCTCGCACTTCCGTTCAATATTACCTGATACTTGATACATTTCCAGAGTGATTTTATTCAGTTTAGCGAACAATATAAAGATATAAATAATGTTTGTAATCTATCTGCCAGCGAAATAAGTTTTACTTGCGAGGGGCCGATAAAATGACCATCCCGGGTTGCGCGCAACCAAAACGGATATCCATTTCCTATTTATAAAGAACTATCGTGTGCCCTCTCACATCGATCACATGCACACCGTGAATAGAATTATTAATGTCGCTTGCCGCGTCATCCATAGTGTTGTCGGAGAGATAACTCCTCAGTGCCAACACTTTCATCAATCGCCTGGCCTTAAGCTGCGACCGGATCTCTTCTATTACCGATGTCGTGAGGCCGTTTCGGCCGATCCTTATGGCTGGTTTTATTTGCTGTGCTTCCGCCCTTAGTTTCATTTTCTGTGTTTTATCCATGTATCTACCTTCCGATTTACCGCTATTTTTCACGATCCAAATTCTTGATCTCGATGGGCCTTCGATGCACATTACCGCACCTGAGACAAGTGATCACCTTTTTCTTCCCGTGCAGCCTTGCCCTGAAAATGGAAGCACTTACGAAAGGGACCATGCATTCCTTGCAGAATTCACCCCTGTATTTCCCAAGGGTTTTAAGATTCAATCTCATAGCAATCTTCTTCGCCCGGATTATGTATTTCGATGCGAGGGCTTCTTCGCCCTCCCGCGCCCTCCGCTTTGCCTCATGGACCAGAAGGTCGATTCTCTCGGCTCCGATCCGTTCCATACGGGCGGTTCTCAATCCACGCCGGCCACGCCCTCGTCTCTTACCTTTAGCTCTTGTCAATACTTGCCCTACTCCTTTCATTCTGCTTTTCCTGCAACGTATGTGTCAATAATGTCCAGTATCTCGTCCAGACTTAGTCGTTCGGCATCCATATCACTCACCATGGACTCGATGATATCCATACCTCCTCCACAGTACCGGCTGAACATACGAGCAGCATCTTCCATGCTGTCCGCCTCCTTGCGATCATGAAAGATCAGGTAGAATATCGTTTTGTCATCCAGTTCGTAATAATTATATGATTTTTCTTTCAGCTCTGAAGTAGGAATTTTCCTATTATGCAGCACCCCCATTGTTACTGCAGTCCTTATCAGTGTCATCTGCATATGAGATGTTCCGCACAAATGTAGCGAACCGAGAAAGCTCAAATGCCTTTCAGCCATCGTTATCTTCATGGGATTCCCTCCACGTTATCATGGCTGACCGGCACCCATTTCAATTCATCCGAAGAGGTGACGGTTCTTATCTTCCTTGCCACCACCGTTGAACTTTTCAGCTCTTCGTTATAATTAATATCATAAATTCGATCAGCATGTATGAGAAGATCATCATATACACCTGAAAGGTCGTCCTTTGTGGTTAGAATTACTTGGTTTCCCGGTAAGCGTGAAAGGGGTCTTACGATGGACCCTTTGTTCTTCGAGTCGAGATAACAGAAGGGTGAATCGTACAGAATGGTTGATCCGCCCCTCATACGGTTCAGGGCCCAAACGAGCGAGATGAAAATCAAAACCCTTTCTCCGTCTGAAAACTCGTTCACTTCAACTGCCCTCCGCCCCTTGTTCTCACCCTCGGAACTTATCTTTACCGCCATAGAATAATCGCTTTTTTTGAGAACTACCCTTTCTATCACGCCCTTCTTGGAGAAGATACCTGAAAGGATCTTGTTGAGACCGGCTTCGATTGCCCCCCTACTTTCGGTCTGGATTTCCTTTATGGCCGAAGTTATGGCCTGGATAACTTTCACCGACATGTCCGCCTTTTTTAGATAACGGTTTATGGAAGCCCGCATTGTAAGAGTGATATTCCTGAATTTCGTAAAATGCTCCCCATACTGTGCCTTGATATCCTTCAACTGTTGTTTGGTCCTAGCTAGATCGATACGAGCGTCGTTCAGCTCAACTCTCTTCCGGCTAATTTTTGTCACGAAATCCTTGAATCGAATATCCGAACCCGGAGAGGTACCTACCTTGGCCAGGGTGGGAAAACGGACCAGCAGGTTCCTGGCAGCTTTCTTAAGACGCTTTATCTTTGCGATCTTGTCCCTTCGTCCCGTGATGAGCTGTTTCAGGTCCGCTTTATATCGATCCAGCATGTATACCGTTTCCTGTACCTTGTCAATATCGACATTCGGAGGTATTTTGATCTCTTCCATCTCCTTATCCATTGATTCCAGTTCTGCTTTCAGATCGCTCTTCAAGCTGTTTACCTCAAGAGTGGTTTCGGATGTTTTTTTTATCGGACTGTCGCAAAAACCACATTTGCCTGTGCTTATACATGGTTCGAAAAACGTTTCGACCAGTTCAAGCTGGGAGTCCAACCTTCCAGTCTTATAACGAAGTGTATCTTGTTTTGCAATCCGATCTTTCATTCGTTCAAGAGCCGATAAGATTCCTTCGCTCATTAGAAAATAGGGTGCAAGGTCGTACCGGTTCCTCTGATTTTTTCTCTCTTCCGAAAGCTCTTTTTTCAAAGTGAACATCTTTTTCTGAATTCTCTGATGCAGATCGATCACCCGACCGAGTCCCCTGATCTTGTATGCTTCCTTCATTAGGGTACCGTGCTCTCTTTTCAGTTTCCGGATCATTTCGCTCCTTTGTTCGGCTTGGTCCCGCAGTATTTTTCTCTTCTTTTTTAAAGCCTTCATTGACCGTTTTATGCCCGATAGCTCCTTGGCGCGGGTGTTTCTCTCAACGAAGTGGAATACCTTTTTATGATATAGCGCCAGATTCCGTTTTGTGTTTTCCAGTATATCAATACCAAGAAAGGAGTTGATTGCATCTCTGCTGGATAGGCAGATCTTTTCTCCGGGACCTGCCCTGAAGCTGAAAAAAAGATATTTTGCGCTCTCGGGAGAAATATGGTTTCTCAGAACTGCAGAAAGTTCATCCTGGTCCCCTACAGCACCATCCACTGTCACCGTGATCTTTGAGTTTCCGGATGGACGTATCTCCCGAGTCAGGCCAAATTCCCTATTGTCGATTGATAAGCTAATATGCACATAGCACTTTTTTTGGCCGAGCGTTCTAGCATGCCGGTTCATCACGGATTTGTACTCGGCCTCGATATTTCCACTGCGGCGATCCAAGCCAAAGAGGGCGAAGACAACCGAATCGAGGATTACACTCTTCCCGCTCCCGTTCCTTCCGATTATCACAGCCAACGAGGGCGAGCTTTTCCCACCACCTTCTTCCGGGCCGATAACAAGCCGGTGTTTACCGTAAAATACCCTGTAATTATACAGCTCAATGGTGTTGATCCGCATCCTCGATATCACCGCCCTTTTCATCGGTGGAGATCGCAATATGATCCAAAAGCATGTCAATTCCCTTGAAATCGAAACCGGGCTTTCCTGCTACCTTCATTAATTTTTCCGCCAGATTGGGACTGATGTCCTGAAGCACCAGTTGGGTTTCCAGAATTCCGCGAATGTTCTTGTAGATCCGCTCAGACGGAATATGCCATTTTTTATCCACGGTTGACACCTCTCATGATTTGGTAGCGATCTATCTTTTTCTTCAGTTTTTTTATTGTGCCCGATACCTTGAGGACCTTCAAGGTAATCGGCGGGACCCTGTCACTCCCAGAGTATCCTGGAGTAAGCTCCAGACCTTCCAGAAATTCCACCATGGTCGCCTTCTCTCTATGCCAACATTTGAATATAGCATAGTCACTGTCAAGGACCGTTAGCCATGGGGGGTTGGATTCCCGAGGCAAGTTCTCTCTCAAAGAAAATCGGTTAAATTTCTTGTTCACCAGATGGATAAGGCGCCCGCGCTGAAGTGACGAGGTGGAGGTATTTACCAGGATATATCTCTTTCTTCCGACCTTATCCTTGACAGTCATGGGCGTGTTAGTGGAAAAAGGAATAATAAAATGTTGTTATGGGATTCTCAAAAAGCGATTATTATTGTATATTATAATATTGATATAATATAGTATTGATAAAGATGATGTTCCTTTATTGTAAGTATGCGCTGGATGAAAGTACCGGATTGTTCCCCCTTCTGTCGAGCACCCTCGGTGTGCCTTCACCACACCTGGTCCCACCAGGAAGTGTCCTGGTGGATGGTGGGCTGCTTTTTCTTTCACGCAGCCTATCCAGCGGAGGCAGGAGTTGAAAGAAAAAGTAGGTGGCCAGGTCCGGGTAGTAAGCCTCCTTCTGTTTTGGGCACAACGTTACCGTACATGTCCTAGACGGCATTCGACTTAGCGTCCTACCTTTTGGTCAACGGGCCTATCATCCCAATGAGTTTGGACTTGCTCCGGGGAGGTTGGCCGTTTCATCAATTCCCGTTACGTCGTCAGAGCCTAGCTCATCATTCCGGACCGGTCGAAACCGGTGTGAAACGGGCTGTGTCGTTTCTGCTCCAGAGCCTGCCTTCTCAGACACCCGGATTGCCCCGGGTCCCCTTGCCCGACGGAGGGAGGACTTTCCTCAGCAACTCCTTAATGAAGCACCGTCAGCCGTCCACCCGCTCCCGACCACTTTTTTAGGTAGCTTGATCATGAATATTAACATTTCCCATTTATTGTCCGGAATTACTTGAAAAGCCGGGTACTAATGGCCAGGCTTGAAAGTGTGACACGCCAACAGGGGTGTCTTTACTCATAAACATACAATATAAAACCGATTCTCATAGATAATTATCCCAATTATTTTGACACGATACAATAATACGACAAAATGAGAACTTAATGACGACAAGAGTGGTAAACGAGGGCGTTTTTTCGAGAGATTATTGTGATTATCACATAATATTGGATTGTTGAGTTTTACCTTATTTATTCCTACCAGATGACGAGCAGATTTTAAATACACCCATTAAGTTTATATAGTATGGTCGCGGTAATAGGGGGGATTTTATACGATAAGAGTATAAATGGCATAAAAAGAAAAGAAAATTGTGAAAAATTTGAGGTGAAAAAAATGAAAAGCAGTATGAAAAGATTAATGGCATATCTGCTAGTGATCTTTCTTGTCTTGGGCGCATTTCCTTTGCTGAGTTCCAGCACGGGCGCAGAGTCAAGAAACACTAGAGATACGCCAGTCCTGATCAATAGTATCGGGATAAAGGATGCAAATGAAAGCTCTGAAGGAAAGTTGGAGCCTGGTACTTACAATGTCACATTCGAATTCAATACCACTGCATTAGTGGGATTGAACGTGACAATAAAATCAAGCGCAGGAGCTATTGAGAACCACACAAAGTTGGGCTCCTATATTGCCGGGAACCACACAATAATTTCTTCGAACAACTGGACCTTCAATGCGGCCAGTCACTGGGTGAACGTTACCATATGGAACGGTACCGAGAGCGACTCCATGAACAAGACATATACCTTCGAGGATGTCTACAACCTTGCAGTTGAATATGAGGGTATCTCTTTCAGTGGAGCCGAGTCTGGTGGTTTCTATGCCAACGATTCGTTGGATATAATTGCGACAATTACCAACAACGGTAACAAGGAGATCACAGCGGATATCACGGTGAATTTCACCGTTGTGAATGCCACTAACGTAACTTTGAATACAAGTGGCGTGAAATTATCCGGTTTGGCTGCAGGTGACGAAGCTGATGCATCTTACTTGTGGACACCTCCCGTGGAAGGAGACTATGCAGTAAATGTCACATGGAATTGTACCGATGTAAACGGGGATACAGTAGAGGATCTGGATGCTAACGAGACATTCAAAATCATGAATGTGACAGGCTACACTGCAACGCTTGAGATCATGGACGACACGATCAATGCGGGAGACACTTTAAACGCATGGATTAACGTAACCAATTCCGGTAATGTGGAGCACGACTTTGATTATACCGTCAACGTGAGCAAGACCGGATGGTCAATGGAAGAAATGCTCAGCACCGGCGACGTAGCAGCCGGAGCTACGCATAGCCATCCCTACGCTAGCGTGATAGCTGAGAATGGTGGCTATACCATATCCGTTGATTTCAATCATACCGGTGATGATCTTTCCGATAGTTTTGCGGTTCTGCAACTCAACCATGCGCCAACTCTGGACGATGAGACCACTCTTCCGGGCATCTTTCACCCCTTTGTTGGATATATTGCCGCCACCGCTTATGGCGGAGATACGGTAAATTTCATCGTCGCCTACGAGGACGAGGATGACGACGCTCCCACTTCCATCAAACTCTATCTTGGTAAAGACTGGAATGTCACCTCCAAGATGTTCGGTACTGAGGTCGCGAACTACACGTTGACTGCAGAGAACGCGACTGACACCGATTACACGGATGGCAACAACTTCACATACGCTTGGACCGCAGTTGTGGGAACCGATTACGAATATGCTTTTATAGCCAACGACAGCGAGTTCCAGGTAGAAGAGGTCGGCAGCACACACTTCAACGTCCTTACACCGCTACCTACGGATGGTACAGTATCCGGCAGGGTAAGCTCGGGTACGGGTAACAACACTACATATATAGCCAGTGCAAAAGTGGTCATTTATCAGGTGGATCAGGTTGTGGAACAGCAGAACATTAGCGGTAATCTTACGAATGTGACCGTGAATGTTACGACCTACTTCAACGCGACAAGCGATGCAAATGGTAACTATACCAAGACACTGGAGTTCGGAAATTATACAACCTACGTCAATGCCACCGGATACGTTGATTCCGACGAGACTACATTCACAGTGGTCGTTTCTGACCATCTTGAAACCGTCGACTTCAACCTCACGGAATGGGAACCAACGACCCCTGCCGATACCACTGGTGAACTCGGAGGATTTGTGGTTAGCGCCACCGGCCCCGTGATTGTTGGAGCTAAAGTCACAGTCGTAATCTTCACAGAGACTACCGAACAGCAGAATATCAGCGGAAACATGACCAACGTAACCACCAAAACGTACGCGAATCTGACCGCAACGTCCGGTGCTAACGGAGATTTCCTCATTTCGGGAATCGCCCCTGGTACACTGAACGTCATTGTGACTGCTGCAGATTTTGAAGTCCATTCTGAGGATATTACCTTCACAACGGCACTCACGGAAAAGAACTTCACGCTGACTGCCACGGTAGTAACCTACAAAATAACCGGTAAGGTTGTTCCGATAACCGCAACCGTCAAGCAAGGCTCAACGGCCGTAACTGTAAATAACGTCACGGGCGCTTTCGAACTCGGCGGCATTGCCAACAACACGACTGTTACTCTGACCTTCAGCGCAACGGGATATGTCACCCAGACCAAGACCGTTACGCTCAACGGATCCGCAGATAAGGATATCGGTACCATAACTCTCGAATTGGTTATTGTACCTGACACCTACACGGTTTCAGTGGGACCAATCCCCGGAGCCGGTGAGGGAGCCACAGTGACCTTCGTTTATGCCAACAAGACATGGACCGGTACCACCAATGCAAACGGTACTGCAAGTATCACCGGATTCCCCTTAGTAGCGGTTCCCGCAAACACCGAGATCACAGCTACCAAGGAAGGTATGGAAACCATCACTTGGAAACAGGGAGACTCCATACCCGAGATGAAGGCCGAAAAAGAAGATGATGACAGCAACCTTGTGTTATACATCATCATCGCAATCGTTGCGGTACTTATTGTCGTAATCGTGATAGTTCTTCTCATGAGAAAGAAGCCCGAGGAAGCCGGAATCGATCTAGAAGAGGAAGGCATGGAAGAAGGCATCGGCGAGGACTTCGATGACGACATGGGAGCTATAGAAGAAGATGATGGATTCGACGAGTTCGAACCCGAACCTTCCGACGAAGAGATGGAGGGCGTCGACGACTACGCAGAAGAACTCGAGGAGTTTGAGGACGAAGAAGACTTCGATGACGAGGACTTCGACGATTACGAGGATGAGTTCGACGATGACGAGTTCGACGATGACGAGTTCAACGACGACGAGTTCGACGATGACGAGTTCGACGACGACGATTTTGACGACGACTTATAAGTCGTCGTCTTTTTCTTTTTTTTTATTTTTTATTTTTTTTCCTTCAGTGGAACCTATATTTTTAATGCATTTTTTCTCATATTATTGTAGGTTCTCTTCAAATAGTTAACAGAATTTTCATCTCTCTTAAGGTAGTTTTTTCTTTCTTAATCCTTATGTGAGCTGTTTTTCTTATAAATGGTACATTCCCTGAAACTTATCGGATTATTTATTCAGCGGAATCGGGGCTTCATGCTCCCACTTCGTCTTTGAAACATCCGAGATGCTCATTATATTACGCATAATCAAGAGCCATCTTAATAATATGGAATTGAGGGAACGACCCCCGGAAATTAAAAAGTCTCTGATCAAGATGAATGATCATGGGATCCGAGAAATGAATCCACAGGAGATCGCTAAGCGAAACAGGGCAAGGCTGTTAAGCTACATCACGAATAATCCGGGGATACATTGCCGAGAAATTGGCCGCCGTCTCAAGTTGTCTATCCGTCAAATGAGAAATGCGGTTTCTAGTCTTGAAAACGAGAAAAAGATATTCTCCGAGTATGATGGACGCTATAAAAGGTACTTCCCCATATCCATGAAGGAAAAATGGAGACCCGTGTCATTAAATCCCACGTGTCGAAAGATTGTGGATATCATAAAACAGAATCCAGGGATTTTCATCCGCGATATCGCCAAGAAGCGGGGTAAGACACGGACGGCAATTGTATACCAAACAGGTAAGCTCAGAGAGATGAAGATTATCAAGACAGAATGGAGGAAAATGAAGCATTGCTTCTATTGGACTGGAAAGGAATACCTATAAATGTTCGAATCACTTTCAGATTTGAGTAGTTCAATCTCGTTTGAAGGCATCACAAACGGATATTGGAGTGGAGTCCGAGTTGTGGCAAAATATATTCTACATACCATTCGCATTTATTGCTGATTGTCCGTCTTTCCACACCACACCGCTTCTTAATCATACAATTTCATAGCCTTTTTTCTTAATATACGATGAGAAGTTCTTGGGACGTATTACTTCTATTCTTCGGCCTAAGTTCTTTTCGAGCTGATACGTCATATCACTACTCCATAAATCTCTGTCATCGGATATTATTGCATCAGCATTGAGTTCTAAAGCCAGTGTTGCTACCTTTTTATCGGCAAGGGAAGGGGGTCTTCCTTTCTGTTTGGAAAACATATTATCAATCTCTGGGGGTATTGAAATTGTCACATCCCGAATATTCACTGCATCAAGAGACAAAGGAATCCTTTCCACCCTCCGCCAATTAGAAATCTCTAATAATATTTCCAGCGGGGCATAGAATTGAATATATTTATTTGATAATATTTCACCGACTGGTTGCCTACTTATAGCATTTGTATCGAGGATACAGACCAAGGAGTATTCTATTTTCGGTTCTGTTTCAAAAAAGTGGCAAATATTATAAATCTGTGCCAGTTCATCTAAAAGAGATGGGTGTTTTTCTCTCTCTTTCCTTTTTGCGATAATTTCACTTATTTTTTTTGTCGGATGTTCACATTTTCCATCTAGAAAGTTTTGGATTTTTTCAAGTCTTCGTATATATTTTTTTAGCACTTTGTCAAACGATTTTTGATCTCCTTGGTTCTTTACTATTCTTTTTTCAAGTTCAAGTTTTGTCCCAAGTATTCTTTGTTTTAATGCTTCAATGTTATTACTCCGAGTCTCTGTTAAGTCAAGGGAATTAGCATATTCGTGTCGTAGAATCGGCTCGTGAGGCCATATACGTGTCAAGCTTCGATTCAAATCAACAGACCGGTCATCAAAAAATAACCGTAATATTTGACTTGCACAGACCATGGATGACATCTGTAATGTTGGGTCTCTAGCCGATTGGATTAGAAACTTGACAATCTCGTTTCGTTCCTCGGGATATGTAGCATTTAAAAAACGATCGGCGATTTTCCCAACAGTTGTCCAGTTATGTTTACAAAATTTATCTTGAATATAATTAGATGATATGGGGGTTAAATCCAATCCGCATTTACAGGTGATCTTACTAGAGGATTTAGCCTTGAATCTACGTTTGCATTTTGGACACGTTATCTTCATTTAATACCACTTCAAGGAGACATATTTTATATGCAATGGTCGAATTCGATTATGTATCTTCCGGATTTTCTAATTATTTGTGTGTTCGAGGAACTATCGGCACTTTCTCATTTGTCACTCCATATATCTCTCATAGCTATTCCTCTTCATATTCCTTTCTCTTGGTGTATCGGTGTGAGTCTCTTGGACTGAATTTCTCCTTTTCCTCTCTTACGGCCTTTGGCTCG
>JASLWR010000051.1 GCA_030740765.1 Thermoplasmatota archaeon
TTCGTTAAGCATTTCCGGAAATACGGACGATGGTAACAAGACAGCACCATTTCCATTGATAAACAGCTCGTACAAACCCTATATGGTTAACTTCTACCCCGTGGATGAAATGGCCCGTCCGAATCCACCTGGAGCAACAGCATCCAAGACGAAGGTTTTCGTATTTGACCTGGACCGAGCGGATTTTCCGGTTGCTGAACCACAATTCATTGAAGAAGAATGGGATTGGTGGCCCCTTATAGTGGTAGCGGCAGCAGCAGTTATAATTATTTCCGTCTTATTGATTCGAAGACGAATTGTTAAAAACCGTCCTTCGAGAAAAAAGAATGCTGTTAGCGAAAATGAGTAAATCTGGAAAAAGATAGGCCAAAGTGGTATAAGGGAACCTTCTCTCACGTTAAGGCTAACGCTGTTTATAAGAAAATCGAAATTCCCTAAATTGTACTATATACGGACTGGGTAATAAAACTAACCGATGATAATAATCGGTTTGACTGGATGATATCCACTACACGTAGGCCCACGGGATGATCACTACGGGTTTCTGCGTGTCTCTCAGGACACCTGTCACGATCCAATCTGCAACGATCTGGCCCTTGCTGGCGCCCATTACGACGAGATCGGCGTTGATATCCTTTGCGAATTCACAGATGGTAGGTACGATCTTCCCTTCCTTCAAGTACGTTTCAACCTTGACTGCGTAATCCTTTGAGCTTTCTTCGAATATATCCAGAGCGGTCCTCCCCTCATCGAATTCGCCCACATCCAGAATGTGGAGCACGGCCACTTCAGCTCCAAGTTTGTTAGCCATATCAAGTATATATGCCGCGTTTTCTTTGGCTGGTTTAGGCCCTGCTGTCGGTACGAGCATCTTCATTTTCACAATCCTCCAAATATTACGTTGATTTTATGTATATATGATAAGTTTTTATTCGTTATGCTTTTAAATTATATTAAATTAGTGAAGATTTTGAATCGTTAAATAACGTTGAATATAATGAATTCGTTAAATAAATTTTAAACGTAGAGTCCCACTGAATTGAATAACTCCTAGATCGAAATTATCTGATCAAAAAAAAATTACCATAGTATGAAAAATAACTAAATTGTTATATAAGGTATAGATGATAATACGGTGGATAATGACGTTATAATATTATTAGTCATCATTTAGTTAAGTTTTAAGGTTTTAATATGTCTCATTCCCACAGAGCCCGCGCGGGAGTTCTTATCATATGCGTCCTTCTCCTTTCGATATTGATGGTCCGTTCCGGCAGTGAAACGGATGGACTTCATATTGATAACTCCCCAAACGGCATTGTAGATGCAGACATACATAATGATCCCGTGGATGATTTATCCTCACGTTCAGAACCACTTTCTTTCCAGGCTCCCACGTGGGAATCCGGTGATTACTGGGTACTGGTGCGGGACGGCTCGGATATCATGATGGATGAGTCAGATGACCAGAGGTCAACAGTTGCGATCCATGATGAAAAGACCTTTACCATGGTTGCTATCGAACCCGTAACCACATCCGCAGGGACCTTTCAATGCTACAAACTCGTTCTTACGGGGATCGTAAAGGCTTCCGGTGACGGGGTTCAGTCCCTTGGCGGTATAAAGGTCAACTACCATTTCGAGTTGACCGCACAGATCACCGGTGAAATATGGGTACGAACCTCGGATATGGCCTTCGTTAAGATACATTATACCGCAGATGGCGACGCCGAGACCAATACCGTTCTGGGTACGATCCATCAGTATCAGGATCTGTACATGGAATACAACGAACCCGAACTCACTTTCGGTTTTCCCATTATTCCCGGCGTAATGAATACCTACATGAACGATGTGCGAGTAACCGGAATAAAAAATATTGAGGGACAGACCAACGGCGATGAGGCAGTGGATGAGTCACATCACATCGATATGCAGCGGCGGATCAGTGATTCGACCCAGACTGTTACGGTACCCTCCGGTACCTATGAGTCGGGCGCCTCTTATCAGTTGGCAGGGCGCAATTTCGATTGCTGGAAGGTCAGCGGGACCGATACGGGGGGATACCATTCCGATGGAGATTCAATCAGTCCACCATCGGGAGGAACCGTGGTAACTTATTTTTCGGCTGAAACAGGTTTCTATACGAAACAGGTAATAAATAATCTGTGGTCCGGATGGTCCGGTACGAACGAATATACGATCCAATCCACTGAAATATTGACCGATTACAGTTATTTATCTGAGCTGCCGGTGATCGAAGCGGTTCATTCCGATCAAATAATAAATGATGGGGTTGACCAGGGTAACGTAACTGTGGAGGTATCGGACGGAGATGGTTTGTTAGACATTAAGGACGTCTTCATCGATCTCTCTTCTCTTAGCATGGGCGATCACTTGGAGATGTACGACGACGGGACACATGGGGACATTCAAGAGAACGATGGAATCTTTACCGTAACCGGTATCACCACAACCACTTCTCCGCTTAGCTATTATCTTCCGGTGACGGTACGTGACTGGTCGGGTAACGAAGTGGGGGGTAACGTGGAGATGAGAGTAAGCGATTTCAGGGACCTACCGCCTTTGGCCACTGAGATGTCCGCTTCACCAATTGTGATAAAGAACGATGAAAAGGAGGTCTCGCTTCTTTCTCTTAAGGTGGAAGATGACAACGGTCTCGAAGAGGTCTTGGTAGATCTTGGGCCCATTGGCGGGAATGATAAGGCTCGGATGTACGATGACGGAACCCATAGGGACATTCATCCGGAAGATAGTGTTTTCTCCCTTGAAGTGACTGCAGCGTTGAATTGTACCGGCGGTGCAAAGCTCCTTGAGATCAAGCTCAGAGACAACGGGAACAACGAGATAAGTGCCTTTATCTCACTGATGGTAGTCGACTGGAACAAGGCTCCCGAGATGACTCCACTGGCTATAGAGAGTATCAGGAATGACGGGGAAGATACGACCCTGGTTTCTGTAAAGGTTATCGATAAGGAGGATAATCTCGTTAATGTTTTTGTGGATGCTTCGCTCATCGGCGGCCATGGCGAGGAACCGCTGTATGATGACGGAACACATGGTGACGAAATACCGAATGACGATGTTTTTTCATTGGAGATAACGGTCTGGAAAAATTATTCCTACACCATGCTGCTACTCAACATCACTGCCGTGGATAGTGCCGGGGCTGCCAGTACCATCAGTGCGTATTTGGATGTGGAAATGATTGGGTCCCCGCCGGTTTTAACCGATGCGGAAGCTTCCTCCAGCGTAATGAACGACGGCCAGGATATGGTGAGGATCACAGTGGATTATTATGACAGGGAGAATAATATTAACTGGATAAAGATCGATCTAGCGAATCTTGGTATCGCAGTACCAAAAGGAATGTTGTTGCAGAAAGGTCAGGCAACTATCGATCTCACGGTTGATCCCGAGATAAAACCGGGCATTTATAATCTCACGATAACTGCTATGGACCTCGATTGGAAAATGGCAAAGATTCTAGTTATTATTGAAGTGGTCGAACCTCGTGAAACAGGGGAAAACGTAGATACGGACAATGACGGGATGCCCGATTGGTGGGAGAAGAGATACGGTTTGGATCCTTATACTCCGGGGGATGCTAATGAGGACTGGAACAACAACGGGAGAACGAACCTTGAAGAGTACATAAAAAATTCAAATCCGATCACCTCAAGCTATGACCTTGTTTTTGTGGACTCGGATTACGACGGAATGCCCGACTGGTGGGAAAACCACTATTCACTGAATCCTTACAATTCAAAAGATGCTCTAAGGGACGCGAACCGGGACGGTGTCATCAATCTACATGAGTATTATAATGGGACCAATCCGATAACTGCCAGTGGGACCTTGAAGGATACCGTGGACGGCTCTGCCATGGAAACCACGATCACCGAGGGCGAACTGGCCCGAAGAATGGATAATCTCCTCCTCATAATGATAATAAACGGTGTTTTCGTGGTATTCTCCGTTATATTGTTCCTGCTGGAGAGAAGATGGCGGAAAAGAAGCATAATCAAGGATGGAACCGCCAGTCAAAAAGACATGCAAGAACTGGAAACGCGCATTGAGAGCAAATTGAACGAGCAGAACGAATTAATAAAGGACCTCATCGACGTCATAAACGAGGCTTCTTTGCTGAAGAGAAGAGTATGAATCACCCACAGATGGCCACTATCGTTCCGGCGCATCGGAGATACGCCTCCATCCTCGAAAACCTTTGGTTTTCTACGGATGAAATGTGGGTATCATCCTTAGGGAACTTGTTCCCGAGGATGCAGGGGGCTTGAAAAGTCACCGGAGCCCGCAGGCACACCTGCCGAGGGATCAGAATAATCTCGGATTGTTCAGAGCGAAGCGGGCATTCTGCTGTTTCCTGCGGATAAATTGAATTTTTAGCAGAACTATATTTTTGGAAGATATTGTTCCAGGAACATATACAGAGACTTGGCGATATCCCCCTTCTGGATTTCTTCCAACTTATCGTAATCCGGAAGCGTATCGAACCTGGGAAGCCCCTCGGTCTTTATAATGGCAAGATGGTCCCTCATGTATTGTACCCTTCTTAAACTTGGGTCGTGCCCTTCATCGCCGTACATGTTATATACATCGGTCTCAGGGTTGACTATAACAATGTCCATCTTTCTGACACCCATGTGGTTGTAACCGCCTCTGGCCAGAACCACATTCTTGCCAATGTATTCCTTGTTGTCAACAAAGGGCAGTGGGCAGGGCTTCATACAAAGCATTTTGGATATGTTTGACATGCAGTCCACGAAGGCCTCCGAGTAGCTGGGATAGGTGGATCTCAAAAATAATTCAGTGGGTTTCGCGTTCGCAGGTGCGATGGTAGATGCTGCTGATGGGTCTATACGAGGCCCTGCGCTCTGGGTCCTGGACATCTGGGAACGGGGGTCGGCAGCCGTTTGGGGATAATTCTGCGCGTTCCAAGAAGTGGCAGCAGTTCTCTGGGGGTACGCCGGGTATTGGGGGTTCTGTGTCTGAACCGGCTTAGTTGCTTGCTGTTGCCTGAACCATGACTGATTTGGTTGTTGGCTTTGATTTGCAGTAGGGGATGCTTGAGCTTGCACGCCCTTTTTGAAAACATAATAGACAAGGTCGTTGTAGGGATTCGAGGAGAATGCCGGATCCTCGATCTCAACGAGCAATCCGGCGCCCAATTTCTGTGCATAGGCTTTGGCGGCTCTTCGAATCCGGTCCACTTCCCAGTTCTTGTCGAATTCAAAGGAATTTTCCATTTCGGACCAACCCTGCTGTCGTAATAGATGAAAAAAGTTTTCCCTTTCCATCCTGTTGACCGCCCTGAAATCGAGATTGACCCGTTTCTCCTTTCCCTTTCCGAAAAATCCCATCTGGTACCACCATTAAAATTCAAAGGTATAGACGTACCAATAGGTTCCGTCTTGTCAAGCGTAATAACAGAAACTCTATTTAATCTTTCCACATAATATATGATTACACAGAAGAATATTCCGTCGATTATCTCGTCAGGAACTTCATTATTGCTCTTGACCAATATCTATTTTAACAATTCCGCCGTTCGGTGGGTGAGTGAACTCCATTCCCACCCTCGAAGATATTATTGCCGCGGCAAAAAGGATCAAGGGGAAGGCTCTGAGGACCCCGCTAATCCATTGCAGGCAATTATCGGATTTCACCGGTTGCGAAATCTATCTCAAACTGGAGTGTCTTCAGCCGGGAGGTGCATTCAAGTACAGGGGCGCCACCAACGCTATTTCTCTATTAAGCGCGGAGGCCCGCATGAAGGGTGTGATAACAGCATCCTCCGGTAATCACGGGATCGCAGTGGCTTTGGCAGCCAAGAAGGCCGGTGTCAAAGCGCTGATCATCGTCCCCAGGAATGCACCGTCGAATAAAGTTGAAATAATAAAGAATGCAGGTGCCAAGGTCATCCGATTTGGCGATAATTACGACGATTGTGAGGGGAAGGCGGAAGAAATGGCGAAGGAAGGCTACTACTTTCTGCACCCTTTCAACATTCCGCAGGTCCTGGCGGGGCAGGGAACCGTTGGGCTCGAGTTGAACGAGGACGCGCCATCCGATCTTCAGGCTGTATTGGTGCCTGTGGGCGGCGGCGGTCTGATCTCGGGAGTTCATCTGGGTTTGCGCTATACCAGACCAAACGTGGAAATAATCGGCGTCGAGCCGGAGAATTGTGCCTCTTTTTCGGCTTCTCATGCTGCGGGAGAGCTTGTTGAGATAGAGCCGAAGGCCACCATCGCCGAAGGACTTCACACCAAAAAAATCGGTCAAATGGCATTTCACATACTGAGAGAGGGAGCGGCTCCTGTAACTGTCACCGAGAATGAGATACTAGTTGCCACACGGTTCTGTCACGAAGAACTAAAATTGGTGGTGGAACCCTCCGGCGCCGTTGGTGTTGCCGCTTTATTATCGGACCGATACCGGCCGATAGGGACCTCTGCGATTATACTTTCGGGTAGTAACCTGGATAGGGAAATGCTCAGGACTTTACTGGACCACCACGACCAATGATGACATGTCGGTGGGATCTAGACAATTATATTATCTATCCATTTTTCAGTAACTGCTTTGCAATCAATGTCTCTGCCGCGTTTAAAAATTCCTCTTTATTTTTTTCAGGGATGGTGGCCCCGGCGGCAATGTTATGTCCCCCTCCGATTCCCCCAAATTTTTCAGCGGTGATATTCATTACTTCGTTCAGTTTCAAACCCTTGGAGACCAGTACTTGGGTTCCCCTTGCGGACACCTTTATCATGCCATCATCCTCGCTATTTGTAAACCCGAAGACCGGGATCGATGAATCAACTTCATTTTGGGACAGCACCATGTTTGCAACGATACCCACGACGCTTTCCGGTATTCGGTCACCACCGTCGAAATACTGCAGTTTCTCTCTGATTACAAGGCCGCTCTCTTTTACCGTTTTCAGGCAGTTCACCAGGGTCTGTCTGTGGCCCCGGAGAAGACCGAGAGCCTTATCCAGATATTCACCCCTGTCTCCAACACAGACCCTATAACCCACGTAGGCGTTCTTGTACCTGCCGCAGGAATTCAGAAGAGTGGAAAATTCCTTCGCGTCACGGAGCTCGGTATTCTCCTTTTCTTGAGGCAGTTCGTAAACCTCTCCGATTAGCTTCAGTGCGGCATCATGACCGAATCCCTTTTCGATCAACAATTTCGCCAGTTCAGATACTATTTTTCTCCGATCGTCAAGTGTGAACTGGGTCCACGATAGCCATTTTTCACCATCCTTCTGCTCTATTCCAAGCTTTTCGATAAAGGCCACTGAATTTCCCTCATGATTGCTTAGGCCAGGCAGTATGATGTCGGATGAATATTGCAGCAGCTTGTAGACTGGTCTCGTTTCCCTTCCGAAAAAGCAGATGTCGGTTAAAGCATTCAGCACTCCCGCATCGATTCCATCCTTGAGTATCTCTCTGTTGGTACCCGTCACCCTCCGCTCCCTCGCCGCCTGGATGTCACCAACAGCGCCCACTATTGCAAGAGCCGCAAGGTCCCGGTTATCAGGCGACATAGCTTTTCCCACAAGGTAAGCTGCCCCTGCACCGGACATATCGTAGCTTCCGTCCCTTCCGAAACTGTGCGGATTAAGCTGGAGCGGCTGCAATCTATCATCATCAGTGGTATTACTCGTATAAGCCTCGCTGAATGCAAGAATATCCGTGATCTGTTCTCGCTTCAAGCTCGGTGGTTTTCTGCCGGTTCGGACCGATGGAACATGATGATCGCATATTACGCATTCGAGCCCACTAAGGTGCTCAAGCATTCCCGAACCCAAGTCCGTAAACCACACAAGCGGATTTCCCTCGCCCTTCAATCGTTCAATAGCTGCAATATCCAGTTGTTTTAAGAATTCCACCTTATGGGGAATTCCTTTTCTTTCCAACACGACAGATGCTATTGAGCCCGCAGTGATACCGTCGGCATCTATGTGTGTCACGATCTTTACAAAGTTCTTTTTTTCAATAAGTCGTGCCAGTTCTGCCGCTCTATTCTCCAACCGGAAATCCTCCAAATAGTAAAATTTTTTTATGACGCTATTGCAGTTCAAAGATAGGCGGTGTTGAGAGTATCCGGTTCTTTGGGTTTGGCCGTTTTGGTCTTTCTCTTCTTTCGTGAGATGCGTTCCTTGTCGTCCTTGGGATGCGGCCGATTGTGTTTCTTGATCACGATATCCGTTACCCAGTCGTAGGATATCCGATGATAATAACCGTCCGTATCAACCAGATGAAGCCCGCTCTTGTGATGTAGCACTCTGCCTTCGATAACCCTCAGGGTATCCCCACCCACTATATACACGATAACATCGTCATCGATACGTATCCCAAACCGCCTTGTGTTTATCTTGCCAGTTGTCCGGTCCCGGTGTTCCTTAGGTAACTGATTGAGCGTGTTTACCGGTAATGTTTTATTCTCAATCTCCGGCTCCTGATCCATTCCTGCCAGTTCATCATTGATATCGGGACCCACTTCGCTCTTTTTTTTCTGCATACGGGCGAATAATTGTTTACCTGAATAGGTCAGCATGTATTTTCCGTCATCGAATTCCTTTACTATACCCAATTCCTGGAACCATGTCAATCTTTCTTGAAAATCCCGCCATCGTTTCCTGGGTGGGAATTCCTCTTTTTCTCTTTCGGAGTTGACCTTCGTTATTATTTCGTCACGATCGATCCGGCCACCTTCCCGAAGGCTGTAAAAGATATTGAGAAAGCCGCCTGTGTTCCTTGCAAGATACAGAAATACCAGCTGCTTGTTGTAACTCACCTCTCCCGTCTTGTGGTTATCCAGTATGATTATACCGTCTTCTGTTAAAACCAATGAGTCTTCCTTTCTCTCAATAAACTGTAGTGTCTCGATGAATAATTTGTTTACTAACTTTTTCTCCATATCCTCATGAGTTTTGAACAGTGAAGGTTCCTCAATCTTGAAATAAGCAAATATCTGCTTTGTATCCTGGCCTCTTTCGATAAGTTTCAGAGTACCGATTATCTTGTCATAGAAGCCGTATTCCGAAAAGAAATTCATATTCTTCCACGTCTGGGTGGTCAATGTCATTGGGATTCCCTCGATAAATTTATATCCGATCTAGTTGCCATACAACAGCGAATATGTCTCCCCTAATTTAATTTAATCTATAACTAATTTATCTCATAATGTATTTATAGGATTTAGACGATACTAGACCGATCACAAGTGAATTGGAAACGACATAATATAATAAAATCATGAAACTAGCTTGATCACCTTGCGATAATCAATTAAATATTGCTACCCGTTAAGGCATTACCGGTCATGGTAATTCCACAATAACACTTCAACATCATCCTCTCTCAGGACAAGGTAAGGGGTATTCCCATTTCAGATTTCGGGAGATAAGATTAACTTAGGCGGCGGAGAAGGGTACGATATTCATTTGCAGCAAGGTGGAGAGAATTGGTTTTTTGATTTTTTTATAAAGACATGCCGATGTGAAATTCAAGATTTTGCATGGGTCGTTTGAAACTTTGTTTCGATGTTGCCTGATGTAGAACCAGAGATTCCACTAAGGCTAATCGAAACTCGTTTCGATATAGCCCAACAGCATGTCACCTGGATATGGGAACGATATGTTCATGGGTTTTCCCGTGGGTATATCACTTAAGACAGGTTTCCATACCCTTGTAGTCATCCATCGATACCGATAGGATGACTGAAAATAACCAATGGAGAATAACGTCCTGTATCGGTCGTAAAAGACTACTGGGTTACATAGACCAAGCAATGACATGAACCCGATGGTGTCGATTAAGAGGACAACAATTTACCAACGAAGAATAAGAGGAGAAATAACATGACAATTGATCCAAGCACAACAAAATATATGATTATTGCAAAGATAAGGGCCGAGGGCGTGGTGGAAAAACCAGATGTGGTAGGCGCTATATTCGGTCAAACGGACGGGCTGATAGGAGATGAGCTCGATCTGAGAGAACTTCAAAAAACAGGAAGGATGGGGAGAATTGAGGTGGAAATGAAATCTACCAAAGGAAAGAGCGATGGTACAATAAATCTTCCATCCAGTCTCGATCAGGTGGAGACGGCCATACTGGCTTCAGCCCTGGAAAGCATTGACCGAGTCGGTCCCTGCAAGGCCGTCATTACGATTACATCCGTTAACGATGTGAGATCTGAGAAGAAATTGAAAATTATCGATAGGGCCAAGGAACTGCTCCGCAAAATGATGAAGGAATCAAAAACATCCGGTGCAAATCTGACCGAGACCGTTAGGCAGGCCGTTCAGGTAGAGGAGATCTCTTTGTACGGCCCGGATAAGTGCCCAGGTGGGCCGAATATCGAGACTTCCGATGCAGTCATAGTCGTCGAAGGACGGAGTGACGTGCTTAATCTTTTAAAATACGGTATAAAGAACTCCATCGCGGTTGGTGGAACAAATATTCCCACCACTGTTAGAGAATTGACAAAAGAAAGAATTGTGACCGCTTTCACGGATGGGGACAGGGGTGGTGAATTGATACTCAAGGAGCTGCTTCAAGTCGCTGAAGTGGATTTTATCGCAAGAGCTCCGCGAGCAAAGGAAGTGGAGGAACTTACCCAGAAGCAGATAATCAAGGCTCTTCGAAACAAGGTTCCGGCAGAGCAATTTATTGAGATGTATCCAGTTATTTCTCATAAAAATGGTAACAAACCCAAGAGAGGCCCCAAGGAGTCGGCTCAAACGTCCTCACCGCGCTATAAATCTTCAAAGAAGACGAAACGCGATTCCGCCAGGACCGAGAGGAGCAGAAACGTGTCCAAAAGCATTTCGAATGAGCATCAAACGTTCAAGACGATATTAAATGATCTTTCAGGAAAATTAAAGGCAAAGCTACTCGATAAGAATGCTAAAGAGATTTCAGAGGTGCAGGTTAAAGAACTTGCAACAACCCTCAAATCGAAAGTCAAGGGTGTTCATACGGTGATATTCGATGGTGTAATCACACCCCGACTTCTGGAAATTGCCACCAGTAACAAGATAGCAAATCTTATCGGTGTCAAACTCGGTGGAAATATCGATAATAAACCTACTGATGTGACCGTGCTTACCAAGAAAGATCTTCTTTAGGTATATCTCCAACCAAGTTAGCGGTCCCAGTACCGGATGACATGTTTGTTCGGTCAGGGAAATCAGCATGAAAATGGGTATGTCTACCACATTGTGCTCATAAGTCATCTTGATTTCTATCGATATAATTGATTTCCAGGATTCAAGAACCTCCGCGTGTGAGGACAATGTTTTTTTTCAATATCCTAATTACGATTCTCTTGTGATGTTAATATGTAAAGAAATTGAAAAACCGATCTGGCGAAAACGAATACAAAGAAATATATTATTAAATAATATTATAATCAATGACTAAGGGATAAATGGAGGTTAGAATACGATAATAAGTGATGGAGAGTTCAAAACAGCATTCGTCAATCGTGAAAATGATGCGGCGATATTAAAGGGCTTGGTCAATGCAGCATTGAATGGTAATGGCAACTTGTTATTGATAGAGGGGGAGATAGGCATCGGCAAGACCCGATTGGTGGAGGAGATTTAAAAATGGATCGAGGAATCGAATAAGGACATAAGATATCTGGCGAGCAGATGCCTGCACCACGGCAGCGGGGATCCCTACCTACCCTTCATGGACGCATTGAAGGGTTACTATGAACAACATTCGGATTGGTATGACGTCACTCCTACGCTTCTTATGCGTGTTGAAGATTTTGATGGAGGGAACCAATCCATAATACCCACTCCGCCGCCGGGCCGTAACAAGATAATCGACCTCGACCATCTTCGCCACGAAAGAGACCAGATGTTCGAAAATACAACCCAGTTACTCATCAATATGGCTGCCGAGAAACCCCTGATCCTTTTTTTAGATGACATACATTGGGCTGATAATCCTTCACTGAATCTAATCCAATATCTTGCCAGGCACACAAAGGAAGCAGGAGTTCTGATCATCGGAGCCTACCGACCCGAAGAGTTGCAAAAGATTGGTGGTCGAGCGCATCCATTTATTGAGATTTTGCATAGGATGAAGCGGGAAAAATTGATGAGCAGGATATCCCTGGAAAGACTAGGAATGCCTGATATTGAAAAGATGATTTCTTCAATTTTCGGACGGACCGGGTTGCCCCAAGGTTTCATAAACCATATCTACGATACCACGGAAGGAAATCCGTATTTTGTAGAAGAGGTCCTCCGCTCATTTATGGAAGAGAAGATCGTGGATATGACCGACAAGGATTGGTACCGAACGATAGATACGTCCCAGGTTCGAATGCCCGAAACCATTAGGGATGTAATAATCAGGAGGATCAATCGGCTGGAAAAAGATACCATCAAAGTGCTCAGATATGCTGCCCTGATCGGCCGTGTATTCGATTACAGAGTTTTATTCAGCCTTATGGGAATTGACGAGGAAAGGTTGCTGGATTGTCTGGACGATCTGGTGGGAGCCAAATTAATCCACGAAAATTTAGAATCGGAAGAAGAAACATACAAGTTCGATAATACTATCATAAGCGATGTGGCCTGTACGGACCTTAGCCGGAGCAGACGACGCGTGGTTCACGGGAAGATCGCCGAAATTATGGAAAGACTTTATGAGGACAAGACTGCCCTGGTTATCTATGATCTTGCTCGCCATTTCTACCGTGGCAAGGATTACTCAAAAGCCGCTCCTTACTTGATGGGTGCGGGGCAGACGGCAGAGTCTCTTTATGCTCTCGAGGAAGCTGAAAAATATTATAATCTTGCTTTCAAAGCTCTTTCAGAGCTGGAAGTAAATATGGAGAACAGGCAGAGACAGATAACAGTATTCGGCAGATTGGGTAGGATTTGCCAGATTATCGGAAAATGGCAATTTGCCTCGGATTATCATGAAAGGACCCTGGTCCTTCTCGAGGAAGCCAAGAACGAGGTAAGCGAGAATGTATCCGAGCCTCGTGAGCTGGGACTTTTCTCCCATGAGATGCTTGAGGAAAGCTGGTGGGATGAACGGAGAGCCGAGGCTTACAGGGCACTTGGGTATATCAAGAGATATCAGGCAGACTGGGATGAAGCTGTCAAGTACTACGACCAGGCCCTGGATATCTCATCAGGCATCGATGATCTAAGCGGGGTGGCGGAAGCGAACCGCGGTCTTGGGTATGTACACTGGCGGAAGGGCGAGTACGACGAAGCGATCTCTCATTATAAAATAAGTATTGCGAACATGGAGAAGATAAACGACCCGGCAGTAGGCGGGGTTCTTTTCATCGAACTGGGGAATGTGTATAACAGTCAGGGAGATTGGCTCCGGGCTGTTGAATATTATGAAAAGAGCATCGAGACACTGGGTGAGGTCGGGGATCTTCGAGAGATGGGGCGGGCTTACAACAATCTAGGTGATATTTACATCCAGAGAGAGGATTGGAAAAAGGCCATAATGTACTGTAAAAGATCTGAAAGCACTTCAAAAAAGATAGGGAGCAAGTACATGATGGGCTGGTCGTCGTTCAACCAGGCTGAGTGTTACGCCAACACGGGAGAGTTTGACAAGGCAATAGAGAAGAATAACTCTGCCCTCGAACTCCTGGAACCCCTGGAAGACAAGGTGGGTATATCAGCCATCTACAGGAACTATGGAACCATATGTCGACTAAAATCTGACTGGGATCGGGCAGTGGAATATTTCGAAAAGAGCCTTGCCATATTATCAGAATTGGACACTCCTTTTGACACGGGATCGGTATATTACGAATACGGTTTGATGTATCTGAACCAGGGGGACCGGAAGAAGGCCAAACCCTGTATGAAAAAAGCCCTTGAGTGTTTCAAAAAGGTCGGCGCTAAAAAACGTGTAGAGATAATCCGGACACAGTGGAAGGACCTCTGAGGGGTAGTGAAAGCCCTGAGCTAAAAAGGATACTTCCGGGTTCTCGATGGTGTCTTGACTGGAGATTTCACCTGGCTCTTTTCCAAAGCCTTCATTCTCAGCCTTCGCCGGGATATAAAGTTCCCGAATTGTACCGAGAGCCATCCTAGTATACCCATTGCGAGACATATGGAACCGAACCAGAATAGCTCGCTTATATAATGCTCCGCAATTGTGAGGCTTGCGGCAATACACATGAGAGCACCCATTATAATGAGTACCGTGGGTATCTTGTAGGATCTCAGATAGACCTTCATTGGATCACCTTTTTACTTCTAATGACACGCTAACAAGTGTGTCTTCACTATACTATCTGCTTTTTCTTCCACACAACCATTGCAACAATTATGAGGACGACCACCAGGACTATAGCTATTACTATGCGCCAGTTGAAACCCTCCGAATCGTCCGGGCCCACCTGGATAGTGATCTCCTTGTTATTGTTCGTAATGTCGTCCCTCTCGCTTATCTGGTCATCCTCGTCCACCTTCACTTCCAGTTTGTGTTTTCCCAAGTTCTCAGAGAGGTTCCAGTCGAAAACGAGTTTATGGTCGCTATCCTGGATAATCCCTTCTATTGTCTCTGAAAGCTCATCCACCTTCTCGTCGTCGAGATAAACCGCGAAATCGAATTTACCCGCATCGGCTTTATCGCAGTGAAGGGTGACGTACATTGTCACATTATTATCCTTATCTGCCATGTCAAGGTTTTCAAATCTAACGTCGGCAATACTGATATCCGGCTTGGAAATTTCGGTGTTCACTGTTATCGTTTTCCCCGTGATACCTTTCCCCTCGACTCCTATTTTAAACGAGGCGCTGTTCTTAGTCAGATTTGGAGCGGTTATCTTGAATGATATGTTCTTGTAAACGTCATCCTGCTCGAAACTGTGAACATATCCGGTAGTATTGAGGTTTTCATCCTGAATCGTTATGTTCCAAAGCGGGGAGGAATCCTGCTTGAGGTAGAATTTGATATCGTCACCAGTGTTCCCTTTATTCATTACCGTGATGTTGAATCTCTTTGTCTCGTTGGGTAAAAAACCTCTATCGAGCAGGTCCTGGGAATATACTTCGACATCATATTTCGGGTGGGTGTTTATGTTCAAAGTTACATCTTCGACATCCCCCACCTCGTTCTTTACTTCGATTGTGATCTCGTTTAGCCCGAGTGAATCGAAGCTGCTTCGTATTACGAGTTTTACTTCGAAGGATTCGCCAATGTCAAGTTCTCTATCCCGGGGAGTGATGTCAGTAGACCACCCTTCAGGCAGATCCTTCCCGTTCACGGAGATATCCTGCATTACGTTTCCCTTGTTCTCCACCCTCAAATGAATCTCCACCGCTTCTCCCTGATTGATGGTTGTTTCGAATGTCTCGTCGTCCACCACTTCCAAAACTGACAGCTCTAGTGTGCGATCGTAAACCTTCGACAGTTGGAGATCCATAGCAAAGGGGTTGTAATCGATGTAGTAATCGGTTTCGGGAAACTCGTAAACCATATCCATACCGTATTCATTGCTGGTATAACCCTTCATCTCGAATTTGTATTCTCCATAGGGCAGGTATGTCTCGTAAAATCCTTCCTGGAATTCCAGTTCCCTGGTGATATCGTTGCCTACGCCTTTTATTGTTAGGTTGTTATCCTGGGAATCGATTTCTCTGTGCTCTACCGAGTCGGTGTCCAAATATTTCACGGCCCCGTATACATTCGCACCCGGGACCATGGGAATGTTATAGAGTTTGTCTTCACCAAGGATGACGATTTCCTTCGTTTCATACATATAGACTTCATCGTCCACAGAAAGTATTTCAATTAAATACTCCCCCGGGTAAAGTTCGATTTTATAATTGCCATTTGCGTCTGTGCTTGCGTTTGTATTTTCACCAGTCTCGGAATTTGTGCTAAATTTGATTATCGTATTATAGAGTGCTGGGAGTTCGTCAGGATCCAATGAGTCGTTATTGTCGGTATCTCTAAATACGATACCACGATATTCAAGTTTCCGTGGTTCGAGAGCAATATCGAATGTCTTGTTGGATATGGATACCTCTTTAATAAATACATCCGGGTCAAAGCTGTTAGCTTCGATGGAAAATTCATATTCCTGCTTGTTATCAAGAGAAATTGGCAGGAAAACATTCCACTGACCGTCGGCATTCGAACGGGCCGCATAATCCCCGGAATTTCCCAGAGCGGAAAAACTGAGGTCAGCATCAGCTATTTCCTCGCCACCATCGAATGTATTGTCGTTGTCCTTGTCCCAGTATGATTTCCCTTTCACCTTGATGTATTTGCTTATGGGAAGATAGATCTCGTATGGCCCGTCTGGCATGACCACCGTCTCTTTCGCTGTATATTTGAATGACGAGTCCGAGGTCAGGTGATCCATGGATATGTTATAGGTTTTCCCGGGTAATAGGGAGGTGGTAATAAAACCGTTGTAGTCCGTGGTGTGTGTTGATGTGATGTCAGCGGATATGATTACAGGTACGTTTATCAGCTTTTCCGCTCCCTGGAACCCGCCGTCCTGGTTCTTATCGAAGAAAACCGTTATGTTAAAGGAGTGTGCTTTTATAAGAGTTATAGGGAAAGGACTGTTTCCCGGCGAGATGTCCATAATCTCTCTGAAGAGGAAGTTTGAGGTGCCCTCAATGATCCGGGTTCTAACGAAATACATTCCGAAAGGAACATATTCATCGAATTTCCCCTGGCTATCACATATTATTTCCGTTGTGGTGTTCGAGAGTATCGACCTGAGAATCAGGGTCGCATTCACTGCAGGCAGGTCCGTCTCGGTCTTTACCTCCCCGGAGAAACGAACTGTCTCGTTCACGAGGAAATTGAGCTCACGATCACTCTCACCCAAATTCAGAGTGATGTTGGTTTCCATTCTTTGGCGGACATCAGTCCCTGAGAGCGTGAACTCTTTCAGGTATCTCACTTCATACTCACCCGGTACCAACGAACCTTCCTTGGGGGTCCCTTTTCTGAAGTTGTAACTGGCGTTAACGGCTCCTGGAGTTGAGCCGGTGAATTCCAGCTCGTAACTCTTCAAAAGCTCCTCTTCCTGAAGCAGCCCGTCGAGGTCCCGGTCGACCCCCAAAAATATATCGAAGGTTACGTTATTTGGCTTCACTGGAGGTAGAATCAGGTCGTCCTTCCCGTCAGCAACGGTGATGGTGGTTTCGAACAATGCAATTTCATCCGTCTCTATTCGCATATTGAAATCCCCCAGGGGAAGGAGACGTGTAAAGAAACCGGTAACGTTCGTATCAGCCCTGAACACATTCTCCCCTTGCCGGAATTCCACGTGGGCAGGGGTCAGGTTCTCGTACAAGAGCGGTGTTTCAACAGTATCGTTTGTAGCATTTTCAATGGTAACATTACCAACGTTGAGCGGGATCTCTTCATCCTCGCTCACATTTTCGTCCGCCCTGGTACCAGTTTCAATTGATTCAGATACGGAAGTGGGAGTTTCTTCACCTTGCTCCGTATCCCCGATATCATCCAGTTCGGGTTCTGTTTCCCGGTATTGTTCCGTGAGTGCTATAATATCGATAGTCTTGTTCCCGATTGTCAGATTCATATCTCCGTTTCGATCCCAGAACACAAAACCGTAGACAGGGTTAGCCCAATTTGCTATGAGGTTTACTGTGAATTCTTCTCCTCCCGTCCCCGCTATGTGCTTTGCAGCAACTCCAAAATCTCCTTTCAGGAATAAATCAGCGGATATCTGATATTCTCCTTCCGGTAGATAGGTAGAGAAATAACTGCTCTCATTGGTTGGTACGAAGTAATTAGCTCCCTCGCCCCTGAATCGGACAAGTACTCCCTCCGTCGAATTCTCGTCATCTACCTCGATCTCATCATCTATACCAAGAGTACCCATTATCTTTATCGACCTAGTTAGCTCGATATCTCTCGAATATGCGAAACCTGCACGGAACTCTGCTTCTTCCAGGCATGTATAGTGCTCCCCTCCTCTTGTGTAATCCGCATATATGGTGTAGTTTCCAAGTGACAGATTGGCAAGGTATTGACCGTTTTGGTCCGTGGTGACCACTATTATATTTTCAGGGTATAACTCGTTAATGAACTGAACCCTGGCATTTGGAAGCGGTTCTTCATTATCATTGATTGCTTCATAATACACTTCGCCGGATACAGGAACGACCTCGGTCAAAGTGAAGTTGTGCTGGGCTAGGGAACCCTCCTCAAGGTCCAATTCCGTCATTATCCTTTTGTACAGGGTATGATCAACCACCACGGAATAGTTTCCCGGTAGAAGGGATCCGAAATCATAATGCCCGGTTTGATTGGTATCAGTATGATAAATCGTGCCGTTTTCATTATCTCTCAGTTCCACATTTATCGAAGGTGCACGAGTACCGTTACTAAAGCTTATGTTCCCCGAGATATTCCCCTGGGGAATTAGAAGGTTCAACGTGAACATGTTGAACCTTTCATTTACGTTGGGATCCACAGAGAAAGGGTCTTTGATATTAACCGTATGCCCTTCCGTCATTATCTTGAAATCGTATTCCGCAGGAAGTACGTTGGTGAGGTTGAATTCGCCGTTCTCTATATTATCGTTGTAGGTTATTTCACGTCCGTCACTTGAAACGATCTCGACAACTGCTTCTTCAGCCAGTCTGTCGAAATTGTCGTATTCACCATCGTTGTTTTCATCGAAATACACTTTACCATTCAAGGAGGACCTTTTTACAGTGAGGTCTTTTTTGATGATCCAGTCCCCACGTCTCATGGCCTGATCGTCCGATATCTGGAGAACAGTTTGATTCAAAATATTTTTCTCGTTCCCCATTAATTTTGAGAAAAGCTCGTTTTCCTCGTCGAATCCGTCCTTGGAAGCCACCACAGTGACCTCACCGAACGGAAGCGTCAAGTTGTAATTACCGTTCTCATCTGTAATCGCCACGTCATGAAGGATACCGTATTCGTCCACTGCAGTTATTCTGACTCCGGGCATGGGTGTTCCGTCCTCCCCTTCTGCCCTCAACTTTCCCACAAGTTGGGCACCATGATAGTATTTCAGGAAGAAGGCCCCCTGTCTTAACCCGGATATCTGGTATCCGCCCTGCTTGGCGTAATTCTCATATGCTTCATCGGAGTTCATGGCTGTGAAATCCTCAGGGAACGAAGCGTTCTCTGGGTCCTTGGGTGTGTAGTAGGTTGTTCGGTACACTAGCCTGAAATGGCTCATGTTCCATCCCTGCATCGGCTGAAAATACTGGTTTGAAGCGAACTCGCCCGTGGGGGAAAGCAGTGGTACTCCGAGATCACCCGCCCCAA
Source organism: Thermoplasmatota archaeon (assembly GCA_030740765.1). Taxonomy (GTDB): domain Archaea; phylum Thermoplasmatota; class Penumbrarchaeia; order JASLWR01; family JASLWR01; genus JASLWR01. The sequence goes on from JASLWR010000051.1 coordinate 19,350, forward strand.
GGTCCTTTCCGCTGTAACCGATATAACACCTGTAGAACATGGAATTGTAGAACTGATCCGTGTATTTCAGTTTATAGTCCGTTACCTGCTCACGGAACTCGGGTTCTTCTTCTATCCTGGCCTCCAGTTCCTCCATGGTCATTTCACCCTCGGTGGTAACAGCCAAATATTCAAGGAAATCCTCAATGTCCTTGTCAGCCAGCTTGATAGGTGCGTAAAAGATACCAGTGTTCTGTGCAGTGAATGGAAATAATCGATAATCAACTGCAAAATATCTTATGCATTTGTCAGTTATCCCTTCCACGTCGGCCATAAGATCGATTATCTTATCCTCTCCAAGAGGCATCAGCATCCCTCTTACTGCCGCATATCGGGCATTTCCATAGAGCAGTTGCAAATATTTTCCGTATTTCTCGGGGTTGTTCTTTATCTCCTCTATGTATTCCTCGGGATATGTCAACATTTCGAATATCTTTTCACTTGCGCTGAGCTTGGTCGAATCTAGGCTGCTCTCGTATTTTTTTTCGTTTCCGAAATATTTTTCGCTATCGAGGATGGCTGTGATCTTTTCTTTCATTTCAGCATCCTTGATGCCGCCCTCGATTGTCCTGGCAACCATCAACCCAACAGCCTCCGATTCATTCTGTGAGGCTATGAAACTTCCTGCAAACTGGTAACCGTACTGGAAATTATCGGCTGCAGTGGGATGTTGTCCCAGGTAGGCGCACCAGAAGCCGTAATCCCACCAGCTTACGAAACCGGGTCTTTCCTCGGGTGGTCGATCCACATCCTGTTTACTAAGCCAATCGAACGCATTTCTCCAGTATTCCGAAGTGAAACCATGGCCAAAAGCACCGAAATACTTGTTGCTCGAAGCAGTATCGCTTTTGATAAAATCGGGGATGGAGCTGGAGACCCTGTTATTCATCTCATATTTTTTCTCATAGGGCAAGGACGCGTCTATGGCAAACCAACAAGTGGGAAATATAACGATGAATACGATGAATAACGTGATGATCACGTGCATGGGTTTAGTCTTGTGCTTGAATGATTTCCGATAAGGAGCAAGGAGGTAAAGATTTACCATGAAAAGTGCAAAGACGGCAAGACCCGTGTATACGAGTGGATTGAAGAAAAAGGAAAGCACCCACAGTTCCATTCCCACGAAAAACACCTTTCGACCCGTCTCCTTCCGGTAAGATTTATCCGAGACCAGGAAATAGATATTGAATAACAATATTCCGCCGGGAATTATTGAATATCCGATTGCAGCTACCAAAGGTTTCCAGCTGAAAAGACTGTCGAAAGAACCCATATCCTTTAGACCAATTATCAGAAGTGTGATGGAAGTGATCAATACGATATGGAGAATCGCAAAAGTCCTTTTTGTCATGAAAATGAGTATCGGAAGGACCATGATCCCCAGAGCTGCCAGACCGAAATACCAAATGTTAATATTATCCAGAAGCACAGTGCCGAAGTTGTCCCATTTCAGGTTTTCATCCATTATGATCATAACAATGACCGAAAGGGTCCATATTGCGAGCATTGCAACCATTATCATTATGGCCGGTCGTTTATCGTAATGATCAAAGACAGCCACGATAATGGGGATGACTGCCATTGCTATTGCAGCCATGAATACGAATAACGTATACCTGTATCCAAATCCATGACTGATCCCCCACCATCCAAGCAGAAGCAGGGACAGACCAAGCAGGAGAGTATAGAATATCAACATCTTACTCTTCAAGTTGATTTTTTTGATCAGGTCGTAGAGCACCCATCCGGCGATGATGGCGATCACCGGTGTGGCGTTGAACATGAAACGGGCGGCGGACATGGCCATGTAAACGGCAACGATGGCCCAGACCACAATAAAAATAAATTCCTTCTTCCAGTGTTTTGGCACCTGAAAGGCTGCCTTTACCATTCCGATCACTGCAAGGAAGAACACTATCATTGCGTAGGCAACTATCAATTTGGAAAATGCAGGGGGCTGAGCCTCTGCAATTGTGGAGTACAGTTTCGTCTTCACGAAATAACCCTGTCCCGTCAACAGCGCTTCAGCGGCGGCAGGTGCGATTATGCTCAGGATGAGATAGCCCACCACGGATACTATCACACCTAGCGGAAGTACTATGATCCAAGGGTAATCTCGGGTGGGTATAAGCAAAACTCCGATTACCACCACTGCCGCAAGGAAATAAACCGGCGTGGCCCAGGTTCCGAAACTGAGTACCGAATAGTACGGAAACGAGATGGCCAAGGCCGAGAAAAGAGCCAGGAAGGTACATATGAAAACTCCTGTGGAATCGACGTGTCTGAATCGATCGAATAGAAGTTGAAGCATGTAATATATGATTATGATCACCAAGGCGTAGGGAAAACCCTTCCAGGTGAGTGCTATGGTTGCCAGCGAAACCCCCGATAGAAGCGAGTAATAGATTGATACCTTGTTCTTTCTGAAGAAGGTGGAAAAACCCAAATAAATCGAGTTCGAGCTACGCCAGTTCTTCACCCAGTCTTCGTGCTTCAACGATCGATAAGCCCTGAAAAGCAGGAATATCGACAGCACCACGAAGAAAACTACTATGGAATCGTGATCTGAGAATCCTGCGGGAGACCGTTCAATATGGGAAGGCATGAATGCCATGAGAAATGCACTTACAACACCAGCCTTTTTACCGAACATGTCTTTAGAGAGGAAATAGACTGGAAAAACTGTCAAAGCACCCCAGAAGGAGGGTGCAAGATACATGATCGACTCTGTGGAGAGTTTTACATTGAATCCGAACAACGGTGATAGAATGATACCGAAAACAGCTACGAACCAGTTATAGAACGGAGGTCGCGGATTGGCGCCGCCAACAGGGTAATTCAGCATGTTGTCCTCAATAAGGTGTGAATGAGAATGCTGTATGTAATCTACAACTCTCTTGTGATAATATGGATCGTTCCCTGAAAAGCCCACGTCTTGTGCCATGGGAAAATAGAAATAAGATCTCAGGAACATACCCACCAAAAATATTCCCGCCAGCGCCAACAGTAACCACCAATTACGGGAAAACCAGGTATCCTTACCCTCGTAATCTCCGTAACCGAAATACATTTTGAATTTGGTGGTCAGGCTTTCATCTTTCGCCTTTTTCCCCGACGCTGATGATAAGGTTTTTCCCCATTTTTTATCATCTGTTCTCTTTTTTACCATCAGATCCACCTGTTAAATATTCGGGCATTGTTCGAATATCCGTTTTTAATTAATCTACAAGGGTCTCATTTGTTCTCTATTATATACCATATAATATAATATCTGCCCATGAATTGCCCGATTGGATTTTCCTACCACATAATTAATGTTATATTTAACATTACTCTCATGAACGACGGCACTTGATAAGTTTATCCCTTAGGCCAGGTTTGAAAGTGTGCTTCGCATCAGGTGTGTCTGCATTTAGCTTGACGGAAGCTAATGGCCGGTCTTGAGATGGGTTGCACTGTGGCGACGGCCAGCCTTGCCGGGCAACAATTTTGCTATTCTATCTCTCACCCCAATGTCATTTCGGGATTTTTCCTTGACCATCACGGAGGAAAGATTTATATCGGCCTTTTGTGTTTCCAGCCTCGGGTAATGATCATGCCGATGCCTTTGGAGATACTTGAAAAGACGCTCAATAAAAAGATAGTCCTGCTTTTAAAAGACGGTAGAAAGCTTACCGGAACACTCACAGGATACGATGATTACATGAACATGGTGCTTTCCGAAACCGAGGAGGATCTGAACGAAGTCAAGAAACGCCTTGGGATGGTAGTGCTCCGGGGTAACAACGTCGTCAGCATAGCCCCGCTTTGATTTTTTCTTCTTAAAGTCGGGAGCGTGACGCTGGTCTTGAAAAGCCAAGTCCCGACATAGAATCAGAGATTCTATTAGGGCTAATAGAAACTAGTAAAGTTTCTATGTCGCCTACTG